>CAZMTO010000016.1:0-35813 GCA_964569265.1 uncultured Peptococcaceae bacterium | reverse complement strand
GAAGTTTTTGTGCATATAACAAAAAGCCGCCATAAATGACGACTTTTGATTTTTGGTGCGGATGAAGGGACCCCCTGGCGGGATCGTGCGCGTATGCCAATCGAACGGCGGCTGCGCCTTGTTCTCTTGGACGCTTACGATTGTACCCGGTTCAAGTCCCCATGCGTATAAAAAAAATAAAAGCCGCCATAAATGACGACTTTTGATCTTTGGTGCGGATGAAGGGACTTGAACCCCCACGATTACTCGCCAGATCCTAAGTCTGGTGCGTCTGCCAATTCCGCCACATCCGCATATTAAAGATAAAAAATGAGGCCGAGCCCTGTCGCGCCCGACCTCTTGGCTGGGGCGGCAGGGTTCGAACCTGCGCGTGACGGAGCCAAAACCCGTTGCCTTACCGCTTGGCTACGCCCCAGTATGGGGTGGGTAGTGGGGATCGAACCCACGCGTGCTGGAGCCACAATCCAGTGTGTTAACCGCTTCACCATACCCACCATATAAGCACAAATATGCTTTGTACAGCAGGTTTATGTTACCAGATTTTCAGCCATTTGTCAAGGGTTATATTAAATTTTTACAGATTAAAAAACCTTGCGCGCCTTTTGGGCAGCTTTTTTGCCCGAGGCCTATGGCTTAGGCGCCCGGTTTAAGCCAAGTGTTTAAGGCAAGTATTGAAAAAAGTTTTTGCCTATGTTAAAATGTATAGATGAATAATAGGCATTATATTGCCTGTTGCAAAAGCGCCGAAATTTCGGGAGGAATTATTATGGAAATTGATAAAAAAATGGTGGAATATGTGGCCGAGCTAAGCAAGCTGCGTTTATCTGACGAGGAAAAAGAGCTTATGGGGCAAGACCTTACCAGAGTGCTGAAATATATGGAGGTTTTAAACCAGCTTGATACCGATGATGTGCAGCCGCTTACGCACGTATCCGGTGTGGAAAATGTTTTCCGCGAGGATGTGGCGGCGGGCAGCTTTGGCCGTGACAAAATTTTGCAGAATGCCATTGCGGTGGCTGACGGTTGTTTTAAGGTTCCGCAGACGGTAGAATAAGCAGGAGGATGAGTATGCTGGAAAAAACTTTAAAGGATTTGCAGACCGAGCTGGCAGCAGGCGTTGCTCCGGCAGATATCTGCGGCGAATATTTGGCACGTATTGAAAAATACGATGCACGGTATCACACGTATAATACGGTGGACAAGCAGGCGGCCCAAAAGGCTGACGGCAAGCAGGGCAAGCTGGCCGGCATACCTGTTGCCATTAAGGACAATATTGCCACCACCGATATGACTACTACCTGTAGCTCTAAAATTTTAGAGGGCTTTATGTCACCCTATAATGCTACGGTTATTGAAAAGCTGGCGGCGGAGGGTGCTGTGCTGTTGGGCAAAACCAATATGGACGAATTTGCCATGGGCAGCACCACCGAAACATCTTATACCGGGGTTACCAAAAACCCCTGGGACGATACCAAAGTGCCGGGCGGCAGCTCCGGCGGTTCGGCGGCGGCAGTGGCAGCAGGTTTGGCCCCTGTGGCTTTGGGCAGCGATACCGGCGGTTCTATACGCCAGCCTTGTGCATACTGCGGGCTTACCGGTATAAAACCCACCTATGGCGCGGTTTCTCGCTATGGCCTGCTGGCTTATGGCTCGTCGCTTGACCAGATTGGCCCGATTGCCCATAACGTAGAAGATTGTGCAACTGTACTTTCGGTGATAGCCGGTTATGACGAAAAGGACAGTACATCGGCTAAAGGGGTAGAATTTGATTTTGCCGCGGCGCTTAATGATAATATTGCCGGTAAAAAAATCGGTTTGCCTAAAAATTATTTGGGTGACGGCTTAGACCCGGAGATAGAAGCAGCCATACGCACCGCCTGTGAGGAATTTACCGGGCTTGGTGCCGAGGTGGAAGAATTTGAAATGCCGATGATTGAATACGCGGTGCCTGCTTATTATATTATTGCTTCGGCCGAGGCCAGCTCTAATTTGCAGCGCTACGACGGCATTAAGTATGGCTACCACCCGGAAAGCTTTGAGGATTTAGAGGATTTGTATTTGACCACCCGCAGCGAAGGCTTTGGGTTAGAGGTAAAACGCCGCATTATGCTGGGCACCTTTGCTTTAAGCAGCGGCTACTATGATGCTTATTATCAAAAGGCATTAAAGGTGCGCACGCTTATTCGCCGGGCCTTTGATGATGCTTTTGCCAAGTATGATGCAATTATAAGCCCGGTAGCGCCCACCACGGCACCCAAGCTGGGCAGCAGTTTAAGCGACCCGCTGGCAATGTATCTGTCGGATATTTACACGGTATCGGTAAACCTGATAGGTATACCGGCCATTGCCTTGCCCTGCGGTTTTGCCAAAGACGGTATGCCCATTGGTATGCAGCTTTTGGGTAATTTGATGACGGAAGAAAAGCTGGTTAATTTGGCGTATGCTTATCAGCAGCATACGGATTGGCATAAAAAGCAGCCTGTTTTAAAGGAGGCAGAATAATGGTAGGCTATAAAAACACCGGATACGAGGTTATTATCGGCTTGGAGGTTCACGTGGAGCTGAACACCGCCACCAAAATTTTCTGTAATTGCTCCACCGCGTTTGGCGCCGAGCCCAACACGCACGTTTGCCCGGTTTGCAGCGGTATGCCCGGTGTGCTGCCGGTGCTTAACAAACAGGTGCTGCAAAAGGCTATTGCGGCCGGTTTGGCCACTAACTGCACTATTACGCAGCAGTGCAAGTTTGACCGTAAAAACTATTTTTACCCCGACTTACCCAAGGCATATCAAACATCGCAGTTGTATTTGCCGATATGCCGCAACGGTTATGTAGAAATTATGGGTGATAACGGCCCCAAAAAGGTACGTATTCACCAAATTCATATGGAAGAAGATGCCGGTAAGCTTACACACGATGCCGTAGGCGGCAGCACGCTTATAGACTACAACCGCTGTGGTGTGCCCCTGCTGGAAATTGTCAGCGAGCCGGATATGTGTTCGGCGGCCGAGGTGCAGGCTTATTTGGAAAAGCTGAAGTCTACAATGGAATACCTTAATGTGTCGGACTGTAAAATGCAGGAGGGTTCGATGCGCGCCGACGTAAATTTGTCGGTTCGTCGGGTGGGAGATACCGAGCTTGGTACCCGTACCGAAACCAAGAATATGAACTCCTTTAAGGCGATTGCCCGTGCTATCGAAGCGGAGATATTCCGTCAGATAGAGCTGATAGAGGATGGCGGCGAAGTAGTGCAGGAAACCCGCCGTTGGGACGATGAACGCGGCGTAGGTTATGCTATGCGTTCTAAGGAAAACGCCCACGATTACCGCTACTTCCCCGAACCTGACCTGGCCCCGATAAATATTTCGGATGAATGGCTGAGCGCGGTGGCGGCAACCATACCGGAGCTGCCCGACCAGAAGCAGGTGCGCTATACCGCCGAGTATAATTTGTCGGATTATGATGCGGCACAACTGGTTAGAAGCCGTCATCTGGCGGAAATTTTTGAAAAAACCGTGGAGCTTTGCAGCCTGCCCAAAGAGGCGGCCAACTTTCTTATCGGTGAGGGCTTAAAGCTGCTGAACGCCGATGGCAAAGAGCCTGCTGATTTGGATTTTGCACCGGAAAATTTGGCTAAGCTGCTTAAACTGGTGGCTGCCGGCACTATTAACAAAACCACGGCCAAAACCGTGTTTGAAAAAATTTATGCCGAAAATATTGACCCCGAAACCTATGTTAAGGAAAACGGTCTGGAAATGATGAGCGATGACGGCGAGCTGGACAGCCTGATTGCGGATATTGTGGCAGCCAACCCCAAATCGGTGGCAGACTATAAGGCCGGCAAAAAAGCAGCTATTGGCTTTTTGGTTGGCCAGGTGATGAAGGCGACCAGGGGGAAGGCGGATGCGGGGAAGGTTAATGCTAAGTTGACCGAGATATTGGCAAGTAATTGACAATAGCCCCAGAAGGGCAACTGCACACCATCTTTAGGCTCGTTGTCTGCTTGGCTCAGCGGCGTACTGTCAGTACGCCTAAATCGCTCGCGCAGCCGTACTCACCTAAATCTAAGGTACTCTTGCCCTTCTGGTATTCTAATAAAAGTTAGCTATAATTCTTGCTACAAAAGCCTCGCCGCACGGCGTATACACGGCGTTGTTGAAAAAAATAAAAACTTTTGCAAATATATAAAAATCAACTAAAAACGCAAAATTTAGGAGGAATGATTATCATGGAAGTTTTAGAACAGCTCTACGAAGGTAAAGCTAAAAAGGTATTCAAAACATCGGACCCTAACCTGTATATGGTGCGCTACAAAGATGATGCAACGGCATTTAATGGCGCCAAAAAGGGAACGATCAACGAAAAAGGCATTATAAACAACAAAATGTCTAACAAGCTGATGCAGGAACTGGCCAAAAAAGGCATACCTACTCACTTTGTTGAGCAGATATCTGACCGCGAAACCATTGTAAAGCGTGTGCAGATTGTGCCGCTGGAGGTTATTGTGCGCAACATTGCAGCCGGCAGCTTTGCTGCCCGCTATGGCATTGCCGAGGGCACCACTTTGGCGCTGCCCACTTTGGAGTTTTGCTACAAAAACGACGCGCTTAATGACCCGATGATAAACGATTACCAGATAAATGCGCTGGGCCTTGCAACCTTTGAAGAGCTGTCTGAAATTGCCGATATTGCTTTTGAAGTTAATGCTGCCTTGCAGAAGATTTTTGCCGGGGTAGGCATTAAGCTGGTAGATTTTAAGATTGAATGTGGCCGTTTGGACGACGGCACAATTATTTTGGCTGATGAGATATCGCCGGACACCTGCCGCCTGTGGGATGCCAAAACTGATGAAAAGCTGGACAAAGACCGTTTTCGCCGTGATTTGGGCGGAGAGGTGGAGGCGTATAAGGAAGTTGCGCGGCGCCTAAGTTTATAAACCGGAATTGACAATAGCGGCACATCTGCTGTGTCCTATAAATTTAATCAAGGCTGCCTGCCAAGGTATATAGGGTGGTGGGCGGGAATAGATAATCCTTTATTCAGCCTTGATTGAAACAAGTTATACAAGCCGCTCCGCAGGGCGCATACAGGGCACTGTGCCGGCCGCCCACAACGTATCATCAGCCGTAAAACACATATAATACACATATAATAAGGAAGATCTACTATGACAACTACCGATAATTACACCAGTCCGCTTTCTACGCGCTATGCCAGCAAAGAAATGCAGTTTATATTTTCGGCGGACAATAAGTTTGGCACTTGGCGAAAGCTATGGATTGCTTTGGCTGAAACCGAGCAGGAGCTTGGTTTGGACATTACCGATGAGCAGATAGCCGAGCTTAAAGCGCACGCTGCCGAAATTGATTATGCGGCCGCCGCTGCCTACGAAAAAAAGCTGCGTCACGATGTTATGGCGCACGTGCATACCTACGGTGACCTTTGCCCCAAGGCCAGAGGCATTATACATTTGGGGGCCACAAGCTGCTATGTTGGCGACAATACCGATGTTATTATTATGCGCGATGCACTGTGTCTGGTGCGCAAAAAGCTGGTAAACGTAATTGCCAAGCTGGCGGCCTTTGCTGCCGAATATAAAGACCTGCCCACGCTGGCTTACACGCATTTTCAGCCGGCGCAGCCTACCACGGTGGGCAAGCGCGCTACCCTGTGGATTCAGGATTTGCTGCTGGATTTGCAGGAGGTTGAGTATCGGCTTGGCGGGCTAAAGCTGTTGGGCTCTAAGGGCACCACTGGCACACAGGCCAGCTTTATGGAGCTTTTTGAGGGTGACCACGAAAAGGTTAAAGAGGCTGACCGCCGTATTGCTGCCAAAATGGGCTTTGGTGACTGTTTTGCGGTATCGGGGCAAACCTACAGCCGCAAGCTTGACGCCTTTGTTTTGAACACCTTGGCCGGTATTGCCGAAAGTGCGCATAAATTTTCTAATGATATTAGATTGTTGCAGCACCTTAAAGAAATTGAGGAGCCTTTTGAAAAGAACCAGATCGGTTCGTCGGCTATGGCGTACAAGCGCAACCCTATGCGGTCGGAGCGTATTGCGGCACTTTCTCGCTATGTGATGATAGATGCGCTTAATCCGGCGGTTACGGCGGCAAGCCAGTGGTTTGAACGCACCCTTGATGATTCGGCTAACAAGCGGCTGAGCATACCGGAGGCTTTTTTGGCGGTAGATGCCATTTTAGAGCTGTATCTTAACATTGCCGACGGTTTGGTGGTGTATCCTAAGGTTATTGAAAAGCACCTGCTGGCCGAGCTGCCCTTTATGGTGACGGAAAATATTATGATGGATGCCGTAAAGGCGGGCGGAGATCGTCAGGAGCTGCACGAAAAAATACGTCAGTATTCTATGCAGGCCGGCGACCGTGTTAAGCGCGAGGGCAAGGATAACAACCTGCTGGAGCTTATTGCGGCCGACGAAGCCTTTGGCACCGATTTAGACAAATTGCAGCAGATTTTGCAGCCGCAGAATTATGTTGGCCGTGCGCCGCAGCAAACTGCCGAATTTTTGGCAGAAGAAGTTCAGCCGGTGTTGGCAAAGTATGCCGACGATTTGGGAATTTGCGCCGATATTTTTGTTTAAGCAAATAATTAAATTAGCCGGCAGGAAATTGCCCTGCCGCTATGGAATATATATAATTTGGCTTTTAATGTTGGCAGGGCAGCTATGCCCAAAAACATATTTATATTTTTAAGATACGCAGTTTGGTGGTATGCCCCCGCGCGTAAAGATTAGGAGGAAAATTGCAGTTATGAAGGTAAACGCAAACGTGTTGTCCCGCGAGGGCAATCAGGTAACAATGGAGATCACCGCAGCCGCAGCCGATTTGGATCAGGCTATTGCGGTAACTCTCAAAAAAATCTCTAAAGAGGTAAATATTCCCGGCTTCCGTTCCGGCAAAGTACCGGCTAAGATTGTGGAAAATTATGTAGGCGAAACCGCCCTGCTTCAGGAAGCTTTAGAGGAAATGTTGCAGGATTTGTATTCCGCAGCTATCGACGCTGCCGACATCTTCCCCGTAGCTCAGCCCCGCTTTGATATTAAGCAGTTGGAACGCGGCAAAGATGTTGTGCTGAGTGCTGTTGTTACTGTAAAGCCCGAAGTTAAACTGGGCCAGTACAAGGGTATTGAGGTCACCAAAGAGGTTTATGTACCCACCGAAGAAGATATTGACCACGAAATTAAGCATATGCAGGAGCATATTGCCCGTATGATAGACCTGCCGGCAGGTTCGGCTATTGAAGACGGCGATACGGCCCTGATTGATTTTGAAGGCTTTGTAGACGGCGTTGCATTTGACGGCGGCAAGGGCGAAAAATACCCGCTGACTGTTGGCAGCCACACCTTTATTCCCGGCTTTGAAGATCAGTTGATTGGTGTAAAATCCGGCGATGATACCGAAGTTAAGGTAACCTTCCCCGAAGAATACCACAGCAGCGACCTGGCCGGCAAGGATGCCGTATTTAAGGTAAAGGTACACGAAGTTCGCCGCCGCGATTTGCCGCCGGTAGACGACGATTTTGTTAAGGATATGCGCGAGGATTGCGACACCGTAGCTGAGCTGAGAGAAAAGCTGCGTGAGGAGCTTACCCAGCGTGCAGAGCAGATGGCTACCGATGTTGCCAACAACAAGGTTTTGGAACAGGTTGTTGCCAATGCCGAAATTGATGTTCCGGCTGTTATGATTGACGACAAGCTTGACCAGATGCTGGGCGATTTTGAAGGCCAGTTGCAGTATCAGGGCCTTACCCTGGAAAAATTCTTCCAGATTACCAATTCTACCCGTGCCGACTGGAAGGCTAAGCAGAAAGACCGCGCTGAGATGACTGTTAAGCAGGATTTGGTGCTGGAGGCTATTGTTAAGGCCGAAAACATTGAGGCTGACGAGGCTGATATGGATAAGCAGATGCAGGAAGTTGCCGATGCTTACGGCAAAAGCTTGCAGGAAATTAAAAACACCTTTGCTACCAACGAACAGTTGCGCTTTTTTGAGTACAATGTAAAGATGTTAAAGGCCATTGAGTTTATCAATGCTAACGCTATTGTAAAATAATTTGCGGCAAATAAACAGATATTTTGGGGTATGCGTATAAACCTTTGGTCTATACGCATACTATTTCTAAGACTTTTTGGGGGAGGGACGCTATGATGAGTATGTTGGTGCCAATGGTGGTGGAGCAAACCAGCCGCGGTGAAAGATCTTACGATATATATTCGCGCCTGCTTAAAGACCGTGTGATTTTTTTGGGCAGCGAAATAAACGATGATGTTGCCAACCTGGTTATTGCCCAAATGCTTTTTTTAGAATCGGAAGATCCGGAAAAGGATATTCACCTGTATATCAATAGCCCCGGCGGTTCTATAACAGCCGGTATGGCAATTTACGACACTATGCAGTATATTCGTCCGTCGGTAAGCACGATTTGCATTGGTATGGCGGCCAGTATGGGTGCCTTTTTGCTTACAGCCGGAGAAATCGGTAAGCGCTTTGCCCTGCCTAACAGTGAAATTATGATACATCAGCCGCTGGGCGGTACCCAAGGGCAGGCAACCGATATTGAGATACACGCCAAACGTATTATTCAGATGAAGGAAAGGCTGAACCGTATTATGGCGGAAAGAAGCGGGCAAACCTATAAAAAAATCTGCGCCGATACCGAGCGTGACTTTTTTATGAGTGCCGAGGCTGCCAAAAAATATGGCCTGATAGATGAGGTTATTGATAAGCACTGAAGCTTGTAAGGTGTAAAGTAAAGAGGAGCTGAGAAAATGCCGATGAGGCCAGATGATACCGATCGTGTGCGCTGTTCTTTTTGCGGTAAAACGCAGGACCAGGTAAGAAAGCTGATAGCAGGCCCGGGTGTGTGCATTTGCAACGAATGTATTGAACTTTGTGCCGAAATTGTTGAAGAAGATATTTATCAGGCTGATGATGTTGCTGACGAAGAAGATTTTGCCGAAATACCTAAACCGCAGGAAATTAAGGCGATTTTGGACGATTACGTTATCGGGCAGGATAACGCCAAACGGGTGCTGGCGGTGGCGGTGTATAACCACTACAAGCGCATACGCTGCGGCAATTTGGCTGATGATGTTGAGCTGCAAAAAAGCAACATTTTAATGCTGGGGCCAACGGGCTGCGGCAAAACCCTGCTGGCCGAAACCCTGGCTAAAATACTGAATGTGCCGTTTGCGGTAGCTGATGCAACATCGCTGACGGAGGCCGGCTATGTGGGCGAAGATGTAGAAAACATTTTGCTGAAGCTGATACAGGCTGCCGACTACGATATTGAACGCGCGCAAAAGGGTATTGTATATATTGACGAAATTGACAAAATTGCCCGAAAAAGCGAAAATCCCTCGATAACACGTGATGTGTCCGGCGAGGGTGTTCAACAGACACTGCTTAAAATTTTAGAAGGTACGGTTGCATCGGTGCCGCCGCAGGGCGGGCGCAAGCACCCGCACCAGGAGCTGCTGCAAATTGACACCACCAACATTTTGTTTATCTGCGGCGGTGCATTTTGCGGTATTGAAAATATTATTAAGCAGCGTGTTAACACCAAAACACTGGGCTTTGGCGCTGAAATTGCCGCTACCCGTGCCGAAGAAGACGCGATACTGGAAAAGGTTATGCCGGAGGATTTGCTGAAATTTGGCTTGATTCCGGAATTTGTCGGCCGCCTGCCGATAATGGTAACGCTGCAATCGTTGGATAAAGCCGCCCTGCTGCGCGTTATGACCGAGCCGAAAAACGCGCTGGTAAAGCAGTATAAAAAGCTGCTGGAAATGGACGGCATAGAGCTTAAGTTTAACGATGATGTTTTGGCTGCTGCCGCCGACGAGGCGCTTAGCCGCAAAACCGGTGCGCGTGGGCTTAGGGCCATTTTTGAGGCGATGATGCTGGATACTATGTATGAGCTGCCGTCGCGCGAGGATGTTACCGAATGTGTAATAACGCTGGATACGCTGAAAAATCATCAGCCGCCGCTGCTGGTGACTGCGGACGAAAAAACCAGCGCTTAGGCGGCAAAAGCCGCATAAACATTAAGCCGATGGGGCAGTTGCTCCGTCGGCTTTTTTTGCGGAAATTTTTATGGTTTGCCAACAGCAGATAAATGTGGTACAATATAAGTTGACACATTAAAAGAGTAAGACGGAGGTATTTTATGCCAAACGATAATAATAGACCGGCGTGGACGCACGATTTTCCGGTGTTTCCGGAGGAGGGGATACGTCGCGAGGAGATTTTTGAAGAAGCCGAGCCGTTGCCGGAGCTGCCGGACGGTTTGGAAGAAATGCCGATGATACCGCTGAGAGGTATGCTGGTGTTTCCGTTTTCTACCGTGCATTTGGATGTTGGCCGTGCCAAAAGTGTGCAGGCGCTGGACGAAGCTATGCTTACCGGGCGAGAACTGTTTTTGGCTATGCAAAAGGATGTTCAGGTGGACGACCCGCAGGAGGACGACGTTTTTGCTATGGGCACCATCTGCGAGGTAAAGCAGGTGCTTAAACTGCCGGGCGGCACTGTGCGCCTTATGGTAAGCGGTATTTGCCGTGCCCGTGCCGAATATTATACGCAAAGCGAGCCGTATGCGGTGGCGGTGGTGCGTGAATATCACGATGACCCGACTGACACAACCGCCCTGCACGAAGCCTTAAAGCGCCGCCTTAAAGAGGCGTTTGCGCAGTATGTAACGCTGAACAAAAAATACCCGGCCGAGGCTGCCAACCGTGTGGGTGTTATAGAAAACGCCGGTGAGCTGGCCGATGTGGTGGCGGGCAATTTGTTTTTGCCCCTGCCGGAGCGCCAAAAGCTGCTGGAAGCCGTTGATTTGGCGGAGCGCATTGAACTGCTGTTGCAAATTATCCAAAAGGAAACGGAAATTCTGGATTTGGAACGCAAAATCGGTGTGCGTGTGCATAACCAGATAGACCGCAACCAAAAGGAATATTATCTGCGTGAACAGTTGCGCGCCATAAACAGTGAACTGGGCGAAGCGGAGGATCGCAGCGGTGAAATTGAAGAATACCGCCGCCGTATGGAAAGCCTTGACCTGCCGGCCTATGTGGTGGAGCGCCTGAATAAGGAATTTGGCCGCCTGCGCCATATGCCGCCGCTGACGGCAGAAGCCAGCGTGCTGGAAAATTATATTGAATGGGTGCTGGATATGCCATGGAACAAATATTCGGAGGACAAAATTGACCTTGCCGAAGCCGAGCGCATATTAAACGAAGACCACTATGGGCTGACTAAGGTTAAGGAGCGTATTTTGGAATATCTGGCGGTGCGGCAACATTCCGGCAACCTTAAAGGGCCGATACTGTGCCTGGCGGGGCCGCCCGGTGTGGGCAAAACCTCGCTGGCGGCATCTATTGCCAGAGCCTTGGGGCGCAAATATGTGCGGGTATCCTTGGGCGGCGTACACGATGAAGCAGAAATTCGCGGGCACCGCAGAACTTATATTGGCAGCCAGCCGGGCCGCATTATGCAGTATATTAAAAATGCCGGGGTGGCTAACCCGCTGTTTTTGCTGGACGAAATAGACAAAATGGCCAGCGATTTTAGGGGTGACCCGGCCAGTGCTATGCTTGAGGTTTTAGACCCGGCGCAGAACAGTACCTTTAGTGACCATTATCTGGAGCTGCCGTTTGATTTGTCGCAGGTGTTGTTTATAACCACCGCCAATGTAGAGCAGGATATACCGGAGCCGCTGTGGGACAGAATGGAAATTGTGCGGTTGGACAGCTATACTGAGGACGAAAAGCTGGAAATTGCCCGGCGGCATTTGCTGCCCCGCCAGCTTAAAGAACACGGCCTTACCAACAAGCAGCTTACGATATCAGAGGGGGCGCTGTTAGAGGTTATACGCAAATATACGCGCGAGGCCGGTGTAAGAAGCTTAGAGCGCCATTTGGCCAAGATTTGCCGCAAAGCTGTAAAGGGCATTGTAGCGGGCGATTGGCAGCAGCTAAAGGTAAACGCCCGTAATTTAAAGCAGTTTTTGGGCGAGCCGGAGTTCCATTATGACGTTATAGATAAAAAAGACCGCGTTGGGCAGGTGACCGGTTTGGCGTGGACGGCGGCCGGCGGTGATACGCTGGTGGTAGAAGCACGCCTGCTGCCGGGTAAGGGCAGCCTTATATTAACCGGGCAGCTTGGCGATGTTATGAAGGAAAGCGCGCAAACCGGCTGGACATACCTGCGTTCTGTCGGCAAGCAATATAACGTGCCGGAAGAAGTTGATAAGCTGGATATACATATCCACGTGCCGGAGGGTGCCATACCCAAAGACGGCCCCAGTGCAGGTATTACCATGGCAACGGCGCTGGCCAGTGCTTTTAGCGGCCGTAAGGTGCGCCACGACGTTGCGATGACCGGTGAGATAACCTTGGCCGGGCGGGTGCTGCCCATTGGCGGGCTTAAAGAAAAAGCCATTGCCGCGCACAGGGCCGGCGTAAAAACGGTGATAATACCCAAGGATAACCGGCGCGACCTGCCGGATATACCGCAAATTGTGCGCGATAACGTGCGGTTTGTGCCGGTGGAAAACCTGAGCGAGGTTTTGAAGGAAGCCCTGCTTTAAGCCAAATATTACAAAATATTTTTATTGTTAAGGAAGAAAAATATGCAGATAAAACGCGCAAGCTATTTGCTGACGGCGGTAAAAGCGTCGCAGTACCCCGATATTAAGCTGCCGGCGGTTACTTTTTGCGGGCGTTCTAATGTGGGCAAAAGCTCGTTGATAAATACGGTGTTAAACCGTAAAAATTTGGCACGCACCAGCGCCCAGCCGGGCAAAACGCGCACCATCAATTTTTATGATGTAGACGGCGCGTGGTACTTGGTAGACCTGCCGGGTTACGGCTACGCCAAGGTGGCAAAGTCGGAGCGCGAAAACTGGCGTTTTATGATTGAAGAATTTATGCACGGCTACCGCAGTGATACTCTGTTTGTGCAGTTGGTGGATATTCGGCACGAGCCCAGTGCCCTGGACAAGCAGATGTGGGCGTGGCTTACCGCTGCCGGTGTGCGTTGCCTTTTGGTGGCTACCAAGGCCGATAAAATAAGCCGCGGGGCGCGTGACAAGCATTTAACGGTGATATCTAAGGCGTTGGGTGCCAAAAAAAGTGAGATTATACCGTTTTCGTCGGTGAACAGGGACGGACGCGAGCAGTTGTTGGCCAAAATCGACGAATATCTGACGGAAATTGCGCAGGATGTTGCACAAAATGTGGTCATAGATGATGAAAACACAGAGGCAGGAGAACAAAAAGATGGTGCAGAACAAAACTTATAAGGCGCTGCTTATTGGTGATGTAGTGGGCCGCTGCGGCCGTCAGGCACTGGAAAAAGCCCTGCCGGAGCTGCAATGGGAGCTTGATGTTGATTTTACCGTGGTAAACGGCGAAAACACTACCGGCGGGCGTGGTCTTAATCGGCAGGGTATGGCTTTTTACAAGGATATAGGCGTGGATGCGGTAACGCTGGGCAACCATATTTTTGGCAACCGTGATATTTTAACCCTGCTGGCGCACGAGGACAGACTGGTGCGCCCGGCAAACCTGCCGCCCAACACGCTGGGCAAAATGTACCGGCTGGTGCCCTGCGGTGATGTGCAGGTGGCGGTGATAAACCTGCTGGGGCGCGTGTGTATGAATATGCCGGCGCTGGATTGTCCGTTTCAGCGGGCCGATGCCCTGCTGAAGGAGATACAGGAGCAAACGCCGATAATTCTGGTGGATTTTCACGCCGAGGCAACGTCGGAAAAAATTGCCCTGGCGCGTTACCTTGATGGCCGGGTGACGGCTGTTTGGGGCACGCATACGCACGTGCAAACCAACGATGCCCAACTGCTGCCGCGCGGCACGGCGTATATTACAGACCTTGGTATGACCGGCGCGGTGGATTCGATATTGGGTGTGGAGGCCGACGAGGTGATAAACCGTTACCTTACGGGGCGGCCTACGCCGTTTAATGTGGCCGAAGGTGAAGCAATGCTGTGCGGTGCCCTGCTGGAATTTGCCGCTGATGGCAAGGCCATAAAAATAGAAGCGGTGCAGCGCCGGGTGCGTGCGTTTTAAGTTGATAATTATGGGGCAGGGTGGCTTACCCTGCCTTTTGTATGTCCGCCGTGGGTGGACATACTGCTGTGCTGATAACGGCAAAAGCCCGGTTTTGCCGTAAATTTTTGTGTTAAATGGCTGGCATAACGCAAATGTTTGTGGTTGACGGCAAAATTTTGGCGCAAAAGTGTGTATTTTGCGGTTGGGCGTATACATTAAGCAAAAAATGTGGTAATATTATATAAGAAGATTTAAGGCCGCTGTGCAACGGCTGTTTTTTTTGGGCCAAACAGCGGCGAGCTTAAAAGAAGAGGGGACGAAAAAAGATGGATATGACGGGGTTTGTAAGCATTATTAAAACGGTAAACGATGCAGTAAACGGCTTTGTGTGGGGTTTGCCGGCTATTGTCTGCATTTTGGGCGTAGGTTTGTTATTAACGTTTCGTACCGGGTTTGTGCAGGTAAGGCGTTTTGGCTATGCCTTTAAGGAAATTGTCGGTAAGATTTTTCACCGTGGTCAGGCATCAGACGGTATGATAACGCCGTTTCAGGCTATTTGTACGGCGCTGGCCGGCACGGTAGGCACCGGTAATATTGCCGGTGTGGCCGGTGCTATTGCCATTGGCGGCCCCGGTGCCGTGTTCTGGATGTGGATGTCGGCCCTGCTGGGTATGTGTACCAAGTTTGCCGAAGTAACGCTGGCGGTACACTTCCGCGAGACCAATAAAGACGGCGAGGTTGTGGGCGGCCCTATGTATTACATTAAAAACGGTTTGCCCAGGCACTGGCATTTTCTGGCGTTTTTGTTTGCGTTTTTTGGCGTGTGTGCCGTGTTTGGCACCGGTAATGCCACACAGGCCAACACCATTGTTTCGGCGGTTAACACGGCGCTTATAAGCTACGGCTTAATAACGCCCGAATCTACAACTATAAGCAACTTGGTAATCGGCTGCATAATTTCTGCTTTGGTGGCGCTTATTTTGTTTGGCGGCGTAAAACGTATCGGCCGCGTTACCGAAAAGCTGGTGCCTTTTATGGTGGTTATGTATTTTGTTTTGGGCATTGGTGTTATTGTGCTTAATGCAGACCGTTTGCCGGCAGTTTTTTATTCGATTTTTTACGGTGCGTTTAACCCGGCTGCCGTAACCGGCGGTATTGTGGGCAGTGCATTTTTGTGCCTGCAAAAGGGTGTTGCCCGCGGTATTTTCTCTAACGAAGCCGGCTTAGGTACCGGTTCTATCGCACACGCTTGCTCCGATAACACGCAGGGTGCAGTGCATCAGGGTTTGTTTGGTATATTTGAAGTTTTTACCGATACCATTATTGTTTGTTCTATTACGGCGCTGACAATTTTGTGCAGCGGTACAGAAATTGTTTACGGTCAGGCTGCCGGCGCCGAGCTTACTATCAGCGGCTTTACCACGGTGTACGGTAACTGGGTATCCATTTTGATGGCGGTATCTATGTGCTGCTTTGCTTTTTCCACTATCATTAGCTGGGGCCTGTATGGTGCACGTTGTCTGGCATTTTTAACCAAGGGCAAGTTTATTAAAATATTTATGTTTTTATACGTTTTGGTTTCCATACCCGGTGCTACGGTAGATTTGGGCCTGCTGTGGAGCATCGCCGAAACCTTTAACGGCTTGATGGCTATACCCAACCTTATCGCGTTGTTCTTACTTTCCGGCACGGTAGTAAAGATGACAAAGGAATATTTTTCTACCCACCGCTAAGTTGGGCAGTAAATAAAAATTTTAAAAGCGTCGGTTTAATATCGGCGCTTTTTTATTGTAAAAACGGCGCTGACAGGTTAATATATAGATGATGGGGAGGTGCTTTTATGTTAAAGGGCAGGTTTGATATGCACACGCACACAACGGCATCAGACGGGGCATTTACGCCGGGCGAGCTGGTGCATATGGCTTACGCTTTGGGGCTTGGCGGCGTGGCGATAACCGACCACGATACCTTGAGCGGCCTTGATGAGGCCGGTGCGGCGATTGAGCTTTTAAATATGCGGCTTATTGCCGGGGTAGAGCTGTCGTGTGAGGTGACGGTGGACGGGCGGGCGACGGAAGCGCATATTTTGGGCTATTTTGTAGAAAAACCGGGCGATGAGCTGTATGCGCGTCTGGCTGAGCTGCAAGCACATCGCCTGCGCCGCGGGCAGCAAATTTTGCAGCGTTTGGCGGATATGGGTATGCCGCTGCCCGATTTGGCGGCAGCCTACAGTGATGGTGGATCTTTGGGGCGGGGGCTTATTGGCCGCAAACTGGCCGAAGCTGGTTATGCCGCCGATACCGATGAAGCCTTTGACCGCTGGTTATCACCGGGGCGGCCTGCCTATGTGCCGCGTTTAAAGCTGGCGGTAGATGAGGCGGTGCGCCTGCTGCATAACAACGGCGCGGTGGCGGTGCTGGCACATCCCATACAGCTTGGCAATGATGCCGTAATACCCGCTATTGTGGCGGCAGGTATAGATGGCATAGAGGTTAGCCACCCTGACCACACGCCGGCAGACGAAGCGCGTTACCGCAAAATGGCGGCTGACTACGGTTTGGCGGTAAGCGGCGGGTCTGACCACCACACCGAAGGGTTGGGCAGCCATACTGCCGATGAAGCTGAGCTGGCGGCACTGCTGGCGCGATACCGGCGGCAGGGCTGTTAATTTGGCGCAATTTGGCAGGGCTGCCGGGCTATAAAGGCGGCGGCACCGGCATATACTAACGGCAAATGCAGTTGCAAGGGGGCGGCTTTGTGCAGGAACAGGCAGATAAGCTGATATTGGTGCCGGGCTTTGGTACAGACAGAGATATAAGCGTGGCCGAACAACTGCTGCGCCAAAGGGTAGAAGCCTTAGAGGAGCGGCTGGAGCAGATGCGTTTGTCCAGAAGGGTGCTGATGCGCCTGTTGGAGCGCACTGAGCAGGATAAGCAGGTGGCGCTGAGTAATTTGCAGCGAGAAAACCAGCGGCTGCGCAAACAAAACAGGCAGTTGGCGCAGTTTGCCTGGCGGGCGCGGCTAAAATAGCGATAAAAGGGGCTTTGCGGGCACTTTGGTGGCCGGCAGGGCCTTTTTTTGTTGCGGCAAACGGGGTTAAAACTGCCGATAGCGGGAGCGTTAGCCGACCTTTGGCGGCGGGCATTGTTGGGCACAAAAAAATAAATAAATCGAAAAAATGCAGTTTGTACACAAAATAGGCTGGACAATTAGTGCCGGAAAGAGTAAAATAGAGAAAATGAATACATTGCAGAAAATTTAGGAGGTGCTTGTTTTGTCTGTTAAAATTATCAAAGAAGGGCTGACCTTTGATGACGTGCTGCTTATCCCGGCAGAATCTTCGGTGTTGCCCAACGAGGTAGACACCAAAACGCGGTTTACTCGCAATATTCAGTTGAATATTCCGCTGGTAAGCGCCGGTATGGATACTGTTACAGAGTACAGAATGGCTATTGCTATCGCACGTGAGGGCGGTATTGGTGTTATTCACAAAAATATGTCGATAGAGGCGCAGGCTGCCGAGGTAGATCGCGTAAAAAGGTCGGAACACGGTATTATTATTGACCCGGTATTTTTGTCGCCGGACAATACTATTGCCGATGCCCTGCAGTTGATGGCCCGCTACCGTATATCCGGTGTGCCGATAACCGTAGACGGCAAGCTGGTAGGTATTTTAACTAACCGTGACTTGCGTTTTGAGGAGGATGTAAACCGTCAGATTAAGGAGGTTATGACCACCGAAAATCTGATAACCGCCCCGGCAGGGACTTCGATAGACGAAGCAAGAAACATTTTAAAGCAGCATCGTATTGAGAAGCTGCCGATAGTTGACGAAAATTATATGTTAAAGGGCCTTGTTACCATTAAAGATATTCAAAAGATGGTAAAATATCCCAATAGCTGCAAAGATTCTAACGGGCGTTTGCGCGTAGCGGCTGCCATTGGCGTGGGTGCCGGTACTTTTGAGCGCGCACAGGCACTTATTGACGCCGGTGTTGATGCTCTGGTTATTGATACTGCACACGGCCATTCTCTGGGCGTTATCCGTCAGGTTGCCAAAATCCGTGAGGCGTTCCCGCAGGTGGATATTGTTGCCGGCAATGTAGCTACCGGCGCAGCTACCGAAGCTTTGATAAAGGCCGGCGTAGATGCTGTTAAGGTAGGCATTGGCCCCGGTTCCATTTGTACTACCCGTGTGGTTGCCGGCATTGGTGTACCGCAGATTACCGCTATTATGGATGCTGCCGAAGTAGCTATGAAGTATGACGTGCCGATTATCGGTGACGGCGGCATTAAATTTTCCGGCGATATTGTTAAGGCGTTGGCCAGCGGCGCAAGCTGCGTAATGCTGGGCAGCCTGCTTGCCGGTACCGAAGAAAGCCCCGGCGAGGTAGAAATTTATCAGGGCCGTAACTTTAAGGTATACCGTGGTATGGGTTCTCTGGGCGCTATGAAGCAGGGCTCTAAGGACAGATACTTCCAGGATAATGCCAACAACGCCAAGCTGGTTCCGGAGGGCATTGAGGGCCGTGTACCTTACAAGGGCACCGTTGCCGACAGTGTGTTCCAGATGATGGGTGGCGTACACGCCGGTATGGGCTATTGCGGCGCACCCACTATCCGTGATTTGCAGGAGAAAGCGCAGTTTGTTAAGATTACTGCTGCCGGTCTGGTAGAAAGTCATCCGCACGATGTACAGATTACTAAGGAAGCTCCCAACTACCACATCTAATCACAGGGGGCAACAGCGGCATATATTTGTCGTGAGATGATTTTGTCTGTGACGCGCACTGTCAGTGCAGTTTGCACGGCAATTTGCCGCACAATTGGTGCTTTGGGCGCGTGGCAGATGGCTATGCTGAAAACATAAAAATTAAAATAACCGTTGCGGCTTGTATAGCCCGGCGGTTATTTTTTTATATACAAGCTTTTCAATAAGATATTGTCAAAATAAGCGGCTTGTGCTAAAATAAAAAGTAATATTTTTGCTGGATAGTGTTGCGTTTTATGGAGGAAATTATGGCTAAAAATAATGCAGAACCGCAGGCTGACAAGCCCAAAAGCAAGGCCAGTGGCCGTATACTTAAATTTTTGATAATTTTTTTGGTAGTAGTGGTGGTGGCCCTTATCGGGTTAGAGCTGATGAGCCAGCAGACCATAAACCAGATTGTGCCGGACAGGCAGGAAACCAAATATCTTGAGGACCGCATAAATATTTTGGTTGTTGGCACCGATGCCGATGAAAACGGGTCGGGGCGAGCCGACAGCATTATGGTGTTTAATGTTGATCTGGTGAATGACCACGTAAATGTGCTTTCTATCCCGCGGGACAGCCGTGTGGATATACCCGGCCGCAAATATCCCACCAAAATAAATCATTCTTTTGCGTATGGCGGCATTGACCTTACCAAGGAAACCGTAAGCCAACTGCTTGGTGTGCCGATAGATTATTATGCGGTTACCAATTTTGCCGGTTTTGAACAGATAGTGGAGATTTTGGACGGTGTTTATATTGATGTGCCGCGCCGTATGAAGACCCACACCTGGTACGGTGATATTGATTTGCAGCCCGGCTACCAGCTTTTGGATGCACAGCAGGCACTGGGTTTTGTGCGGTATCGCTACGATGCCGGCGGTGATATTGCGCGTGCCGAACGTCAGCAGTTGTTTTTAAAGGCGGTTTACGAACGTGTGCTTAGTATGGATACCGCTACCAAGCTGCCGCAGCTTGTAGAGCAGATTTTTGATATGGTTGACACTGATCTTACTACGGTGCAGCTTATGGCGCTGGTAAACCATTTTAAGGATGTAGACCTTGACAACGGCTTTGTTAACGAAACCGTTGCCGGCCACAGCCAAACCCTGGATGCCAGCTATTGGATAATTGACGAAGAAGCTATGCAGGAGGCAGTGCAGCGTTTGTTTTATGATGAACCTGCCGATGAGCCGGTTGATGCCGACGGTGCTGACGCTGACAATGCCGATGATAATGCCGGAGAGGACGGCGAACAAACAAAAAAGCGTTAAACGGAGGACTATGCTAAATGCCTAAAACGCCAACGGGTAAGGCTGACGGTGCGCTGCCCAAACGGGATGGCAGCCTGCACAGCGGGCACCGCAGCCGTATGAAGGAGCGGATTTTAAATACCGGGTTAGACAGCCTTGCTGACCACGAGGTGCTGGAGGTTTTGCTTTATTTTACGCTGCCGCGTGTAGATACTAACGAGCTGGCACACCGTTTGATAGCGCATTTTGGTTCTTTAAGCACGGTTTTGGGCGCCGATTATGACGATTTGCGCGCGGTGCCCGGCGTTGGTGATAAAACCGCGTTTATGTTGTGTATGCTGCCCGGGCTTTTAGGCAGGGTAGAGCGTGATAAAAACCGTGATAAGCCGATTTTTGGGGCAACACAGGCTTTTGCAGAATATGTTTGTCGTCTGTTTGCCGGGGAAACCACCGAAACGGCTTTTTTAATTTGCCTTAACGCTAATTTGCAGCTTATAAATGCCGTGCGTTTGGGGCGTGGCGATGTTGGTTCGGTGCATATTGCCCCGGCACAGGTGGTGCAGGCGGCCTTGCGCCATAAGGCCCGCACCGCGGTGTTGGCGCATAACCATCCGGGTGGGCGCTTAAAAGCCAGTGTAGAAGATTTTGACCTGACTAAGCGTTGTATGCAGGCGCTGGGTGAGGTAAATGTAAAGCTGATAGACCATTTTATTGTTTGCGGCGATAAATATTGCAGCTTTGCCGAACGTCGATATATGGAGATTTTGTAGAAAACGTAAGTAAAACAGCAGTTAAAATACAGCAGGTAAAAAAATATGGTAGAATTTGTTCATTTGCATAATCACAGCGAATATTCTTTGCTGGACGGAGCGGCGCGCATTAAGGATATGGTAAAAAAATGCGCGTCTTTAAATATGCCGGCGGTGGCGGTTACCGACCACGGCAATATGTTTGGTGTGCTGAAGCTTTACGAAGAATGTAAAAAAGTGTCTAAAGAGCGCGAAGCACAGGGTTTGCCGCCGATAAAAGCGGTGGTGGGCTGCGAATTTTATGTGGCGCCGCGTTCTCGCTTTTTAAAAGAGGGTAAAGAGGATAAAAGTGCGTATCATTTGGTGCTGCTGGCCGAAAATCAGCAGGGCTACCGCAATTTGTGTAAGCTTAATGCCATTGCTTATTTAGAGGGCTTTTATTACAAGCCGCGTATTGACCACGAGGTTTTGCGGCAGTATTCCGAAGGTTTAATATGTCTTTCGGCTTGTTTGGCGGGCGAGGTTATCCAAAGTATGCTGGATAACGATTTGGAGGCTGCCTATGATGTTGCGCGAGAATATCTGGATATTTTTGGTAAGGATAATTATTTTATAGAGCTGCAAGACCACGGACTTGAGGAGCAGGTGCTTACTAATCCGCAGTTGATAAAGCTGGCGCAGGACTTGGGCATTGGTTTGGTGTGTACCAACGACTGCCATTATATAGACCGCGAGGATGCCGAATGGCACGATATGCTGCTGTGCGTACAAACCGGCCGCCTGCGTGATGACCCGACACGTATGCGGTTTCCTAATAATCAGTTTTATTTAAAAACGCCGGACGAAATGAACCAACTGTTTGGCGAATGGCCCGAAGCGTTGGCAAATACCGTAAAAATTGCCGAACGCTGCCATATAAATTTGGATAAACACCCGCAGGCCGACTTGCCGATAGTTACCGTGCCGGAGGGATATAATCTGGAAACCTACCTGCGCTACCTGTGCGAGGAGGGTATAAAAAAGCGTTACCCCGAAGTTACGCCGGAGCTTAGAGAACGTTTGGATTACGAGCTGGGCATTATAAACCATATGCGGTTTCCCGGTTATTTTTTGGTAGTGTGGGACTTAATTAACTTTTGCCATAAAAGCGGCATACGTGTGGGGCCGGGGCGCGGCAGTGCGGCGGGCAGCCTGGTGGCGTATTGTTTGGGCATTACCAATATTGACCCGATAAAGTACAGCCTTATTTTTGAGAGATTTTTGAACCCGGAACGTGTTAGTATGCCGGATATTGATACTGACTTTTGCGTGGTGCGCCGCGGCGAAGTTATTGATTATATGGTAGAAAAATACGGCGAGGACAAAGTTGGCCAGATAGTTACCTTTGGTACAATGAAGTCTAAGCTGGTTATTAAAGACGTTGGCCGGGCGCTTGATTTGCCGATACCCGAGGTTAACGCCATTGCCAAGCTTATACCCAATGACCTGCACATTACGCTGCCCAAAGCTCTGGAGGAGGTTGCCGAGCTAAAGCAGTTGTACGAAGAAGATGATCGCATACACGAGCTGATAGATATTTCGATAAAGCTGGAGGGTATGCCGCGCCATACCGGCACCCACGCGGCAGGTGTGGTTATTGCACCGGCGCCGGTTACCGATTATATGCCCTGCTTTAAAGTAGGTGAAAATATTTTAACCACCCAGTTTGAAAAAGAACAGGTGGAGGAACAGGGCCTGCTCAAGATGGATATTTTGGGCCTGCGTACACTTACCGTTATTGGTGACGCGCTGGACAATATCCGTAAAAGCCGGGGCGAAGAACTGGATATTGACCAAATTCCGCTGGACGACAAAGAAGTTTATGAAATGCTGTGTAACGGCGAAACCGGCGGTGTTTTTCAGTTAGAAAGTGACGGTATGCGCAGCTACCTGCGCGCCCTGCACCCCGAACGTATTGAAGATATTATTGCTATGGTGGCGCTGTATCGGCCCGGCCCGCTGGAAGGTGGTATGGTAACCGACTTTATTAAGCGCAAACACGGCGAAACCAAGGTGGAATATCCGCACCCGATGTTAAAGCCGGTGTTAGAAGAAACCTATGGCGTAATGGTGTATCAGGAGCAGATTATGCAGGTTGCCAGCACTATGGCAGGCTTTTCTCTGGGGCAGGCCGATGAATTGCGCCGTGCAATGGGCAAAAAAAAGCCCGAGGTTTTGGCGGCCAAGCGCGTTGGCTTTTTAGAGGGTGCCAGGAAAAACGGTGTTGACGAAAAAACTGCCAACGAGGTTTTTGACCTGATGGAGTTCTTTTCCGGCTACGGCTTTAACAAGAGTCATTCGGCGGCATATGGCATTGTGTGTTACCAAACGGCATATTTGCGCTGCCACTATGCACCGGAATTTATGGCAGCTATGCTTACCAGCTTTATGGAAAACGCCGACAAGGTTACCACCTATATTGAAGAATGTCGAAGCACCGGGCTGGAAATTTTGCCCCCGGATATCAATTTGTCATACACCAATTTTTCGGTAACCGACGGTAAAATAAGATTTGGGCTGGCGGCTATTAAGGGTGTGGGCCGCGATATTATTGATGCGATAATAGTTGAGCGTGAACGCGGCGGCAACTTTACTTCTCTGACGGATTTTTGCAGCCGTATTATTGTAAACAAGCGTGTTTTAGAGGGTTTGATAAAATCCGGGGCGCTGGATAGCTTTGGCGGCAAAAGGTCGCAGTATTTGCAGGTGTATGAACAGGCTTTGGAAATCGGCCGCCGTTACGCTATGGAGCAATCATCGGCGCAGCTTTCTCTGTTCGATTTTGGCGTAGAAAAAAAGCAGCTTATGGAAGTTGAGCTGCCGCAGATAGCCGAGCTGGATAAAATGGAGCTGCTGCGTATGGAAAAAGACAGCATTGGCTTTTATGTAAGCGGCCACCCGCTGGACAAGTATGTTGAGCAGCTAAAGCCGATTGTTAACCACCGCATAAGCGAACTGCCGGATTTGTCGGATAAAACATCGCTGCGCATTGCCGGGCTTATAAGCGGCAGCCAAAACCGCCTGACCAAAAAGGGCGACAGTATGGCCATATTCAATCTGGAAGATAAAACATCGTCGGTGCGATGCGTGGCTTTTCCGCGGGCATATGCAGAAAGCCGCAGCTCGATTATTGAGGGTACCCCGGTGTTGATACACGGACGCTTGCAGGTAGAAGATGACGAGCGGTATTCGGTAATTGTAGAGTCGGTGTTTGCGCTGGAGGGTATGGACTTTTTGGACGCCCCCAAAGGGCAGGAAGCCCCCAAACCCAAGGAAGAACCAAACTCTAAATATCCGCGGCGCCGCAAAAAAGAGGAACCGGAAAAAACTCACGCTGTGGTTTATATTCGGGTGCCGGATTCTTCGCATTTGGCGGCCATAAGGCGCGTTGCTGCCGAAAACACCGGCGGTATGGAGGTAATACCCTATTACAGCGATATTCAGCGGTATCAGCGCGGTTTGGGCATTTTAGCCGACAATGCGGCCGTTGATTTGTGGAAGGTGGAGTATGGGGAGGGTAATGTTGTAGTGCGTCTACGTAAGTGACAAAAACGCAATAGGAAGTGACAACTGCTGTGTCATATAATTTCTCGCTTGTCGGCGTAAGTTTTATGCCCAGCGCCGGTCGCTTGACAATTACCACCGGTAGTTATATAATAAACATATAAAAAGAGTGCTACCCGGTAAACGGTTAGCCCCGAAAAGTTTTAGGTTAAAAAGATATAACCGCCAAGTTTTCCAGGCTATGGGCGGTTATTTCTTTTTTATGGTAATATGTGTAATGTGGATTTCTGTTATTTGTTTAGCCAAAAAAGTTTTTTTAAACAAATTAAGTAATGCCCTGAACATTTTTACCATAACATACCACCTCCCTTGCAAGGAAGGGGCTAACCGCCTACCGTGTATTAGGTAGCACTCGGTACAAGCTTAGCATAAAAATTGCAAATTGTAAACACAGTAAAAAAATATGAATTGATTTTGCTGTTAAAAGGTGATAATATATATAAGTAAAATTGTTTAATTGTTTTAACAGGAGGATATTGATATGACTATCACTAAAGATATGGGTATTATTGAAGTTGTGCAACAGTACCCCCAAACCATTGAGGTTTTTATGAGTCAGGGTATGGGTTGCCTGGGCTGTGCGGCTGCTCATTTTGAAACCATTGAACAGGGCGCACTTGCTCACGGTATGGATGTAGACAAGCTGATGGAGGCTCTTAACGAGGCTGTAGCAGAATAAGCAAAACACCGATCATACTAAGCCGGGGAGTATTTTGCCCCGGCTTTTATCGGTTTAAGGTGATTTTTTTGGACGGGAGTGATAACAATGGCAGATTATATTCTGCGCGGTGTCAGTGATGACGGCAGTGTAAAGCTATGGCTGGCTCAAACCACCGACCTTTGTGAAGAAGGCAGACGGCGTCACGATGCGTGGAGCGTGGCGGCGGCAGCACTGGGGCGTTTGCTTACGGCCGGCGTATTTTTTGGTCAAAACCTTAAAAATGCGTCAGACAGTGTTACCCTGCGTGTAAACGGCGACGGCCCCCTTGGTGCGCTTACGGTGGTGGGCGGTGCCGACGGTACGGTGCGCGGTTTTGTCGGCTGCCCGCATTTAGATATTCCGCGGCGCGAGGATGGCCATTTGGCAGTGGGCGCGGCTATAGGCAACGGCACACTTACGGTAATTAAGGATATGGGCTACGGCGAACCGTATTCCGGCACGGTAGAGCTGGTTTCCGGTGAGATTGCCGAAGATGTGGCCGAATACTTTTTAGAATCGGAGCAGACACCGGCAGCGGTGGGTTTGGGTGTTTCTATTGCGCCTAACGGCACGGTAGATGCTGCGGGCGGTTTTATGCTGCAGGTTTTGCCGCACGCCGATGAACAGGTGATAAAGCAGTTGGAGCTTAATTTGGCAATGCTGCCCCCGGTAAGCAGTATGGTGGCCAACGGTCTTACGCTGGAAGAAATGGGTAACGAAATTATGCTGGGTGTGCCGTGGCGCGAGCTTACACGCGGCCCGATAAAATACCAGTGTACTTGCAGTAAGGAACGTTTGCGCGGTGCGTTAATAAGCCTTGGTTACAAGGAGCTTAAAGAGCTGGCTGAAGAAAAACAGGCTGCCGGTGACAATACCGAGGTTGTTTGCCGTTTTTGCGGTGAAAAATACGAATTTGGCCCTAACGAGCTAAAAGATATGGTGGATGAGCTGGACAGAGAGCGCTTTAAGCGTTTTGCCGCCAGCCTGCGTAATCAGGTGGATATATCGGCGGTGGCGGGTGAACACGAACACGGTGAAGGCTGCACGTGCGGCTGTCACGGGCACCATAAAGAGCATACCGAAGGCTGCGATTGCGGCTGCGGTGAGCATAAATAAACCTTTGGGCAATAAATTTTTAAGTATTTTGTAAAAAGCGCTTGCATATCGGCGGCGGCTGTGTTACAATATTAAAGCACATTGTGCCGTGCTGTGTGCAGGGTGCGTACACTGGTGGTCCGCTGGCGGTTGGTTTTCGGTTACCAAACGCTAAGAACGCCTGAGGATTTATTTTAAGGAGGAAGAATCATGAATGTAATCGAAGCTTTGGAAAAAGAACAGCTGCGCAGCGATATTCCGGATTTTAAGGCCGGTGATACCGTTCGTTTGTCTATCAAGGTAGTAGAAGGCGGCAAGGAAAGAATTCAGCAGTTTGAGGGCATTGTTATTAAGCGCCAGAACAGCGGTGTTCGTGAAACCTTTACCGTTCGTCGTGTAAGCTATGGCGTTGGTGTAGAAAAAACCTTCCCGGTACACTCCCCCAGATTGGACAAAATTCAGGTTATGCGTCGTGGCCGTGTTCGTCGCGCCAAGCTGTATTACCTGCGCAACCTTACCGGTAAAGCTGCGCGTATTAAGGATATTCGCTAAGCATTTGGGTAATATTTATAAGCACAAAGGTGGGCAAGCCTGCTTTTGTGCTTTTTTATTGCTGCCCTGCCGGCGGTTATAATATTACCTGCTAAAAATTTGCAAAAAAACTTTACTATAAGAATAAAATATGGTATATTATTTATAGTACGATAAAATATGATTAAATTTTTTATCTAAGGATCTCCGCAAGGTTCGGTAGATTTTTAGAATGTTGGGGAGGTATTTTTTTGTGATTTCCAGTAACGATTTTAGACCCGGTGTTTCCATTGACTTGGACGGCGATCCGTTTGTAGTTGTAGATTTTCAGCACGTTAAGCCAGGCAAAGGCTCGGCTTTTGTACGTACCAAGCTGAGAAATGTACGCACCGGCGGCACCGTAGAGCGTACCTTTGCCGCAGGTGAAAAGGTTCCGAAGGCTCACCTGGAGCGCGCACAGATGCAGTATCTGTATAACGACGGCGACTATGTATTTATGGATAACAACACCTATGATCAGACTACGCTGACTGCTGAGCAGATTGGCCCGAAGCTGAAGTACCTGAAGGAAAATATGGACGTTTATGTACTTTCTTTTAAGGGTGCTGTTTTGGGCGTAGATTTTCCGCCGCAGGTTGAACTTACCATTGTAGAAACCGAGCCCGGCATTAAGGGCGATACCGCTACCGGCGGCACCAAGCCCGCCACCACCGACACCGGCGCGGTTATCAAGGTTCCCTTCTTTATCAACGAAGGCGATGTTGTACGTGTTAACACCGAAACCGGCGAATATATCGAGCGTGTTTAATCGGCTGTTTTATCAAACGGCGAATTTTGGGTATGCTAACAGAGCATACGGTTTTTGATTTGACTGATTTATTATTAAAGGAGGTTTTGACTGATGGCTGAGTTGAAAGAAAAAGTAGTATTTTTGCAGGGTTTGGCCAAGGGTATGGAAATTGACGAGGACTCTAAATGCGGCAAACTGATTGCATCTATGCTGGATGTGTTGGCTGATATGGCTGATACCATCGAGGATATTTCGGACGATTTGGACGAAGTTTATGATTATGTAGACGAGCTGGATGAAGATTTGGCTGCTGTTGAAGAAGAAGTTTACGGCGAAGAAGATTGCTGCTGCTGCGATGACGATGATTGCTGCTGCGACGATGACGACTGCTGCTGTGATGAAGATGACGACGATGACTATGTTGAGGTTACCTGCCCCAACTGCCACGAGGTTGTTTGCTTTAGCTCCGACATTTTGGAAGCTGACGAGCCTATCGAGGTAGTTTGCCCGGTTTGCGACGCTGCTGTTTTTTCGAACGATGCAGAGTACGTAGAGGTTGAGGGTGAAACCACCGAAGAAAAGGAAGACTAAAATCGGCCTTAACTAAATAGCTTTTTAACGAGTGTCTGTAATAGGCACTCGTTTTTTTGTGCCTTAAAACAGGCATTTTGTCGCCGGGCTGCCGGTATTTTGCAGGTATGGCCGGGCATACATTTTAGCAGACAAGTTAACGGTTTACAGGAGGTTGGCGGTGCAAAACGAACGCATAAAGGCTTTGCTGGCCTTGTTGATATTGCCGCTGCGTGAGCAGGTGACCAAATGTGCGGCGCTTGATACCTTGCAGGAGGTTAGGCTGCGGTGCGGGCAGCCGGTGCGGCTACGCACGGCACAGGGAGAACATACGCTGCCGCTTATCTGGGGTAAAGATGAGCAGCAAAGTCAGTTGATGCTGTTTACCGAAAATTCGCTGTATGCCTTTGAGGAGCAGGTGAAGCAGGGGTTTATAACCCTGCCGGGCGGCCATAGGGTAGGTTTGGCCGGCGAAGCCTGGTATAACGGCGGCAATTTGGCCGGCTTTAGAGATATCAGTTGCCTTAACCTTAGGGTGGCGCGCGAGGTGGTGGGTGCTGCCGAGCCGTTTTTGCCGTATGTTGTGGGCGGTGGGCGTGTAAAGCGTACCCTGATAGCTGCCCCGCCGGGTGTCGGTAAAACTACCCTGCTGCGAGATTTGGCGCGCAGGCTGGCCGAGGGTGTACCCGGCCTTGTGCCGCAGAATATCGGTATTGCGGACGAGCGGCAGGAAATTGCCGCGGTTTATATGGGGCAGCCGATGCTTAACGTTGGCAGCCGCAGTGATGTGATATCGGGGTGTGGCAAGGCGTTGGCGCTGGGTATGCTGCTGCGCAGTATGGCGCCGGATGTGCTGATAACGGATGAAATTGGTACGCCTGCCGATGCTGTTGCCTTGCAGGATGCGCTTAATTGCGGGGTGGCGGTGGTGGCCAGTGCGCACGCTGCCGAATATGCCGAGCTTTTGGCGCGGCCGGTGTTAAAGGGGCTGCTGCTGGGTGGTTATTTTGAACGGGTGATATTGCCGGAGCGGCGTGGCGGCAGGCTGTTGCCCCATGCAATTTATGACGGAAACGGAGAGCGATTGCTGTGATGACGGTTTTGGGTGCCGGGCTGGTGCTATTGGCGGCGGTGGGCAGCTTTTACAGCCTGCGGTTGGCGTTGGCGCACCGCGAGCAGGAATTATTAAGCTGGTTGGCGGCACTGCGCCTGTTAGAGCGTGAGATGCTGTGCGGCGGCGTGCCTTTGCCGCGTTTGTGTGTGACGGTGGGGGCGCAGGGCAGCGGTGTGGCTGCTGACTTTTTTGCGGCGTTGGCGGCAGCGCTAAAGCTTGACGGTGCCGGTGGCTTGCCGGCGGTGTGGCGCAGCCTGCTTGCGGAACATTCGGCGGGGTGGCACCTGTTGCCGGCGGACGTGGCTGTTTTGACGGAGCTGGGCCTTGGTTTGGGGCAAAGCGACCTTGTTGGTCAAAAAAAGCTGTTGGCGGTGACCGAAGAACGACTGCGGCAGTTAGCCGACGAAAGTGCGACGCGTTATTTGCGTTTGGGGCGGCTGCTGGGCGGTTTGGGCTGGTGTTGCGGCCTGCTGATAATCTGTTTGTGGTTGTAAATTGCTGAGCGGAGGTTGGCTATGGGAGTTAGCTTGATATTTTTTCTGGCGGGGCTGGCAATAGCCGTGGCGGTGATAAATGCCCTGCTAAAGCAGGCCGGGCGTGATGAGTACAGCTATCTGGTGGTGTTAACCGGGCTGGTAATTGCCCTGCTGAAGGTTTTGCCGCTGGTGCTTTCTCTGTTTGATGAGGTGCAAAGCGTATTTAATTTGTATTAGGGCCGGGCGCATATGGAATGGTTTTGGACGGTTTGTGCCCTGCTGTTGGCGGGGCTGGTGCTTACTCTGTTGATAAAGCAATGCGGTGCCAATGCGCTGGCTATGGTGTTTACGCTGGCCGTTGGGGTGCTGGTGCTGGCGCGCTTTGTGCCGCTGCTTGGCAGGGTGTTTGCGGTGTTTGCCGATTTAGCCGAGCAGGCCGGGTTATCGCAAAATTATTGGGGTGTTATAGTAAAAATTATGGTTATAAGCTATGTGGCAGAATTTGCAGCTTCTCTGTGCCGCGATGCCGGAGAAACCGCCTATGCCGCCAAAATGGAGTTGGCAGGTAAATTGGCTGTAATAATGCTGGCGCTGCCGGTGATAGTAAATTTGTTGGCGCAGGTGTGGCAGATTTTGCCGTAAGCCGCAGCGGGGAGGGTGTCTATGCGGTGGGTGTATGTTGGCGCGGTGCTGGCCGCCTTTTTTTTACCGCTTGGTGCTTGGGCCGCCGATATTGCGCCGGAATATGCCGATTTGGATAAAGCAATATTACAGGTGGCCGAATATCTGGAGGATTATTTGCCGCAAAGCAGCCTGCAAAGCTTGTGGCAGGGCATAAAAAGCGGCGATGCAGAGTTGAATTGGCAGTTGCCGGGCAAACTGGCGGCAGAGGTTTTTGCTAAGGAAATTGTCGGGGCGGCAGCCCTGTTGATGCAGCTTTTGGTGCCGGTGCTGTTTGGTATGCTGCTGGGCGGCCTTGCACAGGGCGGCGTAGGGCGTTTAACTGCCCTGATAATAGGTTTGGCAGCGGCTGTGCCGGCGGTAAAAGCCTTTGCTGTAGCCGGTGCCGCCGCCGAGGCGGCGGTAAACCTGATGAGCGATTTTTTGTATGCCCTGCTGCCGGTGTTGCTTACGTTGCTGGCAGCTATGGGTGGTGGCAGTGCGGTGGCGCTGTTTAACCCGGCGCTGCTGTTTGCAGTAAGCGTGGCGCTGCATTTGCTGCGGGTGTTTGTGCTGCCTATGCTTTATGTAAGCGGGGCGCTGGCAGTGGGCGGGCGGCTTGGCGGCGGTTTAAAGCTGGGCGGCCTGGCGCGGCTTACGCGAGATTTGGCAATGGGTGTGTTTGGTATTATGCTTACGGTGTTTACCGGCCTGCTGGGTGTGCTGGGCTTGTCATCGGCGGTGGTTGGCGGGCTGGGCCTTAGGGCAGTAAAAAGCGCGGGTGGTGCGTTTATACCGGTGGTGGGGCACACGCTTATGGATGCCTTAGACAGCGTGCTGGGCACAACCCTGCTGCTTAAAAACATTATCGGGGTGGGCGGCGTGCTTATGCTGCTGCTGATATGCATATTGCCGGGCATAAAAATTTTGCTGCTGTATGCCGTGTTCAGGCTGGTGGCTGCCCTGGCCGAACCATTGGGCGATACGGCTATGTGCGGTCTGCTTAATGATATGGCCGGGGTGGTGGTGTTGTTTTTTGCGGTAACTGCGGCGGCGGGGCTGTTCTTTTTTTTCCTTATCAGCATAACAATAGGTATGGGCAATATAATGCTTATGGTTAGATAGGGGGCAAATTATGGCGTCTTTTTTTGCGGGTATTGCGCGGCAGGCACTGGCGATATCCGGTTTGGCAATATTGTTAGAGGTGCTGCTGCCCAAGGGTAACATACAAAAATGTGCGCGGCTGGTGTTGGGGGTTATGCTGGTAAGCACCTTTATGCAGCCGGTGTTTAATTTGCTGCCGACAGACGGAGTGGTTACGGCGGCGGTGTTTACCGATACCGGTGGCCGTGCCCCGGCGGACGACACTGCCGAGATAATTGCTGCCGGCGGACGTTTGGCCGGTGCAGCCACCGAGCAGGTTTGCAGCGAGCTGGCGGACGATATGGCTTTGCAGATAAAAAAGCTGGTGTGCGCGCAGGCTGCGGTAGCTGACTGCACGGTAGAGGTAAATGTTGCGGCTGATGACGGTGCCGTGTTGGCGAGTACCGGTAATAATGCCGTGGATGTTGCAATAATGTTAAGTATTAGTGATAATGCGGCAGCGGCGGCTGACGAGGTGGCCGAGGCGGTAAAGGCTGATGTGGCGGCGTTTTACGGTTTGCCGACAGCCGCGGTAAGGGTATCGGTTGTGGAATATGGGCGCTAAGGCGGCAGGTTAGATTAAGAGGTTTGCTATGGAAAAGCTATGGACGGAATTTTGCGCTAAATGGGGGTTGGGCACCGCTGAGAAAAAACGTTTGCCGCTGCTGCTGGCGGCCTTGGTGCTGGGGCTTACGCTGCTGGCGGCGGCTAACGGGCTAAAAACCCCGGCTGCGGGCAGTGTTTACAGTGAAAACGCACCGCCTGCCCAAGATGAAGTCTACAGCGACGGGCAACTGCCGGAGACCGAATTGTCGGCTGTTTTAAGCCATATACAGGGGGCTGGTAAGGTGCTGGTAAAGGTTACTTACGCTGCCGGGGAATACACCGAATATGCGGTAAATAGCAGCACTACCAGCCGAACAGTATCTGATATTGACGAAAACGGCAGCAATACCACCGCTGAACAAACCACTGCCGATACTTTGGTGCTGGTAGACGGCAACAGCAAGCCGGTGGTGGTGCAAAGCACTATGCCGCCCATACAGGGGGTGTTGGTGGTAGCCGAAGGCGGCAATAACCCGGCTGTGTGCCAAAGCCTGACGGCGGCACTGCAAAGCCTGTTGGGGGTGGGTGCGCACAAAATAGTTATTTGCCCGTATGAACCGTAAAAACAATATAATCAGTAAAATCAGTAAAAAAGGAGGATGTAATATGGCAAAAAAGTTGCAGTTTAAAGACGCCGATGCCAGTGGGCGTTTTGCGGGGTTGCGTCGCCTGGCGTTTAATAAATGGACGATGACGTTTATGGTGATGCTGCTGATGTTGTCGGTGTATGTAACGTTAGAGGAGCCGGCGGAGCGGCGGGATGTTTTGTATGTTACCGATACACTGCCTTATGATGTGCAAAAGGTTAACGGCGAGGGCGGCTTGCAGGTTTTGTCAAACGATGACGATGACGAAGAAGACGATGACGATGATAAAGATGATAAAGATAAGCAGAAGGAGCAAAACAATAACAATAAGGATAAATCGGCAGCGCAGGCAGATGTTGTGGCTGCCGACAGCGAAGATGATTTAAACGGCGATACCACCGAAGGTATGGACGACAGCCTTGATGTAAAGCTGGACAAAGCCGGGCAGTTTTCAATTAACAGTGACGGCGATTTTTTTATAAATTACCGCTTAGAGCGTGAAAAAGCACGGGCGCGCCAGCTTGAGCTGCTGCAAGGTCTGATAGATGACGGGGCAACATCAGACGAGATAAGAGCGCAGGCCCAACATCGCATAATTGAACAGGCCGAGGCGATAGAACAGGAGCTGCTGCTGGAAAGTATTCTGGTGGCCAAATACGGCGGCGAAGCGGCGGTGTTTATGCAGCCCAGCAAAGCCAATGCCGTGCTTAGCCTTAACCCTGCCAAAATGACCGACCGCGAGGCAGAAAAAATTGCCGTGCTTATAGACAGCTATACCGGCATTGGATATGAAAATGTTGTGGTGGTGTTAAAAGACTAAGCTAAAAAACATAGTTGTATTTTGCCCGCTTATCTGCTATAATTAGGCTATGGAATTTGATTATCCGTAAATAGAAATTTGGAGGTGTTTTGTTATGGACGAACAGCTTTTTGAGGTTGAGGTGCAAAATCAGGAGGAAGCGGATACTGTAAAAATTGCCAACGATGTTGTAGCAACTATTGCCGGTATTGCCGCGGCAGAAATTGACGGTGTTGCCGGTATGAGCGGCAATATGGTAAGCGGTCTTTCTCAGATGCTGGGCAAAAAACAGCTTACTAAGGGTGTTAAGGTAGAAATTGAAGACCAAAACGTTACGCTGGATATCAGCATTATTGTGCAGTATGGCAAACAGATACCGGTAGTGGCTGCGGCTATTCAAAACGCAGTAAAACAGGCAGTTACAGATATGACGGGACTTAATGTGGCCGCTGTTAATGTTCATGTAACGGCTGTGCAGTTTGTAGAAGATGCCCCGGCAGAGGAAGCTGCGGCAGAAGCTGAGGAATAAGCTGCGCAGGTATAAAAAGTAAATAGGCAGGGGCTATTGGCAATGCTTATAGCCCTTTGCTAAGTTGAGGGGACAAGCCCTATACATAAGGTGGTGTGTTATGAGAGTTTTAGAAAAACTTTTGCTGCTTATATTGGTGCTGTTGCTGGCGGCGGTCGGTGTGGCAGCCATAGGCGTTTGCTTTTTAAGCCAGGATGCTGTGTTTTTTTATGCCGAGATTATGCTTACTATGCTGTTTGCCAACCGCTGGTTGGTGCTGGTGGGCGGCGGTGTGTTGCTGCTGTTGGCGGTGCTGCTGTTTTTTGGTGTGGTGTGTGCGCGCCAAAGCAACGGTGACAAAAAGCGCGGTGCAGATAATGTGGTAAAAGTTGGTGACGGTGAAAGCAATGTGCAGATAAGCACGGCGGCCGTAGATTGCATTATTCAGCAGCAAAAGCAGAAGTTTCCGGCGGTGGTGGCTATTGAAAGCCGCGTTATTGAACGCGAGGCCGGGGCAGAGGTTATTTTAAAAATTACAGCCAATGCCGATGCCAATATGCAGGAGTTATCTAACGGGCTGCAAGCGGCAGTAAAAGAACAGTTGCAGGATATGGTTGGTTTAAAGGTGGCGGTAGTTAAGGTGATGATAGCCGATGTGGCTGCCGGCGCAGCAAACTGAGGCGACCGTAAAAGCGGGAGAATTTAGGTTATGAATTATCTTGATTGGTGCAAGGATTTTTATGCCAAGCACCCGGCAACATCAATAGGTTTGGCCGGTGGTTTGGTGTTGGGCTTGTCTATTGCCGTGTTTGGCTTTTGGCGTACGCTGGTGGTGGTTGCCTGCGTGGCTGTGGGGCTGTTTGTGGGCTTTAGGTTAGATAACGGTGATGATGTATATAGCTGGCCGGAGCGCGTTAAGGCGTGGTTTAGGCGCGGGCGTAAATAAGTTTTTTCAGTTGGGGAGGATGTTATTGTGAGCAGGCGTAAGGCACGAGAAGCAGCGTTTAAAATGCTTTTTCAGATGAGCGTTGGCAGCAACGACCGGGCAATGGCCGAGTTGACGCTGAGCGAGGCTAAATTGTCGGCCGGGGCGACGGAATTTGCGGTTAAACTGGTAGACGGTGCGTGGGAACATCGCTTTGAAATTGCAGAGTACATAAAAAAGTTTATATCGGGCTGGCAGTTAGAACGCCTGTTTACAGTAGACCGTGAGCTGCTGCATTTGGCGATATACGAGCTTAAATACGGCAGCGAGCCGGCACCCATTGTGATTAACGAGGCGGTGGAGCTGGCCAAAATTTACGGTAATGATGAATCTCCGGCGTTTATAAATGCTGTGCTGGATAATTTTAATAATAAGGTTATAAAGCAAAATTTGCCGGAATATCAGCCGGACGAAGCGGCAATAGAGCAGGCACGTCAAGCCGAGGCTGCCCATTTGGCTACGCTGGAGCCGCAGCCGGAGCCGGCGGAGGAGCCTAAGGTTGCCCCGCAAATGCCGATAACCGCCAAGATGGAAAACCGCGGCTTTAGAAAAATTGCGCGCGCCGAGCAAACCGCAGATGATAAAATTCTGCCGGAGCCGGAGGAAGACGAGGACGATTGGGGCGGCTACCGCAAGCCTTACGAAAAGCATGACGGCGAGCGTAAGTTTGGCGACAAAAAGCCCTACGAAAAGCGTGACGGCGAACGCAAGTTTGGCGATAAAAAGCCTTACGAAAAGCGTGACGGTGAACGCAAGTTTGGCGATAAAAAGCCTTACGAAAAGCGTGACGGTGAACGCAAGT
>CAZMTO010000015.1:0-36861 GCA_964569265.1 uncultured Peptococcaceae bacterium | reverse complement strand
ATCCACATCAAGTATGATGGACTGGGATTCATCCCTCTGGAAGAACTGATGAAACGGGAAACGGCGTGACTTTCGTCACGCCGCCCCTTGAAAACCAATGGTTTTCGCCATTTTTTAATTTTACTGTTTTACGACCACCCAGCATTGGCGCCGGGGTATTTTTTTTGCCCGTGCGTGGGCTTGGCATAAATAGCCGCATCGTTGCATAAAGTGGTAAAAACAAAATTGGCGCAGGAGGAGCAATATGGCCAACAGAGATTTGTTTTACGGCGCGCCGGACCCGCGGCAGGCCCCTAAAGAGGGCGGGCGGCTAAACTGGCTGGGGCGCATATGCTTGCAGGGGCTGGCGGCCGGGGTGCTGTTTGCCGGGGTGGTTTATTTGTACGAGGAAGAAACGGCCCTTGGTGACGGTGTGCGCTATGTGGTGGCGCTGGCACAGGCCGAACAGCAGGAAGCTTTGGCGGTTAACGGGCTGATGGATTTTTGGCAGGAGCTTACCGGGGATGAGGCGGATAAACCGGCGGCGGCGGATAAACCGGCGGCGGCAGGCGTCATAACGCCGGGGGCTGATACCACCGAATACAAGCCGACCGAAGATTATTTGACGGCGGCCAAGTTAGAGGACAATGGTGAGCCGGTGCTTATGCTGCCGACAAGCGGCCTTATGCAGGCGGCCTTTGGTGAGGTTACGGCAGAGGGACTGCCGCTGGAGGGCTTAGAGATATTTTGTCAGCAGGAGCAGACAGTTAAGGCGGCGGCTATTGGCGAGGTTGTGGCGGTGACAGACGGCCAAAGCATAACCGTAAAGCATACCGGCGGTATGGAAACTGTATACAGCGGCGATATTGCGGCCAAGGTGCAGCCCGGTGATGTGCTGAATCAGGGGCAGGTAATTGCCACGGTTGGCGAAGGTGTGCTGCTGTTTTCGGTGATGATAGAGGGTGAGCCGGTTGACCCGCTGCAATATGTACAGGGCCCAAAATGAGTACGTTATCAGCTAAAATAAGCGGCGATGCGATAATACTGTGGCTGCTTGCGGCCTTTGTTCTGCACGAGGCCGGGCATTTGCTGGCGCTGCGTATGCTGGGCCTGCGCGGGCGGCTTGGCGGCGGTTTGGGTGTGGCCGTAAAGGTGGCGCCTGCTGTGCAGGGGTGGCGTGCTGCCTTGGTGGCGGCAGCGGGGCCATGTGCCAATTTGCTGGCTATGTGGCTGGCTTTGCGCGTGGGGTGGCAAACGGCGGCACAGCTAAACTTTGTGCTGGCGGCGGTAAACAGCCTGCCGGTTTTGCCGTTAGACGGCGGCCGGGTGCTGCTGGGGCTGGGCAGCGGTGTGGTGGCCTGGCGAAAGCTGGCGGCTGCTCTGTTGCTTATGGGGCGGGCGTTGGCGTTGGCGCTGGTAATGTGTTTGTATTATTTTGGGTTGTCGCGGTGGTTGCTGGTGGCGGCACTGTGGCTTTATTTGCTGGCTATGCAGCATGACAAACAACTGGCCTACCTGCATACGGCGGCGCTGGCAGCCTGTAGCGGTATGCGGCGGCGGCCGCTAAGGTTTGTGCGCCAAAAGCATAATCTGCCGCTGTATAGGCTTGTGCGGCGGCTTTCTCCGGGGTGGCGCAATGTGGTGCTGTATAGGGGGCGGGTTTTGTCGGGTGATAAGCTGCTGGCGGTGTGGCAGCAGGGTGGCGGCGGTTTATATTTATCAGATATAATAAAAAAATATGTTGTAGAGCAGCCTGTAAAAAAGGAGAACAAGGACTATCTGCCGAATAATTTAAAGTTGAAGTAAAAATAGAAACAGCAACTGAAGATTAAGGGGTAGATTAGTTTGCAAAAACAAGTTAAAAGCTGGGTGGCAGAGGTTGAAGGTCAGCTTTTGCCGTATGTGGACAAGCCGGCGCAGTATTTGGCCGGAGAATATAATACGATAGTTAAAGACTGGCAGCAGCTTAGTGCCACCATGGTATTGATGTTCCCGGATTTATACGAAATCGGTATGTCGCATTTGGGGATGCGCGTGCTGTACGAGGCGGTTAACCGCCGCCCGGAATATGCTATGGAGCGTGCCTTTGCACCGGCGGTGGATATGGAGGCGCTGATGCGTGAGCGTGGTATACCGCTGTTTAGCTGGGAAGATTATCATGCCGTGCGTGATTTTGACATTGTAGGCGTTACCCTGCAATACGAAATGAGCTTTACCAATATTTTATATATGCTGGAGCTGGCGGAAATTCCGCTGGCGGCGGCTGACCGTACCGATTGGACTTACCCGATTGTGCTGGCCGGTGGGCCGTGCGCCTATAACCCGGAGCCGCTGGCTGACTTTTTTGACCTGTTTGTGATTGGTGAGGGCGAGGACATTGAGTTGGAGCTGATGGACTTGTATACCGACTGCCGCGCCAAGGGGCTTAGCCGTGCCGAATTTTTGCAGCGTGCAGCAGGGTTGGCCGGTATTTATGTGCCGGCGTTTTATCACCCGGTATATGATGAGGTGGGCAAGCTGGTGGCTATGGAACACGAGGCCTGTGCGCCGGAGCGTGTGTTAAAGCGCATTGTTAAGGATATGGATTCGGTGCCATTTCCTACTAATCAGATTGTGCCCTTTTGCGAAATTGTTCACGACCGTGCGGTGTTAGAGGTTATGCGTGGCTGCAACCGCGGCTGCCGTTTTTGTCAGGCGGGCATAATTTATCGCCCGGTACGCGAAAAATCACCGGAGCTGCTGCGTGAGCAGGCCAAAGCGGCACTTAAAAGCACCGGCTATGATGAAATTGGTATGGTTAGCCTGTCTACTGCGGATTATTCCGGGGTGCAGGGTTTAATTGGCGATTTGCTGGCAGACCACGCTAAAGACGGCGTAAGTGTGTCGCTGCCCAGCCTGCGCGTAGATGCACTGTCGGTGGGGCTGGCTGAGCAGATACAGACGGTGCGGAAGTCCGGCCTGACGTTTGCCCCCGAAGCGGCTACGCAGCGCCTGCGTGACATTATCAACAAGGGTGTTTGCGAAGAAGATATTTTTGCGGCGGTGTCGGCAGCGGTATCGGCGGGGTGGTCATCGTTTAAGCTGTATTTTATGGCCGGCCTGCCCTACGAAACCGATGAAGACCTGCTGGCTATGGCCGATTTGGCGCGTAAAATTTTGCGGCTGGGGCAAAATTCCGGCTTAAAGCGCCGCCTTAATATTACGGTAAGTGTGTCGTTTTTTGTACCCAAATGTGATACGCCTTTTCAGTGGTTTGGGCAAAACAGCCGCGAAGAACTGGCGCGTAAAAAAGAGCTGCTGTGGCAGGCATTTAGGCCGATTAAAAATGCCCGCTTAAATTGCCACGATATTGAGCTGAGCTTTTTAGAGGGTGTGTTTAGCCGCGGCGACAGGCGTTTGGGTAAGGCGTTGCTGGCGGCGCATAATTTGGGCTGCAAGTTTGACTCTTGGCACGAACATTTTGATTATGAAAAATGGCTGCAAGCCTTTGCCGATGTTGGTATTGACCCGGCGGCTTATGCCTCGCGGGAATTTGCCCGTGACGATGTTTTGCCGTGGGACCATATAAGCTGCGGCGTTAACAAAAAATGGCTGTGGCACGAATGGCAAAAGGCCGGGCGGGCTGCCGTTACGGCGGATTGCCGCAAGGGGCCGTGCAGCGGCTGCGGCATTTGTCAGGCGTTGGGCTGCGATAATTATTACGCAACAAGGGGGGATAAATAATGCCGACCTATCGTTTTAGCTTTAGTGTGTTGGGGGTAAGCAAATTTTTATCTCATCTGGATATTTTAAAGCTGTTTAACCGGGCGCTTATGCGGGCCGGGCTGCCGGTTGCCTATTCCGAAGGTTTTAATCCGCACCCCAAAATATCCTTTGGGCCGCCGCGCGGTGTGGGTATAGAAGGGCTGGCGGAATGGAGCGATTTGGTGCTTAAAGAAGCTTTGCCCCCGGCAGATGTGCAGCAGCGGCTTAATTTGGCGCTGCCGCAAAGTGTGCGCGTAAACAGCCTGCGGCAGTTAACCGATGCCCCGCGCCCGGCTTTAATGGCGGCCATAAATTTAACCTGTTACCGGGCTAAGGTTGCCGGTACCGATGCGGAAAAAGCTGCTCTGGCGGCGGCTATAGAAAATTTTATGCAGGCCGAAAAATTGGAAATAACCAGACATCACCCTAAAAAAGGGGATAAACAGATAGATTTAAAAGCCGGTGTAAGCGCGCTTAGCCTGGCTGATGATGAGCTTTATTTGGAAATACCATTTAGAGACGGCGGCAGTGTTAAGCCGTTAGAGGTGTTGCAGGCGGTGATGCCGCAGGGTATGGATTATCGCCTGGCCAGAGTAGGCTTATACATAATTGATGCAAACGGCGCACGCCTTGAGCCGTAAACAGAGGTGGGGAAAATGAGAAGAAATATTATTGTTAAGCAGGATGAATTTGAAACGCTGGTGGCCATTTTAGAAGATGACCGCCTGACGGAAATTTTTGTGGAACGTGAATACCAACAGGGGATAGCCGGTAATGTGTATAAGGCTAAGGTAGAAAACGTTTTGCCGGGTATGCAGGCGGCTTTTGTGGATTTTGGCGAAGAACGCAACGGCTTTTTGCATTTGCGTGACGTTGTGGCGCACAAGCTTGGCGCCGACGGTAAGCTGCAAGAGCCGGAAACCCCGATAAACAAGCTGCTGCGCCCCGGACAGGAAATTATGGTGCAGGTGGTTAAAGAACCTACCGGCAACAAGGGTGCAAGGCTTTCAATGAACCCAACACTGCCGGGGCGTTATTTGGTGCTGCTGCCCACCACGCCCGGCATAAGCATAAGCCGCCGTATAGAAGATGAACAGTTGCGGACTAAGCTGCCAGCGTTGGTAAAAAGCCTGCTGCCGGAGGGTATGGGTGCCATAATACGTACCGCTGCCGCCGAGGCACCAGAGGAAGCACTGGTGCGCGATGTAAAAACCCTGCTGAAGCTGTGGAAGTGGCTTTTGGGCAAAAATGCATCGGCTAAGGCGGTAAGCCTGCTGTATCAGGATCAAAGCCTGCTGCGCCGTGTAGTGCGTGATACTTTTTACGGTGATATGGAGCATATTTACGTTAACAGCCCGCAAACCGCGGCTAATCTGGCCGAGGTGGTAGCATCGATAGCACCGGAATATTTGCCGCAGATATGTCAGCCGGAATGTGACGTTATGGCGGTGTATAACGTAGATGCCCAACTGGCGCAGGCGCTTGCCGACAAAGTATGGCTAAAATGCGGCGGTTACCTGATTATTCAGCATTTAGAAGCTTTTACGGTTATTGACGTAAATACCGGCAAATACGTTGGAAATTCGGCGCAAACCTTTGCCGATGTTGTGCTGCGTACTAACTTGGAGGCTGCCGAGGAGGTGGCACGCCAGTTGCAGCTACGAAACATTGGCGGCATAATTATTGTGGACTTTATAGATATGAAGGATGCCGGTGAGCAGGCGCAGATTTTGGTGGCGCTTAATAAGGCGTTGGCCGGCCACCGGGTAAAAACCAACGTGCTGGGCTTTACGCAGCTTGGTTTGGTAGAAATGACCCGCAAAAAAAACGGCCACACCCTGCAAGAGCTGTTTGAACGCCCCTGCCCGTTTTGTGGCGGCAAGGGCACGGTAGCGTCGGAGGAGAGCGTTTTTGTTAATATTTTAGAGGAGCTTACCGCGCTGTGCAGCCGGGTGGATGATCCGGCAATATCTATTGAAACCAACCCGGTAATATCGTCGTACATTATTGGCCCAGCCGGAGAAACCAAAGCCGCGCTGGAGAAACGTTTTGGCAAAAAGCTGGCGGTAAAGGGCAATGCCGAGCTTAAAATGACGGATTATGTGGTTCGGGTATTTTCGGGGGATGCTGCGGCCTTAGACAAAAGCCCGTTTGAGATTGGCCAACTGTGTGATTGCTTTTTGTGCGAAAAACATTCGGCCAACAAAGACGATGCCATTTGCCGCATTAACGGTTATGTTATATTGGTGGCCGGCGGCGCGGCTTATGTGGGGCAAAAACGCTGCCTGCGTATTACCGATGTGCATAATACCTTTGCCTGCGCCGAGCTGGCGGATTAAAAAATTTGCTTTTTAGTTGTGGATTTTGCCAAAACCTATTGACAAAATCTGCAACTGGGCTTATAATTATATGGTGTCACGGGGCGTAGCTCAGTTTGGCTAGAGCGCTACCTTGGGGTGGTAGAGGCCGCACGTTCAAGTCGTGTCGCTCCGACCATATAAAAAGACCTGCTAAACAGCAATGTTGCTGAAAAGCGGGTCTTTTTTTTGTGCCGGTTTAAGTTAGTACAACAGCGGTTTGTCGTTTATTTGTTGATAAAATACAGGCCCACCAGTGTAATGGCTACCCCTATAAGCTTATTAAGCGTTATAGCTTCGTGATAAAGCAGGCCGCCCACCAGCAGCAGTGCCCCGGCCAAAAAGGCGCTTTGTACGATAGAAAGCGTGCTGACGGCCCAGCCCACCTTGTAGGCGTAGATAAAACCAATTTCCAGCCCAACAACGCAAACGCCCAGCAGCACAGGCGCATAGTTGGTTTTAGCCAGCTCCACAGCCAGAGAACTGTCTTTGTTCATTACAAAAAACATTATTACGGAACAAATGGCCCCCACCAGATATGTAACCGTCATTGAGGCCATAATATCCATATTTTTGGGTATACCTTTGGCACAAATTTGATACATTACGTTGCTTAATACAACCAGAATTACCGGAAAAATATACAGCATAATTATCCCCCTTAAAACAAAACAGCCAAGCTTGTTAGCCTGGCTGCGGTAGGTGCTCACCCGTTTATTAAATTTATACTTATTTTATAGCACAAAAAATTGCCGTTGTCAATAAGATTATATGCGAAGCCTGTATATGTAATAACGCTCTTGCGGGGGCGTTATTTTTTGTGGTATACTGTTATATGTACGTTTGCAGGAATGTTTAGTATAGTGTAATAGGAGGTTAATTATGACAGATGCAAGTGTAGCTATAATTGGTGGGGCAGATGGCCCGACGGCGATTTTTTTAAGCGGCGGTTTGCCGATAAGCCTTATTTTGCTGGGCGGCGCGGTGTTGCTGGGCATTGTGGTGTTGGTTATTGCCGTGGCCAAAAGGTAGCGCTAATGCCGCACAAAAATAAGCACAAATATGTAAATGAGGTAAAAATATGACAGTTATTCAGTGGTACCCCGGCCATATGGCCAAGGCCAAGCGCTTGATGGAAGAAGATATTAAGATAGTAGATATGTCGCTGGTGGTGTTAGATGCACGCATACCTTTTTCCAGCTATAATCCGGATTTTAACCGGATACTGGCAAAAAAGCCGATGATAATGGTGTTGAACAAGCAAGATCTTGCCAACACGCAGATGACAAAGCAGTGGCTGGCCTACTTTAAGCAGCAGGGGCACGGGGCTGTGGCTATTAACGCGCAGCAATCTAAGGGGATGCAGGATTTGCAGCGGGTGATAATGCAAACGGCCGAGCCTTTGTTTGCCGAATTAGAAGCCAAGGGGCGCCGCCGCCGCCCGGTGCGGGTGATGGTTGCGGGTTCTCCTAATACCGGTAAAAGCACGCTGATAAATTCTCTGGCACCCAAGGCCGTTAGTAAAACCGGCAACAAGCCCGGCGTTACCCGCGGCAAGCAATGGGTGCGTTTTGGTGACCAGATTGAGCTGCTGGATACCCCCGGCGTGCTGTGGCCCAAGTTTGAACAGCACAGTGTAGCTTTTAGGCTGGCTGCTACCGGCGCAATAAGTGAAACTGTTTACGATTATTACCAGGTGGCGTTAGAGCTGCTGGATTGGCTGCGTAAATTTGGCGCGGCACAGCTTTGCGCGCGCTACAAGTTGCAGCCGGAACAAATAGTCGATTGCCCGGTAGAGCAGGTGTTAGAGGCAGTTGGCAGGTCGCGGGGGCTGCTGGCGGCCGGCGGCGTGGTACGCCCCGAAGAAACCGCACGCCTGCTGCTGGCAGAGTTCCGCAACGGTAAAATTGGCCGCTTTACGCTGGATGTTGTACCCGGCAGACGTCAGGGAGAGGCTAACAATGAAGCTTAGCGATTTGGCACCGTGGCAACTGCAAATGTTTGGCACGGGGGCAGGTATAACCGATTTTGACGCAGATGCTAAGGAATTGGCGCGTATAGAAGAAATTTCGGCTTATGAAACTGCGCTGGTGCAGCAGGGTGTGCAGTTTATTGCCGGCATTGATGAGGTTGGGCGCGGGCCTATTGCCGGGCCGGTGGTGGCAGCAGCGGTTATTTTGCCGCCGGGCTGCAAGCTGCCCGGTATCAAGGATTCGAAAAAGTTGTCCGAAAAAAAGCGTTATCAGTTAGAGCCTTTAATACGGCAGACTGCGATAGCGTGGGCTATTGGTGCGGTGGGGCCGCAAAAAATCGACGAAATAAACATATTAGAGGCTACGCGCCTGGCAATGGTGCAGGCGGTAAACAAGCTGCCGGTGCAACCGCAGCATTTGCTGTTAGATGCAATGAAGCTGCCGCTGGCCATAGGGCAAACCTCGCTGATAAAGGGTGATGCCCTGAGCATAAGCATTGGGGCGGCCAGCATTTTGGCCAAGTGCCACCGCGACCGTATGATGGCAATTTATGACGAAATTTACCCCGGCTACGGTTTGGCCGGGCACGCCGGTTACCCTACGGCAGCACACAAGCAGGCAGTGTTCAGTTTGGGCTACACGCCGATACACCGCCGAAGCTATAAGCTAAAGCCGCTAAAGCAGAAGGTGTAAATATGGGCAAACAAAGTGTGGCAGTTGGCCGGCAGAACGAGGAGTTGGCGGCAGCATATTTGGTTAACCTTGGCTATAAGGTGCTGGCGCGCAACTTTAGGGCGGCGCAGGGCGAACTGGATATTGTGGCCGAAAAAAACGGTATGATATACTTTGTGGAGGTAAAAGCCAGAAAACGCGGCAGCCGGGTGGCGGCTATAGAGGCTGTTACGGCTGATAAACAGCGGCGCCTGCTGGCTGCGGCCGAAGCGTGGCTGCAAAAGTATCGCGGGGCAGACCAGCCGTGTACGTTTTTGCTGGCGGCGATAGAAAATGCCGACGGTGCCAACCCTACGGTGGAGCTGGTAGAGGACTTTTTGTGTTGGTAATATGCCGATAGCCTGCAAACAGCGCTGCCAAAAGCTGCGGGCTGGGTAAGGTTTGTGCGGTGTGCCAAAGTGTGCGCGCGGGAGCGCCTAAAAACAGGGGCGGCGGGCAGCAAACCTGCACAAAAAAGCAAAAAACCAAGCTTTGACGGGCAAATTACCGCTAAAAATAAAGTTGATATTTTGCAAAAATATGATATAATATATAGTAATATGTGACGCAGTATTCTAGTCGACAGGCCGTATTTTGAAGGCGGGGCTAAAAATCCGTTAAGGGCACATCGATGAAGTTTCTGGTGCTGGCTTTGGACGCCCAGTCCGGGGCTGGTGCTGGGAGTTAAGGTTTTTGGGCGCTCTGTAATGGCATACGGAAGCCGACCCAATTACCGTGGAGACCTAAGTGCGTGGGGAGATACCTTTGGTCGGGTATAATAACTACGGCTTGGGATTAAACCTGCATTTGGCTAAATGCTGGGTGCAGCGTAGCCTGCCTTGAGTGTTGATGGAGGATTGGCTAATTTTAGCCGCAAGCGGCTGTTAGGTTCGACCAAACCGGCAGTCTGCCTATGAAACTGTTAATGCAAAAGAGGCTAAAAATGTGGTACTGTTGTTGAGGAAAGCTCCTAGGCTGTTATGCCGTCAGGGATTAAAGTATGGACTAAGTGGTGATTTGGCTTCGATCGCGGTAACGCTTCGAATTGACCCGTAAGCGGGAACCACCACGGCGGTGACGCTGTGGTGCGGTCAATGTGAAAAACTGCCAGACCTAAGCCATAAAGTTTACCTGCCGGCTGTTCACATATTTTTATTTATATGATAGTATATGATTGTTACAGTAAATTTTTGGGAGAATTATTTTGGATAAAATTCAAAGCTCGACTGAACCTGCCGACGCCTTGGTTGATAGTAAAAAAAGCGGCAAAAAATCGCCGGCTAAAACAAATAACAAGCAAAACAGTGCCGCATTATATACCCTTGTGGTTTTTATCGGCACTTTTTTTACTGCCTGTTTAATGACATTGGCATCTACCCTGGTGTTAGAGCAGATGGAAACCTTTGGCATGGGGTTTGCAATTTTAATAATGGTAATTTTGGTGGGCGTGCTGTTTGATATTGTGGGTACGGCGGTGTCGGTTTGCGGCCAAAGCCACCTTAATGCCAAGGCATCACGCAAAATACCCGGCGCCAAAAAAGCGCTGCTGCTGGTAAAAAACGCCAGCCGTGTGGCCAACATATGTAACGACGTTGTTGGTGATATTTGCGGCACGGTATCGGGCGGCTTAGGCACGGCTCTGGCGGCTATGCTTATATCCGGCGGCGGTTGGCAGGGTTTAATGTGCAGTGTTGGTATATCCGGCTGCATTGCGGCGGCTACGGTTGCCGGCAAGGCACTGGGTAAAAACTTTGCCCTTTCTATGGCGGATGATATTATTTACCGGGTGGGCTGCCTGCTTGATTTGCCGAATTTTGTGCGGTATTATTTAAAAAACAAAGAAATGGCAGCTAAAAAGGCCGGTAAAAATAAGGACTGATTTTTATGGTGGTTTTAGAGCAGATACAAAGCTCGGCCGACGTTAAAAAGCTTAATATGGCGCAGTTAGACGTGCTTTGTGCTGAGCTGCGCGATGAAATATTGCGTGTAGTTGCTGCCAAGGGCGGTCATTTGTCTTCTAATCTGGGGATAGTAGAACTGACGGTGGCGCTGCACGCTTTTTTAGACTTGCCCCAAGACGAAATTGTTTGGGATGTTGGGCACCAGTGCTATGCGCATAAGCTGCTTACCGGTCGTAAGGCGGCTTTTAACGGGCTGCGGCAGTTAGACGGGCTGAGCGGTTTTCCGAAGCCTAAGGAAAGCGACGCCGATGCCTATATAGCCGGGCACAGCAGCACATCAATATCGGTGGCAGTGGGGCTGGCACAGGCCGCTAAGCTACAGGGGCAAAACAAACGTGTGTACGCGGTTATAGGTGACGGTGCTATGAGCGGCGGTATGGTTTGGGAAGCTATGAACCACGGCGGCGATTTAAAAACACCGTTTACTGTTATATTAAACGATAACGAAATGTCGATAGCGGAAAATGTTGGTGCTATGAGCCGTTATTTAACCAGATTGCGCACTAACCGACGGTATCGGCGGCTTAAAGATAAAATTACCCAGTTTTTGCTTAAACGCAAGCATATGGGGCAATCGTTTTATTATGGGCTGGAGCATTTGCGCGATGCCATAAAGTATTTTCTGGTGCGCGGTGTGCTGTTTGAGGAAATGGGCTTTGTCTATTTGGGGCCGGTAGATGGCCACAACATACAGGAGCTGTTAGAAACCCTGAAAATGGCGGCGCGCATACAAAAGCCGGTGCTTATACACGTTATAACCCAAAAGGGGCGCGGTTATAAGCCGGCTGAGCAAAATCCGACGGCCTTCCATGGGGTGGGCAGCTTTGATTTGGTTACCGGGCAGCAGGCAGAAAAAAAGCCGGGCTACACGGATATTTTTGCCGAGCATTTAAACAGGTTGGCTGCCAAAGACGAACGCATTGTGGCCATTACGGCGGCTATGCCGGACGGTACGGGGCTGGCGAGCTTTGCCAGGCAGTATCCGCAGCGGTTTTATGACGTTGGTATTGCCGAGCAGCATATGGTAACCTTTGGCGGGGCGCTGGCGCTGCGCGGTTTAAAGCCGGTGGCAGCAGTGTATTCGACATTTTTGCAGCGCGCCTATGACCAGCTTATGCAGGATGTTTGTTTGGCCGAAGCGCCGCTGGTGCTGGCAATAGACCGCGCCGGTATTGTCGGACAGGACGGTGAAACCCACCAGGGGCTGTTTGATATAGCTATGCTGCGTGCTATGCCCAATATTACCCTGTTGGCCCCGCGTGATGCCCTTAGTTTGCCGCTGATGCTGGAATATGCCCTGAATTTGGGGCGGCCGGTGGCGCTGCGTTATCCGCGTGGCGAGGCGGTGTTGCTTAGTGATTACCCGCCGGCGCCGCTTGTTATGGGCAGGGGAGAAATTTTGCGGGCGGCTGATGCGCCAAAGCTGGCAGTGTTGGCTTTGGGTGATATGGTGGCCCCGGCTTTAGAGCTGGCTGACCGGCTGGACAAGCTGGGTGTGGCGGCAACGGTGGCCGATTTACGTTTTGCCAAGCCGCTTGACGAAGCGCTGATAACCGAGCTGGCGGCTAAATGCGGCCGTGTTCTGGTGATGGAGGACGGCGTTAAGGCCGGCGGTGTTGGCGAGGGCACAGCGGCGGTGCTGCAAGCGTATGGTATAGCTGCCGATGTGGAAATTGCCGCCTTCCCCGATGAATTTATACCGCAGGGCAAACCGCAGCAGTTGTTTGAACGTTATGGCCTTACGGCAGAGCAACTGGTGCAAAGGGTGCAAAAACGCTGGTTTTTATAAATCAAATAAAATATATAAAATAAAAATATGTAAATAAAGGTAAAAAAACATATGGCAAAAGTTAGATTAGACGTGCTGCTGGTGGATGGCGGATACTTCCCCAGCCGGGCGCAGGCGCAAACGGCAATAATGTCGCGCCGGGTAAGTGTTAACGGGCAATTTGTTGATAAAGCCGGTACGCCGGTGCAGCCCGACGCCGATATTACAATAAGCGGCCACGAACTGCCCTTTGTAAGCCGCGGCGGTTTAAAGCTGGACAAAGCGGTAAAAAGCTTTAATTTAAATATGGCAGGCTGGGTAATGGCCGATATTGGTGCCAGTACGGGCGGCTTTACCGATTGTGCGCTGCAAAACGGGGCGGCCAGGGTGTATGCCGTAGATGTCGGCTACGGGCAACTGGCGTGGAAGCTTAGGCAGGACGAGCGTGTGGTGGTGCTGGAAAAAACCAACGCCCGTTACCTTACCTTTGAGCAAATACCAGAGCTGTTGGATATAATTACCATTGATGCATCGTTTATATCGCTGGCAAAACTGCTGCCGGCGCTGTTTCCGTTGCTTAAAAACGATGGCCGCCTGGTGGCGCTGATTAAGCCGCAGTTTGAAGCCGGGCGCGATAAGGTGGGCAAAAAAGGCGTGGTGCGCGACAGTGCCGTACACCGCGAGGTTATAGAAAATGTGCTGGCCGCGGCTGTAGAGCTGGGGTTTGTGCCCAAGGGGCTTGATTATTCACCGATAAAAGGGCCGGAGGGTAATATTGAATACCTGCTGCTGCTGGAAAAACAGGGGGAGCCGGCGCCTTTGGATGTTGCCGCTGTGGTTAAAGCGTCGGAAAGCGGGCTTTAAGCTGGGGCTGCGTATATTCATTGTATAATCAGTAAATATACATAAAAAATATGCATTAAAAATGTGGGTATTTACCTTAAAACGCTTGACAAATTGCGCCAAATAACCTATTGTATATATAAACTATATTGTATAAATTCGCCGGGTACGGCGAGAGGTGATTATGACAAGCGAATATAAACCGATAACCCGTGTGGTACTGTTGGTAAACGAACGTAAGCCCGATGCTGTGGCTATGGCGCAGGAAGCTGTGGTGGCCCTGGCAGAAGTGGGCGTAAGTTTTTTTTGTAAGCAGGAACACGCTGCCGGGCTGCCGGCGTATTCCGGTAATAAGCCGGAGCTTTTGGCGCAGGATATTGCCCAAACCGATGAACAACAGCGCCCGCAGTTGGCGGTGGTTTTTGGCGGAGACGGCACAATGATAGCTACGGCGCGGAATCTTACGGCGTTTGGAATACCGATAACCGGGGTAAATATGGGCGGCTTGGGCTTTTTAATGCCTATAGAGCCTGCCGAAATGCCCGATGCGCTGCTTGATATGGTGAACGGTGATTATTATTTGGAGCGCCGCACGCAGATAATAGGCGAGCTTTGGCGCAACAACAAGCTGGTGATGACTGATATTGCCCAAAACGATATTGTGATAAACAACGGCGGCATTAGCCGTATGATAGGCATTACTATGTGGGTAGATGATCAACCGGCGCTGGAAATGCGCGGTGACGGTATGGTGGTGGCTACGCCAACCGGTTCTACGGCGTATTCGCTGTCGGCAGGTGGGTCTATTGTGGTGCCGGAGGCTGAGGTTATACTGGTTACGCCGGTGGCGGCGCACAGCCTTTCTACACGGCCTATGGTACTTTCCGGCGGCAGCCGGCTAAACATAAAAATTCGCAATATCAGTGCGCCGGCGGTGCTTTCGTTCGACGGCCAAAAGTTTATTGAGGCCGAGCCGGGTGATGAAGTGATTATTTGGCAGAACAGCAAACGCGCGCAGTTTATATGGCCGAGATCCGGCGTATTTTTTAGAAAGCTTAAAACTATGGATTAAGCCTTTTAAAACCATAGTTTAAATATTAAGGAGGATATACCCCGATGAAAAATAAACGGCATCGCATTATCCGCGAAATTGTAGAAAATCAGAGCATTGAAACCCAACTGCAATTAACGCAGGAGCTTAAAAAGCACGGGTTTGATGTTACGCAGGCTACAATATCGCGTGATATTAAGGAGCTTGGGCTTATTAAGGTTGTTTCGGGAGAAAATACCTTTAGATACAGCTTGCCTACGGCAGTGGTGGTAAACAATATTGACCGTTCTCGCCGTATGTTTAGAGATAACGTGCTGAAGGTTATGCCGGCAGATAATATTGTGCTGATAAAAACTCTGCCCGGTATGGCATCGGCGGTGGCTGCCTGTTTAGATGCGATGAATTGGAGTTCTCTGCTGGGTTCGGTGGCGGGTGATGACACAATTTTTGCGCTTACACCCGGTAAACAGCGCACGCAGGAAATTGTTAAAAAGCTGCAGGATTATGTGGAGTAAATTATGTTTGCCGAGTTATATATAGAAAATTTGGCGTTGATAGAACAGGCCGGTCTGGTATTGCAGCCCGGCCTTAATGTTCTTTCGGGCGAAACCGGCGCGGGTAAATCTATGCTGTTAGATGCTGTGGGCCTGCTGCTGGGGGCACGTGCCGACAAAGACCTTGTGCGGCGCGGTGCCAATGCGGCCAAGGTGCAGGGGGTGTTTTTGCCGCCTTATTCGTCGGCCCTTAAGGCCGAGCTGGCCGAGCTTGGTTTGCTGGATGATGCCGCAGATGAGCTGATATTAAGCCGCGAGATAGTGCTTAACGGGCGGTCGGTGTGCCGGGTAAATATGCAGCCGGTGCCGCTGGCCGTGCTTAAAAAGCTGGGGCGTCTGCTGATCAATATTCATGGGCAGCAGGAGCATATTTTGCTGTTAGAGCCGGACAACCAGCGCCATTTGCTGGACAGCTTTGGCGGCAAGCCCCACGCCGAGCAGTTAAGCCGGGTAGAAGCAGCGTATCGGCAATGGCGACAGGCTGAGCGGGCTTTTAAACAGGCGGAGCAGGAATCGGCAGACGATGCCGAACGGCGGCGCTTTTTGCAGTTTCTGATAGATGAATTGACGTCGGCTAACCTGCGGCCGGGCGAAACGGCCGAGCTGGCGGCGGAAGCTGCCGCGTTATCCAGCGTACAAAAGCGCAGCAGCCATTGCGGTGCGGCTTATGCGGCAATTTATGCCGATAAAAACGCGGCTTTAACGCAATTTTCGTCGGCGGTAAAAGAGCTGGAGCTGCTGGCGCGGATAGATGAGCAGGTGGAGCCGTTGTTTAAGCGTATGCAGGAGCTTTATTTTGAGCTTGAGGATGCGGCGATGGAGCTGCGTGCTTATAAAGAGGGCATAGTGGATGACCCGGCGCGTTTGGACGAAATAAGCGCGCGCCAGTATGAGCTAAAGGTTTTAAGCAAAAAGTATAACACGGTGGAAGAAAACCTGCCGGAAATTTTGGCGGCCAACCGTTTGGAGCTTGATCGGCGTGAAAACCGCGAGGCATATATTGCCGACCTGCAAAAGGCGGCGCAGCAAAGTCTGGCGGTGTATAAAGCCGAGGCTGCCAAGCTGCATAACCTGCGTGAGCAAACCGGGCAGGAGCTGGCCCGACAGATAGAGGGCGAGTTGAAATATCTGCAAATGAGCAGTGCCGGTTTTGCGGTTGACCTGCCGGCCAAGGCCCCGGCCGCCGACGGTATGGACGAGGTTTGCTTTATGATAAGCCCCAATGCCGGCGAGGAGTTAAAGCCGGTGGCGCGTATTGCCAGCGGTGGTGAAATGTCGCGCATTATGCTGGCCATAAAGGTTATTTTGGCGGAGCTTGAAGAAGTGCCGACGCTGATTTTTGATGAGATTGATACCGGTTTGGGTGGCCGCGCCCTGGTAAGTGTGGCCGAAAAGCTGGCGCAGGTATCGGCAAAGGCGCAGGCCATTTGCGTTACGCACGCCCCGGTGCTGGCGGCCTATGCTGACAATAACCTGAAGGTGGAAAAGGCAGAAAAGCAGGGCCGTACGGTTACCACGGTGCGTACTCTTGATGCAGCGGAAAAGGTTGCCGAGATAAGCCGTATGTTGGCCGGTGATAGGGTGACGGAGGTGACGGTAAGGCAGGCGGAGGAGTTAATAGCTGATAAACCGGAATTGCAATAGCACCCCACCAGAAGGGACAACTGCACACCATCTGCTGTGTCGTGCTTATATTTTGCTCGCGACGCGCACTATCAGTGCAGCATGCTCGACAAAATACAATCACTCCTTGCATCTGGCACACATTTGCCCTTCTGGTATACTAACAAAGGTTTTTTTGCACTCTTGCAATTCCTTGGCTTTGGGTGCTTAGCCATTGCCTAAAAAAGCCGCGCCGCACGGCGTATATAGGGCGGTGGGTGGGAATAGATAGAACTCACTTTAGCGCGGCTTTTTAGACCGGAATTGCAATAGTGGCACATCTACTTTGTCGTCAGTCTCCTCACTTGTCGGCTTACTTTAGTACGCCTCCTGCGATTCGTCCCCTGACTTCGCGTATCTGTACCACTCTTGAACTTCCTTGACTTTGGGAGCGTAACCGGCAATAGCACCCCACCAGAAGTGACAACTGCACCTCATCTGCTGTGTCGTGCTTGCATCTGGCGCACATTTGCCCTTCTGGTATGCTAAGTGACTTTGGGCGGCTACCCTTGAAAAAAAATCCGTGCTTACGGGTATAAAAAGTATTAGCAACGCTGTTACGCTTAACAAGCTGTAGCGGCGTTTTTTTTGTGACCAAAAGCCGCTCTTTTGGCAGCGGTTGGCAGTTAGTCAAAAAAATTTTACCAAATGCCGTTTGCTGCAGTGGCGGTGCGCCGGTGGAAATTTTACATAAAGCTGCTTTATTTTTGGCGGCATAATGCGCCCCCAATGCGGTTAACGTAATTGGTGAGGCGGCTGACAAGGCCCTGTTGGCTGCCTTAAAAACGCAAATAGGGCAACAAAGTGCTATAAAGGAGGTGTGGCTTTTTGCAAAATTTAAAAAAAAGGTGCAATTTACTGCCGCAAAAAATAGTCTGTGCATTTTTGCTGGCGGTTATGCTGCTGGCACCGGCGCCGCTTTTAGCTTATGATGTTATGGTTGGCGGGCAATCGTTGGGCATAATTTTAAAAAGCGAAGGTGCCATTGTGGTGGGTTTTACGCCGGTAAAGCAGGCCGACGGCAGCGAGATTTACCCGGCTAAGGCGGCCGGCGTGCAGTTAGAGGACATTTTGCTGGCGATAAACGGCCACCGTGTAAGCAGCAACCGCGAGGTTGCCGAGCTGGTGAACAGTTTGTCTGCTGACGGTGTGCCTTTGCAGCTTAGCATAAGGCGCGGCGATGCCGAGCTACAGGTTGATGTGCAGCCGGCCTATTGTGCTGACAGCGGTGAGTATCGTTTGGGGCTTTATATACGCGATGCCAACGCCGGTATTGGTACGCTGACTTTTTATGACCCTGCTACCGGCCATTTTGCAGCCCTGGGGCATAAAATAGACGAAACCACAGGCAGTACAGGCGGCACGGGGCGTGTGTTGGCGGCTGATGTGCAGTATGTGGAAAGCAGCCGTGATGGTGAGCCGGGAGAAAAGGTTGGCGTTTTTGATGACAGCAATTTAACCGGCACCATAACCAAAAATTGCGAGCTGGGTATTTATGGTACCCTGGACGAAGCGCCGACCAACGGGCTTTATACGCATCTTTTGCCGGTGGCTGCGGTTGATGAGGTTAAGTCCGGCCCGGCTACTATTTTAACGGTGCTGGCCGGCGAAACCGTAGAGGAGTACAGCATAGAAATTGAGCGCGTTATGCCGCAGCATAAGGCCGGCGACAAGGGTATGGTAATAAAAATTACCGACGAACGTTTGCTGGCGGCAGCAGGCGGTATTGTGCAGGGTATGTCTGGCAGTCCGATAATTCAGCAGGGCAAGCTGGTGGGGGCCGTTACGCACGTTTTTGTTAACGACGGCACCGGCGGCTATGGTTGCTTTGCCGAATGGATGCTTGCCGAAGCGCAAAATATTTAAGGTGATGGCGGGGCGGCCCTGTGCCGCCCTTACATAACGGAGCAATAAATTGACGTAATTTGCTTGTGGAAAACTTGTATTAAATGTTGCTGTAAAAGGTATTCTGACTGAGAAAATCGGATTAAAATGAGGGCTGTAAGCTGGTGTTGATATATAAAAATGTGGATAAGTTTTTGATAACTTTTGCCGAAATCGTGGTCTTTATGCCAAAAAATATAGGTTATTTGGCCGAACCACCCCTAATAGCATCGACTAAACCTATTAAAACGCGAAATTTGTCGAATAAGACAGAAATTTTGCCCTTAAATTGCCACAATATCAAAAAGGAAACGTAAAGGGGCTGTCGAAAACTTTATTACAAGATTAATCTTCAAATTATTTTATTTTATCAATGTTTTTTAGTATATGCCCAACAATGTGGGCGGCGCGCTGTTAAAAGCTTAAAAACCAACATACTATTTGGCCGATAGTAAATAAAAAAGGAGAAACCGAACAGAAAGGAATTGAACATAATGAATAATATGAGGAACAGCAAGATTAATGTGTTGATTGCGGACGATAACCGCAGCTTTTGTGAGCAAATACAAAGCTTTTTTGAAGGCGATGATGAGATAAATATTTGCGGCGTAGCGTTTAATGGCGAACAGGCACTGCAAAAGCTGGCCGAACTTAAACCCGATGTGGCGCTGCTGGATGTGGTTATGCCGCGCATTGACGGTATTGGCGTGTTAGAAGAATTGTGCAATAATCAGCAGATAGACCGCGTAAAGGTAATTATGCTTTCCGGCTTTGGGCAGGAAGATATGATGCGCCGGGCTATGGAGCTTAAAGCGCAGTATTATATGATGAAGCCTTTGGATTTTATGGTGCTTAAAAACCGCATTGTCGGTATGTTTAACAGGCCCACAGGTATGCCCACCGGCTATGCGCCTATGGTGCGTAATTTAGATATTGAAGTTACCAGAGTTATACAGCAGATGGGTGTGCCGGCACACGTAAAGGGCTATCAATATCTTAGAGATGCCATAATTTTGGTGGTAGAAGAAATGAACCTGTTGGGTGCGGTAACCAAAGAGCTTTATCCGTTGATAGCAGAAAAATATGATACTACTGCCAGCCGTGTAGAACGCGCTATAAGGCACGCGATTGAGCTGGCGTGGGATAGAGGCAATGTAGAGATGATGAACCGCTTTTTTGGTTATACAATAAATATGGAGCGCGGTAAGCCGACCAACAGTGAATTTATTGCTATGGTGGCAGACCGTCTGCGTATCGGTGAAAAAGTTATTTAAAGGCTCCTGCGCCTGCGGTTGTGCCTTATATTCCCCATAAAAAAGTGAGTGGTTAAGCAGTTGCCGCTCATTTTTTTATGCCCCTAATAATATGCTGTAGCAAGGCAATTATTGGGGGTGTTTTTATGATGATGTTTATGGTTACCGAGCCGCGCAGCAAGCTGAAAAAACTGGCGGCGGTGGCGGCTATGGGGCTGTTGGTGGGTGTCGCTGTGCCGGTTGGCTACCATACACTTACGGATATTGGTGCTATGAGCCTGTTTGCAGCCGGTGATAATATTGGTGCTGCGGCAGTGGAGGATACCGCACCGGGCAGCGATACCGCAGCGCCCGACGATGAAAACGGCACGATTGGCCGGGCTATACAGCGGGTTATTTTTGGTGATACACCGCAGGTTGTGCCGTATTGATAACACCTGTGGGCAGGAAAAACCTTAGCCAAAGCGAATAACTTTATATCAAAAAAAATAAAAGCCGGTACAATGCCGGTATAAGCTGATATAAAGTTAGTATATGAAGGGAGTTTTGGTGATGGTGGCTGAAAAAAGAGTGATAATTGTGGTTTTAGACAGTGTTGGCGCCGGAGAAGCCCCCGATGCCGCTGTTTACGGTGACGTCGGCAGCAACACGCTGGGGCATATTGCCGAGCTTGCACCTGATTTTGCGTTGCCTAATTTGGCAAAGCTGGGGCTGGGCAACATTTTGCCGCTAAAGGGTGTGCCGCCCGTGGCTAAACCTTTGGCGGCGTTTGGCCGCTTGCAGGAGGTTTCTTGCGGCAAAGATACCACTGCCGGCCACTGGGAGCTTGCCGGTACGCCGGTTGATGCGCCCCTGCCCACCTATTCGCAGGGTTTTCCGCCTGATTTAATAAAGGAATTTGAACGGCAGATAGGCCGCCCTACCCTTGGTAACGAGGTAGCCAGCGGTACTGAAATAATTCAACGGCTGGGTGGCCGACATTTGCGCACCGGCTACCCGATAGTTTACACGTCGGCAGACAGTGTGTTCCAAATTGCGGCGCATGAAGAAGTTGTGCCCTTAAAAACGCTGTATGCAATGTGCCAAAAGGCGCGGGCCTTGCTGGTGGGGCAGCACGGTGTGGGGCGAGTTATTGCCCGGCCCTTTGTGGGCGAGCCGGGGGCGTTTGTGCGTACTGCTAACCGCCGTGATTTTTCTCTGCTGCCGCCGGAAGGTAACATTTGGCAGCAGGTGCAGGGTGCCGGGCTGCCTACGGTGTCCATAGGTAAAATTCACGATATTTTTGCCGATTGCCACATTGATTTCAGCTACCCTACCACCGGCAATGCCGACGGTGTAGCAAAGCTGCTGGCGGCTATGCAAACGCACAAAAGCGGCTTAATATGGGCTAATCTGGTAGATTTTGATATGCTTTATGGGCACCGCAACGATGTTTCGGGCTATGCGGCGGCTTTGCAGGCGTTTGATGCTGCCCTGCCGCAGCTTTTGGCGGCTATGCAGCCTGCCGATATGCTGATAATTACGGCTGATCACGGCAATGACCCTTCTACGCCCAGCACCGATCATTCGCGGGAATATGTGCCGATTTTGGTTTGCGGCTTGCAGGCGGCGGGTGTAAACCTGCAAATAAGGCCCACCTTTGCCGACGTTGGGGCAACGGTGGCGGCCTATTTGGGTGCCGGGCCTACGTTGGCAGGCGCATCGTTTTTGGCGGCGCTGACAGCCGGGAGGTAAACTATGGCAGCAGATTTTTTGATGGTCGATTTGATAGCGAAGAAGAAGCAGGGTGCGGCGCTAAGCCCTGCCGAAATAGAGTTTTGGCTGAGCGGTATGCTTAACGGCACCATACCGGATTATCAAACGGCGGCTATGCTTATGGCAATATGCTTTTGCGGCCTTACCGAGGACGAAACCGTGGCGCTTACGCAGGCAACCTACAACAGCGGCGAACATTTGGACTGGCAGTTTTTGCCCGGTATCAAGGCGGACAAACATTCTACCGGGGGTGTCGGTGATAAAACCTCGCTGATAGCTATGCCCCTGGCGGCGGCTTGTGGGCTTACTATTGTAAAAATGTCGGGGCGCAGCCTGGGCAAAACCGGCGGCACGGCCGACAAGCTGGAAGCAGTGCCCGGCTTTAGGCTTACCCTTGCCCCAAACGAGCTGGCGGAGCAGGCACGCAAGGTGGGGCTGGTGCTGATATCGCAGAGCAACAACCTTACGCCGGCGGACAAGCATTTGTATGCCCTGCGCGATTTAACGGCCACGGTAGATTCTCTGCCGTTGATAGCGGCCAGTGTAATGTCTAAAAAGCTGGCTGCCGGGGCTGATGTTATAGTGTTAGACGTAAAATTTGGCCGCGGTGCCTTTATGCCCGATGCGCAAAGTGCCCTGCAATTAGCCGAGCTGATGGTTAAAATAGGTACATCTGCCGGGCGCAGGGTGTCGGCGGTGGTGTCGAATATGAACGAGCCGCTGGGGCAGGCTGTAGGCAACGCTGTAGAGGTTTGGGAGGCTGCCGAGGTGTTACGCGGGCGCGGTGCAGCCGATGTGCAGTGGCTTTCTCTGGTGCTGGTGGCCGAGCAGCTTTTTTTGGCAGGCTGTGTCCCTACGCGACAGGCGGCGTTGGCTGCTGCCAAACAGCAGCTTGCAAACGGCGGCGGTTATGCCAAGTTGCTGGCGTTTTTGCAGGCGCAGGGCGGCAATACGGCGGCGCTGGAGGCCGGTAACTTTTTAACTGCGCCGTGCCGGCTGCCGATAAAAGCGGCGCAGGGCGGTTATTTGGCGGCAGTTGATGCTGCTGCGGTAGCGGGGGCTGTGCAGCACCTTGGTGCCGGGCGGCAGCATATAGAGGACAAAATTGACCACCGCGTGGGCGTTATTTTTAAGGCTAAGCCCGGTGATAAGCTGGCTGCCGGTGATATGCTGGCCGAGGTGCTGGCTGCCGATGCAGTGTCGGCGGGGCGGGCGGCTGACGAGATTTTGGCGGCCTGCCGCATAGAAGCCGCAAAACCGCAGCTATCCCCACTTGTTTGGGGCATTGTAACGGCAAACGGTGTGCTTGATGCACGGCAGGTTGAGGAGGTGTATGGGCATATTTAACAAAATAAGGAAGAAAACAGTTAAATTACTGGGCATTTATCTGCTGGTGTGGCTGGCGGCGCTGCTGGTGTTTTACCTGCTGATTAGCCCCGGCGATGCTATGGGGTATTCTCTGGTGGTGCATTGGGGTGTGCTGCCGTTTGCAACGCTGGTAATAAGCTTTTTGCTGGCAAAAAATAATTGCGGCGGCGAACGCAGGTGGCAGTGGGCCATATTTTTTGGCGTAATGTATATGCTGGCAGATTATTTTACCTTTAGGCTGCGTCATATGCTGAATACCGGCCAAATTGACGCACCGATGTGGGATATGGGCGTTAACGGCATCCTGATTTCTCTGGCGGGGCTGTTTGTTGGCGATTGGCTGCGGCGGCAAAGCCCGGCGGGGCGCGGCGCGGCGAGCCAAACCGACGATAGCGGGAGCGTTTTGCCGGCGGAGCAGGCGGGCAACCAAGGTATGACAAAAAAATAAAAAAATAAAAAAATAAACCACCGACGTTAAAATCGGTGGTTTTTGTATGCTGTAAAACTGTGTTAAATCAGTTACGCAGGCTGTGGATAGGTGCGGGAATGCGTCCGCCGCGGGCAACAAAATCGGCGCTGCTTTCCGGGTGAACAGGCTGAACCGGGCCGCTGCCCAGCAGACCGCCAAATTCAACCACGTCACCGACTTTTTTGCCGGGGGCGGGGATAATGCGCACGGCGGTAGTTTTCTGGTTAATCATACCGATGGCGGCTTCGTCGGCTATAATGGCCGAAAGCGTGCTGGCAGGGGTATCGCCGGGTACAACAATCATATCCAGCCCCACCGAGCAAACGCAGGTCATTGCCTCTAACTTGTCAATAGTAAGCACACCCTTGCTGGCGGCTGCTATCATACCGGCATCTTCGCTGACGGGAATAAATGCGCCGGACAAACCGCCTACATAAGAGCTGGCCATTACACCGCCCTTTTTAACAGCATCATTAAGCAGAGCCAGAGCCGCAGTGGTGCCGTGGGTGCCGCAACATTCCAGGCCCATCTCCTCTAAAATGGTGGCAACGCTGTCGCCAATGGCGGGGGTGGGTGCCAAAGATAAGTCTACAATGCCAAACTGTGTATCAAGGCGGCGGCTGGCTTCCTGCGCCACAAGCTGACCCATACGGGTAACCTTAAACGCCGTCTTTTTAATGGTTTCCGAAACAGTACCAAAATCTTCGCCCTTTACTTTTTCCAGCGCATATTTAACTACGCCGGGGCCGGATACACCAACGTTAATAACAGTTTCCGGTTCGCCAACCCCGTGGAAAGCACCGGCCATAAAGGGGTTATCCTCGGGGGCATTACAAAATACTACCAGCTTGGCGCAGCCAAAACCGTCAGCCGCCTTGGTTTCTTCGGCAAGCTGCTTAATAATTTGCCCCATTTGTTTAACGGCATCCATATTGATACCGGACTTGGTGGTGCCAATGTTAACCGAGCTGCAAACACGTTCGGTGCGGGCCAGAGCTTCGGGTATGGCGGCAATCAGTGCGCGGTCACCCTTGGTGTAGCCCTTGTGTACCAGTGCAGAAAAACCGCCCAAAAAGTTTACGCCGGTTTGTTTGGCGGCTTTGTCCAAAGTTTCGGCCAGTTTTACGCAATCGTCGGGAGAAAACGGATTGGCCAGCAGCGAAACAGGTGTCACCGAAATTCTCTTGTTAACTATCGGTATACCAAATTCCAGCTCAATATCTTCACCGGTTTTTACCAGATTTTGCGCCTTGGTGGTAATTTTGTCATACACACGGCGGCAAACCGTATTGATATCGTCGCCAACACAATCTAACAGGGTAATGCCCATAGTTATGGTGCGTATGTCAAGGTGTTGGTCATCTACCATACGGATAGTTTCTAAAATATCGCTATGTACAAGCTGAGTCATTTTGCAGCCTCCTTATATGCGGTGCATAGCGTTAAAAACATCTTCACGCTGCACGTGTATAGCATAGCCGCCTTCTTCGCCGTATGCCTTTAAATCTTTAATAAAATCGGGGAATTCGCCTTTTAATTCGGTTAAATCAACCAACATCATCATTGCAAAAATATTGTCGCTCATAATGGTTTGGGTAATATCCAAAACATTTACGCCGTATTCAGCCACAATTTTGGTTACATTAAAAATAATACCCTGATGGTCTTTGCCCAAAACAGTAATAATAGCCCGCATTTTGTTACCTCCTGTTATATCTAAACACATTATAATACCTTATTGTACCACAAAAATTTGGGTTGTACAATATAAAAAGCGTAGTAATAATTGTAATTATGTGTTAAAATACCTTTAGAAAGGGGTGTAAACGGTGTATCACCAAAAATGGGAGGATTTGTATAAACAAAATTTGGATTGCAAGGATTTTGGCGCTAAAATGGCCGAATGGAACGATATAGAAGAAAATGATATAGAAAATGATATAGAAGAAAATATAAAAAATAATGCAGAGGAACATAGCCCGGCAGCGTTTGATTGGGCGGCAATAGACGGCGTAATTTTTGATATGGACGGCACGCTGGTAGATTCGATGTGTTACTGGCTGCATTTGCCGGTAGATTGGTTTAAGCGGCAGGGTGTGCCGCTGCCCACAAGCCTGGCTGAAGAATTTGCCACCGCTGATTTATGGCAGGCGTGCGATATTTTGGCGCGCAAATATGCTGCCAAGCCAACCGATACGCAGGCGGTTTTTAACGAGCTGCAAGCCGAAATGGATCGCCATTATGCGCAGGATATTGCCCTTATGCCTACCCGCCGCGAGCTGCTGCAAGCATTGTTGGCGGCCAATAAGCCGGCCTGCATTGCCACTATGACTGACCGCCCGCAGGTGCAGACTATGCTTAAAACGCACAATTTGGTCGATTGCTTTAAGTTTGTTATAACAACGCCGGAGGTTGGTGCCGGTAAGGATAAACCGGATATTTTTTTGCAGGCGGCAGAAAAACTGGGCACCAAACCGCAGCGTACTCTGGTGGTGGAGGATTCTCGGACGGCAATTAAAACGGCGCTGGCGGCAGGCTTTGTGGTGGCGGCGGTAAAAACGCCGGGATATAATTACGATGAAATAAACCGCATAGCGGCGCAAAATGGCGCAAAGCTGTATTATATTGACGATTTTTCGGCGCTTATGCCTATTGCCAAATAACGACATATATGGTATAATATAGCTTAATAAGAATTGTTTGCAACAAGTGGATTGCTAATAAAATAGGGTAAAGTTAAATTTTAAGGAGGATTTTTTACGATGACTGAACTGAAAGGCAGCAAAACAGAACAAAATTTGATGACGGCTTTTGCCGGTGAATCTCAGGCGCATACCAAGTATTTGTATTATGCAGCCCGCGCCAAAAAAGACGGTTATGTGCAGATTTCTAATATTTTTGCCGAAACTGCCGCTAACGAAAAAGAACACGCCAAAATCTGGTTTAAATTGCTGCACGAAGGTGCTGTGCCGGACACTATGACCAACCTGAAGGACGCTGCTGCCGGCGAAAATTATGAATGGACTGAAATGTATGACGAGTTTGCCAAAACCGCTAAAGAGGAGGGCTTTGACCACATTGCTTACCTGTTTGCCGGTGTTGCCAAAATTGAAAAAGAACACGAAGAACGCTACCGCAAGCTGCTGGAAAATATCGAAAAGGCTGAGGTTTTTGCCCGCGCCGGAGAAACCGTATGGATTTGCCTGAATTGCGGTCATATACACGTTGGGGCCGAAGCACCCAAGGTTTGCCCTGTATGCTCTCATCCGCAGGATTATTTTCAAATTAGAGCTGAAAACTATTAAGCCGCAGGTTGCTTAAAAATTGCATAATAAAAACGCCCTTGCGCTGTGCAGGGGCGTTTTTGTATGTTCGGGGCACTGCCGTTTGGCTAACGGGAGTGTTTTGCCTTATTATGCGGCGGGCAATTTGCCGCACAAAATATAAATTACTTAAAATAGTCTACGCCGGCTTTAAATATAAGCTGGTCTTTGCTGCCGGGCACGTTTTTAAACACACCGGCATTGTAGCGTTCAGAATGACCCATTTTGCCCAGCACGCGGCCATCGGGGCTGCAAATACCTTCTATAGCCCACATAGAACCGTTGGGGTTAAACGGCGTTTGCAGGGTGGGGTTGCCGTCAAGGTCAACATACTGCGTACAAATTTGGCCGTTGGCAGCCAGGGCGGCAATTTCTTCGGGGGTGGCTACAAACTTGCCCTCACCGTGAGAAATGGCAATGGTGTGCAGGTCATCTACGTTGGTGTAGGCCAGCCACGGCGATTTGGTGCTGGCGATACGGGTTTTTACCAGCATACTCTGGTGGCGGCCGATGTCGTTAAAGGTCAGCGTCGGAGAATCATCGCGCATATCGCGGATTTCGCCGTAGGGCACCAGCCCCAGCTTTATCAGCGCCTGAAAACCGTTGCAAATGCCCAGCATCAGGCCGTCGCGCCGGTTAAGCAGCTCCATTATCGCCTCTTTAAGGCGCGGGTTACGGAAGAACGTGGCAATAAATTTGCCGCTGCCGTCAGGTTCGTCGCCGCCGGAAAAACCACCGGGCAGCATTATCATTTGGCTTTGGGCAATGGCTTTGGCCAGCTCGTTTACCGAATTTTCTACCATTTGCGGCGTAAGGTTGCCGATAATAAAGGTGTTGGCATCGGCGCCGCACTGTACAAACTGGCGTGCCGAATCGTATTCGCAGTTGTTGCCGGGGAACACGGGTATAAGCACACGCGGCTTGGCAAACTTGCTTACGGGGCGGCGGGTGTTGCGTTCGGTGTAGCTAACTTTGTCTGCCGTGCCGCAAGCTTCGGTTTTGGTGGGGTATACCGGCTCTAAGGTAGCCTGCCAGGCTGCCAGCAGCTCATCAAGGGCAATAAACTCATCGCCAACGGCAATGCCGGCAGCAGCGGTGGTTTCACCTACGGCAACGGCACCGTCGGGCAGGGCAACACCGTCATTAAGCTCCAGCAGAATTGCACCGTAGCACTGGTCGAACATAGCAGCGGCGGGGTAGGTATCGGCAAACTTAAAGCCAATGCTGTTACCAAAGCTCATCTTGCAGACAGCCTCGGCCACACCGCCAAAGTCCAGCGCCCAGGCAGCGGCAACACTACCGGCGGCAGTAAGGTTGTTTACTTCGTCAAAAACGCGGTTAATGTCGGCAAAGTCGGGCAGAGCGTTAGCGCCATAGGTGGGTGCCAACAGACAAACGGTGTGCCCGGCCTGCTTAAATTCGGGGGTTACTATATCGTCTGCTTTGGCGGTGCCTATGGCAAAGCTTACCAGCGTAGGCGGTACATCAATATCTTCAAACGAACCTGACATACTGTCTTTGCCGCCGATAGCCGCCAGCCCCAGCCCAACCTGAGCTTTCAGCGCACCCAACAGGGCAGCCAGCGGTTTGCCCCAACGGTTGGGGTTTTGGCCCAGCTTTTCAAAATATTCCTGAAAAGTCAGCCACAAACGGCGGTGGTTAAGGCCGGCAGCCGTAAGCTTGGCTGCACTGCTGATAACAGCCTGCATAGCACCGTGATAAGGGCTGGCCGATGACAGCCACGGGTTAAAGCCGTAGGCCATTACCGATGCGGTGGTGGTTTGGCCGTTTAATACGGGCAGCTTGGCCGCCATATAAGGTGTGGGGGTAAGCTGCTTTTGGCCGCCAAAGGGCATAGTTACGGTGGCGGCACCAATGGTGCTGTCAAAGCGTTCTATAAGGCCCTTTTGCGAGCAGACATTTAAATCGGCCAGCATATTGGTAAGCTTTTGGCCGTAGGTTTGGCCATTGGCAGCAAATTTGTGCGGCAGGGCAGCTAAATCGGGGGCGGCTACAACTGCGGTGGTGTGCTTGGGTGCCCCGTTAGAATTTAAAAATTCACGAGAAAGATCAACGATGGTTTTGTCGCGCCAGGTCATACGCATACGCGGCTCGGCGGTAACTTCGGCAACACGCACGGCTTGCAGATTTTCGTCAAGGGCGGCAGCCAAAAAGGCAGCTTCATCTTTGGCGGCAACAACCACGGCCATACGCTCCTGAGATTCGGAGATAGCCAGCTCGGTGCCGTCTAAGCCTTCGTATTTTTTCGGCACTTTATCCAAATTTATTTGCAAACCGTCGGCCAGCTCACCAATGGCAACACTTACACCGCCGGCGCCAAAATCGTTGCAGCGCTTAATAAGGCGGGTGACATTGGGGTTGCGGAACAGTCGCTGAATTTTACGTTCTTCCAGCGGGTTGCCTTTTTGTACCTCGGCCCCGCAGGATGTAAGACTTTCTGCCGTGTGGCTTTTGCTGGAGCCGGTAGCGCCGCCGCAGCCGTCACGCCCGGTAGAACCGCCCAGCAAAATAACTACATCGCCGGCAGCGGGTCTTTCTCTCACCACGTTTTGGGCCGGGGCAGCACCAACTACCGCACCGATTTCCATACGCTTGGCAACATAACCGGGGTGGTAAATTTCGTTAACCAGGCCGGTGGCCAAACCTATTTGGTTGCCATAAGACGAATAACCGGCAGCAGCGGTGGTCACCAGCTTCTTCTGCGGCAGCTTGCCGGGCATAGTCTGGTTAAGCGGGGTAAGCGGGTTGGCCGCACCGGTAACGCGCATAGCCTGATAAACATACACACGGCCGGATAACGGGTCGCGGATTGCACCGCCCAAACAGGTGGCAGCACCGCCAAAGGGTTCAATTTCAGTCGGGTGGTTGTGGGTTTCGTTTTTAAACATCAGCAGCCAATCTTCGTCTTGGCCGTCAACATCTACCTTTACGCGCACCGAACAGGCGTTTATTTCTTCGGATTCATCCAAATCACGCAAAATGCCGTTTTGTTTTAAGTATTTTGCGGCAATGGTGCCCATATCCATAAGGGTTATGGGGCGGTTTTCCCGTCCTACCTGTTGGCGTATCTTTAAATAGCCGTCAAAGGTATCCTTAATATAGTCCGCCTCAATCGTGGTATCGTCCAGCGCGGTTAAAAAGGTGGTATGGCGGCAATGGTCAGACCAGTAAGTGTCGATAAGGCGAATTTCCGTCAGTGACGGTTCGCGGCCGCAATCGGTAAAATAGCTGCGGCAAAACGCAATATCATCAAAATCCATAGCCAAACCCAAATCCCGGCGCAAAGCCTCCAGCGTGGTATCGTCCATTTGGGTAAAGCCGTCTAAAATGGCCACGTCTGCCGGTTCGGGGTACACCTGCACCAGCGTATCAACCTCGGCCAAATCAGCCTCACGAGATTCTACAGGGTTAATGCAGTGCGCCTTAATGGCGGCAATATCAGCTTCGGTAAGGTTGCCCTGCAAAATATATACACGGGCATAGCGTACCAGCGGGCGTTCCTTTTGGGTAAGCAACTGAATAGACTGGCTACAGGAATCGGCACGTTGGTCAAACTGGCCGGGCAGATATTCGGTAGCAAACACCGTTGCACCTTCTACCTGCGGCAGGGCAGAATAAATGTTATCTACCGGGGGTTCGGCAAAAATGGTACGGCTGGCGGCAGCAAAGGCAGCATCGTCAATGCCCTGAACATCATAGCGTTCTATAATGCGCAGGCCGCTTAGTGCCGTAATGCCCAAATACCCGCGAATATCCTTTATAAGGTCGTGCGTGCGGGCAAACCGGGGCTTTTTTTCAACATAAATGCGATAAACTTTTTCGCTCATGGCAAATCTCCTTAAAAGTTATGGCTTGTCTATCCTCTATTATATAGTATAAGAAAAAAATTTTCTACCCCTAAAGCGACGAAAACCGCAAATTATCTTGACAGTATTTATGTTATGGTGTATAATGGCTATAGTGTTATTGCGACAGGTTCGCAATAAGAAAATTTTTGGGTAAAGAATATCAAACAATAAAAATTGGGAGGATTTGACTATGTTAAAAAAATTTGTATGCACCGTTTGCGGTTATGTTCACGAAGGTACTGCGGCTCCGGAATTTTGCCCGCAATGCAAGGCACCGGCTGCCAAATTTGTAGAAAAAACTGACGAGGGTGAAGCTCCGTTTGCCTGCGAACACGTTGTAGGTATTGCCAAGGATGCCCCGGCTGAGATAATTTCCGGCTTAAAAGATAACTTTATGGGCGAATGTACCGAAGTTGGTATGTATTTGGCAATGGCGCGTCAGGCACACCGCGAAGGTTACCCGGAAATTGGCCGTGCTTTTGAGCTTTATGCTATGGAAGAAGCTGAACACGCTGCCAAGTTTGCCGAGCTGCTGGGCGAAGTTGTTACCGGCGATACCAAAACCAACGTTAAAATGCGTGCCGAAGCTGAACACGGCGCCTGCGACGGTAAGCTGAAGCTGGCTGCTATGGCCAAAGAGCTGGGCTTGGATGCTATCCACGATACCGTTCACGAAATGGCTAAGGACGAAGCTCGCCACGGTGCAGGCTTCCGCGGTATGTTAAAGCGCTACTTTAACTGATTTAAGTAAAATAAACACATAAAAATAACCCCCAAGGCTCAGTGCCAAGGGGGTTGTTTTTTGCTAAATGCGTTTATTCTTCTTCAAACAGCATATCGTTGTAGGTATCTACTACCATTTCCCATTCAGCGTCGTCCTCGATATAAGCGAAGATCTCGTCGCCGTTCTCATCTTTGTCAATGCGGAAGATAACAGCCTCGTCTTCCTCGGCATCTTCGTTGTCGGTATTAAGCGGCAGTAAAAAAGCGTAGTTTTTGCCGGCAATTTCCAGCATTTCAATAATCTCAAAATCGATCGGGTTGTCATCATCATCCAGCAGGGTGATGATATTTTCGTTTTCCATCTCTTGTGTCATAATATTGATCCTCACTTAATCGTATTTGGGTTATCCAGATAAGTCTGCAAAATAAATACGGCAGCCAATTTGTCGACCACCTTGCGGCGTTTGGCGCGGCTGGTATCGTTTTCTAACAGGGTTTTGTGGGCGGCCACCGTAGTAAGTCGCTCGTCCTGATAATAAACCGGCAGGGCAAATTCCTGCTTTAAAATGTCCGCAAAAGATTCTACCTTGTCTACCGCCGGGCCGCGGGTGCCGTTAAGGTTAAGCGGCAAACCCATAACAAAAGCCTCTACTTGGTATTCGTCCACAATTTTGGCCAGTTCGGCAATATCGTGGGCGCGTTTTTGGCGGCGTATGGTGCAAATGCCTTGCGCTGTCAGGCCAAAAGGGTCACTTACGGCTACGCCAATGGTGGCATCACCTAAATCAAGGCCCAACAATCTCATTTGGCATCACGCCCTTTAAGATAATGAACCAACAGCTCCTCTATCAGGTCATCGCGCTCTACACGGCGTATAAGGCTGCGCGCCTGCTTGTGGCTGGTGATGTAGGCGGGGTCTCCGGAGATAAAATAGCCAACCAACTGGTTAATTGAGTTATAGCCTTTTTCCTCCAGCGCTTCGTATACGGTCAGCAAAACATCGTGGGGGTTAAGCTCTTCCTCCTTGCTGATTTTAAAATACATTGTTTCTTCCAGCTTGTTGTCTGCCATAAAATTACCTCCCAGTTCAATTTAAGCATTTTGGCTGCATTTTATGCCGGTTATTTTGCGGTTTACTGCAAAGCCTGGGTTATTACCTTTAATGCAGCGTCAAGTGCTTCGTTAATTTTGGTTGCGTCTTTGCCGCCGGCCTGAGCCATATCCGGACGGCCGCCGCCGCCACCGCCGCAGGCTGCTGCGGCTGCTTTTACTATGTTGCCGGCGTTTAAGCCGCGCGCAATAAGTTCTTTGCCGACATAAGCCACCAGCAAAACCTTACCGTCGGCCTCGGCTGCCAAAATGGCGGCACCGTTGGGTTGTTTATCACGCAGCTTGTCCAGCGCCGAACGTAACTCATCCATATTATCTACCGGCAGCTTGGCGGCAACTACCCTGGCCCCGCCTATTTCCTGTGCGGTTTCCGATATATCACCGATGGCCTGCTGGTTTAACTGCTGGCGCAACTGTTTAATTTCACGGTCTTTAGCTTTATTTTCTTCTATTAAAGCGGCTACCTTTTGCTCAAGATTTTCCCACGAGGTTTTAAGCAGGGCTGCTGTGTGGAACAAAGAGGTTAAATGCTGGCGCATAAATTCCTGAACATTGGTGCCGGTAACAGCCTCGATACGGCGAATACCGCTGCCTATGCCGCCTTCACTGACAATTTTAAACGAACCGATATCGCCGGTGGCTTTAACGTGGGTGCCGCCGCAAAGCTCCATAGAAGGCCCCATAGTAACAGTGCGTACCTCGTCACCGTATTTGTCACCGAAGAAAGCGAGGAAGCCCTGTGCCGAAGCTTCTTCCTTGCTCATAACCACGGTTTTTACCGGTACATTCTGTAATATCTGGGCGTTTACAATGCCTTCAATAACATCAATTTCGGCAGATGTTAAGGGGGCAATGTGGGCAAAGTCAAAGCGCAGGCGGTTAGGTGTTACCAGCGAGCCTGCCTGATGAACGTGGGTGCCCAAAGTCTGGCGCAGTGCATATTGCAGCAGATGGGTAGCCGAATGGTTGCGGGCGGCTGCCAAACGCTGCTCGGTATTTATGGCGCAATGAACCGTATCACCCAGCTTAACGCCGTCGGTTTTAGCTAAAAAGTGGTGCAAAAAGATGCCGTTGGGCAGCTTGGTGGTGTTGTCTATCAAAAGCTCGGTGCCTCCGACAGAAATAACGCCGCTGTCACCGCTCTGGCCGCCGGATTCCGCATAGAAACAGGTTTTATCCAGCACCAGATAACCGTCCTGGCCGCCGCAAATGCCCTGTTGCAGCTCTTTATCTACAATAATGGCCATAACCTTACCGTCGTCCTCCATATTCTGGTAGCCGGTAAAGGTGGTGGCAGGCACATCGTGCAGCAGCTCGGTCAGGTTCTGCAAATCTTCTACGTTGGTTTTTACGTTACGGGCAGCACGGGCACGCTCACGCTGCGCCTCCAGCGCAGCCTCAAACTGCTGTTCGTCTAATTGCAGGTTGTTTTCTTCCAAAATATCCTTGGTCAAATCCAGCGGAAAACCGTAGGTATCATACAACTGGAAGGCGTCCTTGCCGGAAAATACGTCAACACCCTGTTCACGCATTTTGCCGATGATGTTGCCAACCATAGTTAAGCCGTCGCTGATAGTTTCGCGGAATTTTTCTTCTTCCATCAGCATAACCTTGGCAATAAATTCCTGCTGCTCGCAAATTTCCGGGTAGGCATCGCCCATAAGTTGGCAAACCAGCGGCACAATTTTGTGCATAAAAGGCTCGTTAATGCCAAGGCTGGTGCCATAGCGCACTGCCCGGCGGAAGATGCGGCGCAGAACATAGTTGCGGCCGTCGTTGCCGGGGATAACACCGTCGGCAATTAAAAAGGTGCAGGCACGGATATGGTCGGCAATTACACGGAAGGGGAAGCCGGCCTTGCCGGGATCATAGGTTTTGCCGGTTAAATCCTCTACAAAAGAGATTATGCTGCGCATAATCGGAATTTCGTAGTTGCTGTCTACATCGCGCATAATAGAGGTTATACGCTCTAAGCCCATACCGGTATCAATGCTGGGGCGGGGCAGAGGCGTTAAATTGCCGGCCTCGTCACGTTCGTACTGCATAAATACAAGGTTCCAAATTTCCATCCAGCGGTCACAGTCGCAAACGCCCATAGCACATTCGGGCGCATCGCAGGTGTATTTTTCGCCGCGGTCAAAAAAGATTTCGGAGCAGGGACCACACGGGCCGGTATCGCCCATTGCCCAAAAGTTATCTTTTTCTCCCATATTGTAAATACGCTCGTCGGGGAAGCCGGTAACGCGCTTCCAGATTTCGCGGGCTTCCTGATCGTCTTTATAAACGGTAACATAAAGACGGTCTTTGGGCAGCTTTAAAACTTCGGTAATAAATTCCCAGGCGTTTTTAATGGCGTCCTCTTTAAAATAATCGCCAAAAGAAAAATTGCCCAGCATTTCAAAAAATGTATGGTGGCGGGCGGTGCGGCCAACAGTATCAAGGTCGTTATGCTTGCCGCCGGCGCGCACGCACTTTTGTGCGGTGGTAGCGCGAACATAGGGGCGTTTTTCCAATCCCAAAAAAGTATCTTTAAACTGCACCATACCTGCATTTACAAAAAGCAGGGTAGGGTCGTTATGCGGTACCAGCGGCGAGCTGGCAACGCGGGTGTGGCCTTTTGCTTCAAAAAACTGCAAAAATGCCTCGCGAATTTGAGCCTCGGTGACTAAATCGCTGTATTTATGCTCTTGTGTTGTCATTGTAACCTCCCGGTCAAAAAACTTTATTATTTCCCTATTATAGCACAGCAAAATGTTGAATACAAGCGGTTTTGCGGCATATAATTGACCGATCGGGGGTGTTATATTTGGCAGCAGCAAAAAAACAGCCGCTTATGCGCAGGGTTATGGCCGATGTTTTGGAAATACCGGAGGATCTGGCGTTGGATTTGCCGCGGATAACGCTGGTTGGTAACCTTAATCTTAATGTTGAAAACCACAAGGGCATAATAAGCTACACAGCTAACGAGGTGCGCCTTAGGGTAAACGACGGTTATTTAATAGCGCGCGGCAGCTCGTTTGCTTTAAGAAGCATTAGCAAAACCGACGTTTTTTTAGAGGGTGAAATAAGCAGCCTGCAAATTGTGCTGGATAGCCTTGGCGGCGGTGGGGTGTTGTCTGATGCTGATTTGGCGGCCCTGCTGGCGGCGGAGCTTGCCGAGGAACAGGCTGCACCCGGCACCGAAAATCCACCGCAGGAGGTTAACTGATGCTGACGGATATTACAAGCTGGTTTGGCGGCTTTGTGGTGCTTAAGGTTGCCGGCACCGGGCAGGAAAGGTTTTTAAATTTGGCCCTGCAGCGCGGCATAGAAATTTGGGACACCAACTGGCTTAGCCCGGATGTGCTGGAACTTAAGGCGGCCCGGCAAAATGTGCGCGAGCTTAGGCGTATTGCGGCCCTGTGCGGCTGCAAGCTGCTGGCGGGCGGCGGTTGGGGTTTGCCCTTTGCCCTGCGCTATTTGTTGGGGCGCAAAAGCTTTGCCGTGGGTGTGGTGCTGTTTGCGGCGGGGCTTATAATGCTGTCGCAGTTGGTGTTTGCGGTAAATGTGCTGCCGCAGGAACAATTAACGACGCTGGATACTTCCAAAGTGGCGGCTCTGGCGCAGGAACTTGGTGTAAGGCCGGGCGCGGTGTATCGGCGGCTGGATATTGATGAAATATGCCGCGAGCTAAAAGCGCAGATACCGGAGATATCGTGGGTGTATATAGAGCGCAGCGGCACGGTGGTAAATATAAAGGTAGCAGAAAGATCGGTATACCCGGAAACGCTGGAAAACGCCACACTTGGGGCTATTTGGGCTGATCGCGATGCTTTGATAGAGGATGTTTTGCTAAAACACGGGCAGGCGGTGGCCAAACACGGCGATACCGTAAAGGTGGGTGATCTTTTGGTGTCGCCTATGGCTGATGGCCGTGCCGACGCGATAATTTATGCGCGCGTGTGGTACAGCGGTTATGCCGAGGTGCCGCTTGGCACCGAGCTGCAAGAGCCGGCAGGCAGGGCGTCAACGGTGTATATGTTGGCCAAAGATGACGGCGCACGTTTGCTGTTGTGGGGCATCACCCCTAAAGCAGCGCCCGGTCAACAGGTGGCACAAAGCTCAGCAACGTATCGGCTGGGGTTATGGGGTGTACCGTTTTGTTTGCAGTGTAATACCCTGCAACTTATGAATGTGACGCCGCAAACCCTAAGTGAAGCAGAGGCCAAGCGTGCGGCTTATCTTGCTGCGCTGAAAACTGTTTACGCGCAGCAAAGTGCGCACAGTGAGCTGCTTAACGAGCGTGTGGATTATGAGCTGTTAGACGGTGGCGTTTGGGCTTGTGAGGTTGGGTGGGAGTGTAGGGAGGTTATAGGCACCCACAACCGGTGAAACCGGAAGTCCAATAGCACCCCATCTGCGGTGTCATATAATTTTTCGCTTGTCGGCGTACATTAAGTACGCCTCCTGCGACTCAAAATTCTATTCCTTGCATCTGGGGCACTCTTGAACTTCCTTGACTTTG
>CAZMTO010000014.1:0-48383 GCA_964569265.1 uncultured Peptococcaceae bacterium | reverse complement strand
TACGCCGACAAGTGAGGAGACTGACGACAAAGTAGATGTGCCGCTATTGTCAATTACGATATACCAGAAGGGCAAGAGTGCCCCTGATTTAGGTGAGTACGGCTGCGCAAGCGATTTAGGCGTACTGATAGTACGCCGCTGAGCTAAGCAGACAACGAGCCTAAAGACGGGGTACTATTGTCCCTTCTGGAGCCATACCATTAAACCTAATACTATTATAAAACAAACCACCAGCAAATACGCACAGGGGTGCCACAAAACATAAGCAAACAACAACAGCCCGGCCAAAGCAAAAAGCTGCCAAAGTCGGCGGCCAAGGCAAAAACACAGGCGCAGCCACAAACCGGGCCGGGGCAGGCGCGGAGCCGGGGCACCACGCATACCACAGTTAAATTTTTTCAGCATAAAAAACACCTCCTGCGCAGCGGCCTTGCCTTAACCTATGCGCAGCAGGTGGTTTTTGTGCTTATTTAAAATACTTTTACCGTGCGGGCATTGGCTGTAAAAAATATGCAGCCGCCCTGCACCGTGCGGTTGGTTGCCGCCGCCAGAGCATATTTGTACAGGGCCAACTGCCAGCCATACTTGGCCGCAACATCAGCATCGCTAAGGCTACGGTTGCCGCCCGACTTATAATCTACCAGCAGCCAGCCGTTCAAATCAGGGTCATAAAAAGCCAAGTCTATAACCCCCTGAAAAAACAGCTCCTCGTCGGCGTATTCCCGCAGGTCAAGGCCGGTAGCCGCGCCCAGCTTGGCCCACGCCCCCAGATTAAGCTGCTTTAGCTGCGCCACCGTCAATCGGGCCGTAAAACGCTGCTCGCGCAGCACCGTGCCGCCGCCTTTTACCGCCGCCAGCAAACGCCTGCCCAGCGGCACCGCAAACAATCGCGCCAGGCGCTCCACCCTTACCGCCGCCGCAACATCGGGCGCATAACCTGCCGATAAGCGCCGCCAGCAGGCCGTCAGTTCGGCAGTTGGGTCAGCACCGTTGGCTATGGCACCAAGGTCGGCTTTTTCTAAAATCGCGTGGATAAGGCTGCCCAACGCCGCGTAATAATCCGCATCATAGCCACCTGCCTGCATATCCTCGGCAAATTCCACCGCCGCCGATGCCGCGTCCGTGTTATTAGCAGGGTCTGTCTGCTCATCCGGCTCATACAGCGGCTCCAGCCGCTCCAAAGATGTTGCACTCCACTTTACCGGCAGCTTTTGCAGGGCCGCCGCCGGATAATCTCGCTGCAAAACCGCAGCAATATCGGCTGTATCTGCCACACTGTCCGCCGCCAGCCAATCGGCAAAGCTGAACACCTCATCTGCTGCCGCTTCGCCTTGCCCCGGCACCCTGTCGATAATCTCTATCTGCCAGTGGCCGCTATACCCGGCAATATCGGTGTTTGACACCTGCGGGCGGTTAGCTGCCTGCCGCAAAATACCGGCATCCGGGTGCGGCAACAGTGCCGCTGCCACAATCGGCAAAAACGCCTTTTCTGCCGCCAAAAAAGCCGGCTGCACGGCATCCTGCGTGCTTACAGTGCTTATTTTGGCAGCCAATTTGGGCATATTTGCCACCCCCACCAAAACCAGCTTATCCTGCGCGCGCGTCATAGCTACATATAAAATACGCAGCGCCTCGGCAATATTTTCCCAGGCGGCCTTGCGCTTTATTACGTTAAAACCAAAGGTGGGGTACTTGAGCTTGCCTGCCAAATCAACACGGCGCATACCAAGGCCCAATGTACGGTGCAGCAAAATATCCTGATTAAAGTCGGATTCGTTAAATTTGCCACCCATACCGGCCACAAACACCACCGGGAACTGTAACCCCTTACTTTTATGTACGCTCATCAAACGCACCGCATCTATATTGGGCTGTTTATCGGCGGCCTGCTTGCGCCCGGCTGCCTGTAAAAAGCGCAAAAACCGCGTTATACCCAAACTGCCGCCGGCATCGTATTCGGCAGCATAACGCTTTATTTCGTCTAAATTTTTACGGCGCAGCTCACCGCCGGGCAGGGCACTCATAACCTCCGGCAGCGCCGTCTGATTATAAATGTACGTCAGCAGCTCACCAACACCCAGCTCACGGCTTTTTTGCCGCCACTCGTCAAGCCGCTGCAAAAATTTCAGCAGCTCAGGCTTGTGGGTTCGTCTAAGGCCGTCATACAGGGGGGCATTTTCACCGCTTAAGGTACGCAGGTCAGCCAAATCAGCCAAAGCAAGCCCCACCACCGGCGAATGTAACAACGCCGCCAGCGGAATATCCTGCCGCGGGTTATCTATCACCGTAAGCAGGTTTACCACCGTCTGCACCTCCGGCAGGTTAATAAAATCGTCGGCAATATCCGTAACACAGGGTATGCCCTTAGCAGCCAGCTCGCGGCAAATAACCGGTACCGCCACCTTTACCGCCCGCAGCAGCACCACCATATCGCCCCATTTGCGCCCGGCCTTATGCTCGGCCCATATACGCTCGGCCAACAGGCGCCCCTCCAGCTCGGCGTCCTGCATTTCCGCCACGGGGGCCGCCTCATCATCTTCTGCCTGCTGACCTTTTATCGCTGCCTTATCAATTATCAGCAGCTCGCACGGGTAGTTTTGGTCATCAGTGCGGCCGGGATAAAGCATAGCGGCCTCATCATAGGTAATTTCGGCATTACCGCCCTGCATAATACGGCTAAACACATAATTTACGCCATCCAGCACGCCGGGCAGGCTTCTAAAGTTACGATTTAAGTCAATGCGCCTGCCGCCCTCACCGCGGCCATAGGCAGCAAATTTTTCCAAAAACAGCCCCGGCTCAGCCAGCCGAAAGCGGTAAATGCTCTGCTTAATATCACCCACCATAAAACGATTATTATCGCGGCTAAGGGCTTGCAGCAGGGTTTCCTGCACGCGGTTAACGTCCTGATATTCGTCTACCAGAACCTCGTAAAAGCGGTTTTTAAAGCCCTCGGCCACACCAAGTTCATCATTTTGCAGCAAATCCAGCGCATAATGCTCTAAATCGGCAAATTCCCACAAATGCGCCTTTTGCTTGGCAGCCTGCCACGCCCGATAATAAGCCAGCGCCAAATCAACAAGTGCCTTAGCCAAAGGTGCCAGCTCGGCCAGTTCTTCGTCCAGCCTGCCCGTTAACACCGGTCGGCCATTGCTCAGTATCTGTGCAACATCGCCCTTTACCCGGTTACGCAAAGCCTGCACCCGCTCTTTATCCGCCGGGTCTACATCATCTTTAGCGGTAACCCGCGGCAGGCTCTTAAAGCTTATATTAGCCAATGCCGCCAAAACCTGCTGCGCCGGTGCTTCTTCAGCCATAGCCAGCACCGCCGCCAGCTCGGCAGCCTCAGCCTCTATCACCGGCTGATACTTGGGCACGGCATCTGCCGCCCGTGCAGCTTCGGCCGCCAGCTCGGCCACCTGTTTAATATCTTCCTGCAAACATTCGGTAAAATAAGCCAGCCACTGCCCCGCATCACCGTTGGTATACACCGCCGCCAAGCCGCCAAGCCAGCCTTCAATATCGGGCATACTCTGGGCAAATCTAAGCAGGCGTAGCACCAGTTCGCGCAGGTTGTCATCACCGATACCGCGGCTGTAGGTGCGCAATAGCTGCCTTAAACCGCTGTTATCATCGGCATAGGCAGCCTCAAAAACCTCGTCCAGCACGTTTTCCTGCAACAGGGCCAGTTCACCGTCACTGCCAATCCGCGATTTTGCATCCAACCCCAAAAGGTAGCCGTGTTCCTTTAAAATCTGTAAGCAAAACGAATGTATGGTTGTAATGTTTGCCCGCTGCAATAACACCAACTGGCGCGCTGTCACCGCGTTTTCCGGATCATCCTGCAAGCGGTCACGCAGGGCTTTGGTCAGGCGCTCACGCATTTCGGCAGCGGCTGCCGCCGTAAAGGTAACTATCAGCAGGTCATCAACATCCACCGGCTGCTGTTCGTCGGTTATCATACCCAACACACGCTCTATAAGCACCGCTGTTTTGCCGCTGCCTGCCCCTGCCGCCACCAACAAATTGGTATCGGTTTTCTGCATAGCCGCCTGTTGTTCTGCTGTCCAGCTCATAGCTTATCCTCCTTGCTTAAAATATTAAACTGCTGCGCAATATCCGGGTAGTCTGCCGCCAGCCGCGCTATAACCTCGCCCGACGACAGAGATTGAACTTCTCGCCCTTTAGGCTCCACCGCCAAGTCAAGGGCACACAGCGCATAGTAGTCGCAAAATTCACAGGCTGCATGCCCGGTGTTTATTACCGGGCGCTGGCTTATATCACCGTTAAGCATTGCCGTAAGCGTTTGCCCTGCCTGCCGGTTTAGGCACGCCTGCATAAAATCATATTCAGCCGGGGTAAGCCCCTTGGTGTTGGCGCCAAAGGTATTGTCTTTTTTCAGGTATACCGGCATAGTTTTGGCACTTTTGCCCGGTTCAAAGTCGCGCTCGGCCAAAGTAAGCGCCTCAATATCCAAAATAGCCAGCCCCTGCAGCTTTACCGCCGCCCCGTCATCGTCGGCTTCTTTTACGCTTTTTATAATTTCCTGCACCGGCACATAAAACATACCGGCAGGCTTTAGTTTTTTACCGTTGGCGGTTTTATTGCCCAGCAAGGCCTGCAAATAAAACGGCAGTTGCCAGTTAAGCCCATAGTAAATATCCGCCGGCTTTAGCGTTTTGTTACGCATTTTATAGTCTATAACCCGCAGATATTCGGCATCGGTACCACTGGCCGTATCCACACGGTCTATTTGCCCCACCAGCTTAATTTTGCGCCCGTCAGTCAGGGTTATCATCGGCGCTTTCAGCTTACCGTCGGCACCGCGCCCAAAAGAAATTTCCAGTTCGGCCGGGCTGAACAACCCCAGCCCCAAATTAGCCGCCATATCCAGCACGGTTTGCAGCAGCACCGACTTTATTTTTTCGGCAGCGTAGGTATTTTTGCCGTTATCCGCAAAAACATCGCCCAAACCGCCGGCAGTAAAATCCTGCATAGCTTTATCAATCAGGGGTATAACGTCTGCCGCCTGCAAACTGCGCCAATCACACTTGGCAGCCGCCAGCCCAGCTATCACCTCGGCCAGCACATAATGGTACAGGTTGCCAATGTCCATCGAACGCAGCTTAAATTCTTCTCGCGGGGCAAGGTTTAAGCCGTATTGCGCATAATAGCGGCACGGGCAGTTATTAAAGCTTTCCAACCGCGATACACTGGCGGTTTTTTGCTGCGGGTAAAGCATTGCCAGTTGACGGTCGTTAAGCGGTGCATTTTGCACACTGTAGCCCAAGCCGTCGGCCAACAGCTCCAGTTCGTTGGTCAACATACCGTTAGCGCGCAAATAAAGGCATACAGCGCGCCAAAAACGGTCTGTCCCGCCACTTACCTTAGCACCCGCTTTTAAAGCCGCCAAATGGCTCGATAACCCCTTCAGCAGCGCTCTGTCACCGCCCAACCGGTAAAGTTCGGGTGACGATTTGACCACCAGACCCGGCAACACCCTTCTTATATCCTCTAAGGCCGAAGATAAATTAACCGCCGAACCGTCCGCCGCATAAGACGGGCTAAGCAAATACAGTTCCTCTGACGAACGGGTAAACGCCAAATACAGCAGGTAATCTTCGGCAAACTGTCTGGTGCGGCCGCCAGGTGCCAAATTTATGCCCAGCTTATCCAAAAGCTCTTTGTCACGGCTGAGCAGCAAACCGTTTTCCTCGGCCACCGCCGGCATAACACCTTCTGCCAAGCCCAGCACAATGGCCGCTTTTATTTCCGGCAGGCGGCTGCGGCTGATATCCGCTACATTTACCTGGTTAGCCGACGGCGGTATGGAGCTTAAAGCCAAACGTGCGGCACCCTCGCGCCAAAATTCCGCAAAACGCCGTGCATCTGACGGCATATCGCCCAAAAAGTCAGCAAGCTCCTGCAACAGCAGGCACACCTTATAATATATCTGGCGGTGCGCTTCGGCCTGCACAAGGTCACCCTGCTGCACCGCATTTTGCGCCCATTCCTCCATACGCTCTGCCGCATTTACCGCCGCCAAAAAATCTAACAGCGCCGCCGCATACTGCCCCACGGTATCAGCCTGTTTGGTAGCTTCGGCCAGCGCCAGCAGCGGCTTTAAGCCACGCAAAGCCAGCTCGTTTATCATCGGCAGCTCGTCGGCCGTGCCACGCTTAAAGCTGCCGGCCTGCTGCCACATAGTACCGCGCAAGCCCACACGCAGGGCGTAATTTTCCAACAAATCCGCTTCATCGGGCAAAATATCCGCTAAACCGGACTTTAAATAAGCCAGCACCGCAGGCGTTGACCAGTTGTTATGCAGCACCGCCAAAACCTCGGCTACCAGCTTTACCAGCGGATGATGCGAAACATCACGGCCCATATCAAAAAAGCAGGGTATGCCAAAATCCCTGAAGGCGTTCTCCAGCATCACCCGATAATCGGCAATTTGCCGCGTTATAACCGCAATATCGCGGAATTTATAATTTTTTTCCGCACACAGGCGTGCTATCGTCTGCACGGCCAGCTCGGCTTCCTCCGTCGGGTCTGCCGCCGCCAGCCAATGCACGTGCTGCGGTTCTTCTGCCTTAACTGCCGCAAATCTGCCGGTGGCAAAGCTGCCTGCCAGTGCCGCCAGCTCATCGTTTTGCCGGTGGCGCCAACCCTCCTCTAAGGTAATCACTTCAATTTGGGCACCAACCTCTTTTGCCAGCCGTTCAAACTGCGCGCACAGCATATGCTGCCCGCCAAACAGGCGCTTGGGGCTGCCCGGCGGCAGGGTAAGCGTCAGCGTAACACTTTTGGCCTTGATAAAAATTTCACGCAGCACCGCCATTTGCGACGGATTGATGTCCATAAAGCCATCCAGCCAAACCTCGGCACCCTTTAATCGCTCCGATACTGCCGCCGCCGCTTTAAGCTCCTGCATCATCACCGCCTGATCGCGAAAACCGCCCTGCACCCGCTGCAAATAAGCACGGTAAATAATCGCCAGATCCTGCAATTTTGCCGCCAACATCGGTTCATTGGGCAGGGCACTTACCGCCGCCGTCAAATCGTCAGGCCCTATGTTATACTGTTCAAATTCTACCAGCGTGCGCGCCAGCAAATCCATAAAGCTGGCATTTTTGGCCGCCGGCTTTAAAAGCTGCAAATCGGGCAGCTTTTCCTGCACGCAGGCCAGCAGCAGCATCGACCGCCCCTGTTCGTCAAGCCACGGCAACTGCGGATAAGAAGCTTCCGTCGCCAGCCACCGATACAGCCCGGTAAAGCCCAACACCTGCGCCCTAAGCGCTGCCCCCACACCGGCAAACCCCGTCAGGGCACGTTCCGTTAAAAAGGTTGCCTGCTCCGGCACCAGCAGCAACAGCGGTGCGCCCAAAGGTTCGGCCTGCAAGCGTTTGGCTATTTGCGCCAAACAGGTGTAGCTTTTGCCCGTACCGGCTGCGCCCTTTATCAATGTAAGCTTCATAGCAAAATCCTCCGCCCAATATTATTCCGGGTAAATATTCGGCCACAAACAATTAAAAACCTGCCAAATTAAACTTAAAATATACAAAAAAAGCTCCCCTTGCAGCAAGAGAAGCTTTTTATTATTTTACACGCCGCTGCCGCAGCATTTGCGTTATTGCAGCTTGGATATATCACCGATTTCGGCAGCCAGACTAACCAGCTTTTGCAGCAGAGCCAAGCGGTTGGCTCTAACCTGTTCGTCGTCGGCCATAACCATTACGTTAACAAAAAATTCGTCAATCTGCGGGCGAATAGCGGCCAAAGCTTTAAGCGCACCGGCATAATCACCGGCTGCCACTGCCGCCGACAGTGCCTGTGCCGCCTGTTCTTCGGCAGCCAGCAGAGCCTTTTCTTCAGGCTCGGCAAGGGTTGCAGCGTCAACAGTGTAGGTTTGGTCAACATTTTTAAGCAAATTAGCCGCACGGTTGTAGCCGGCAAGCAATTCACCAAAGCCCTCGTCCTGCTTAAAGTCGGCCAGCGCGTGAGCTTTTTTGTAATTTACCAACGGCACGGCAAATTGCAGGGCCGCAGTTGCGTTGATAACATCGTAGGTAATACCCTCGTCGGCCAGTGCGTTATCCAAACGCTGACGGAAGAACGCCACCAGTGCCTTAACGGTTTCTTCTGCCGGCTGTGCCTGCGCAACACCTTCATAACCGCTAATCGCCTCGGCCGAAAGCTCAGCCAAGTCCAGCGGCAGTTGATATTGCAGCAGTATCTGTGTAACACCGATAGCCGCACGACGCAGGGCGTAAGGATCCTGAGAACCGGTGGGTATCATCTTTTGTGAGAAGAACCCTGCCAGACTGTCCAGTCTGTCGGCCAAAGCCAATGCAATACCGGCCTTGGTTTGCGGCAGCTCGTCACCGGTAAAGCGCGGCAGATAATGCTCGCGGACAGCGGCTGCCACCTGATCGGTTTCGCCGTCGTGGCGGGCATAATATTCGCCCATAATGCCCTGCAATTCGGTAAATTCGTAAACCGCGGTAGATACCAGATCACACTTGATCAGCAGGGCCGCGCGCTCGGTATCGGCCTTATCAACATCAGTATACGCCAGCTTATCGGCAATAGAAAGTGCCAGCTTTTTAATACGCGCCACCTTGGCAGCCAGCGTACCCAGCTTTTCGTGGAAGACAATATGCTCCAGCCGGGGGAAGTTAGCCTCCAGCGTATGCGACAAATCCTCCTCCCAGAAGAAAGCCGCATCTGCCAGACGTGCCGACAACACACGTTCGTTACCGGCAGCAACCACGTCTAAATGCTCGCTGTTGCCGTTACGCACGGTAATAAAGTTAGCCAGCAGCTTTTCACCGGTCTTATCATAAACGGGAAAATACCGCTGATGCTCACGCATAGGTGTAACCACCAGTTCTTCCGGTATATCCAGATATTTTTTATCGAATTTACCAAGCAGTGCCGTGGGGTATTCCAAAATATAAACCAGCTCCGACAGCAAATCTTCGTCGGGCTTTACCATACCGCCCGCCACCGATGCCACCGCCTGAATCTGCTTCCAGATTTTTTCACGGCGCACAGCCTGGTCTACAATAACATAATTTTTAGCCAAAGCGTCCATATAAGCAGCCGGTTCGGCAATTTCAATATGGTCGCTGCCCAAAAAACGATGACCGCGGCTGAAACGGTCGGCCTTTACACCGGCAATTTCCAGCGGCAGAACATCTTTGCCAAACAACAGCACCAGCCAGCGTATGGGGCGCGCAAAACGCATATCGTTATACGCCCAGCGCATAGGCTTGGGGAAGTAAATTTTGTGTACTGCCGCCGCCAGCATTTCCGGCAGAATATCGGCAGTTTTTTGGCCGGCAATGTGCTTAACGGCATAAACATACTGCACGCCTTTTATCTCTTTGGTTAAAACCGCAGCGGGGTCAATGCCCTGCCCGCGGCAAAAGCCCTGCAAAGCCTTAGTCGGGTTGCCTTCGGCATCGTAGGCAGCCTTAACAGCGGGGCCTTTGCTTTCAACCTCGCGGTCGGGCTGTTCTTCGGCCAGCTTATCAATAACCAGTGTAATGCGGCGGGGCGTACCATAGGCCGCCAGCTTTTCGTAAGTCAGGCCGGCTTCTTCCAGCGCTGCCGCCATCAGCTTTTTAAGCTCGTTAAGCGCAGGCTCCATAAACCGCGCCGGAATTTCTTCTATACCAATTTCAAAAAGCAAATCCTTGGCCATTTTATTCCGCCCCCTCTGTCGATTTATCCAAGCCCAGCTCTTTTCTTATCTTTTCGTCCTTTAACATAGGGTAGCCAAGGCGCTCGCGCTGTGCCACATATGCTTCGGCACAAAGCCTTGCCAGCGCGCGCACCCGCGCAATAAAGCTCTGGCGTTCGGTAACGCTTATGGCACCGCGGGCATCCAGCAGGTTAAAGGTATGAGAACATTTAAGTGCATAGTCATAAGCCGGCTGCACCAGCCCGGCTTCTATTACACGGTGAGTTTCGGCCTCGTACATATCAAACAGCTTAAACAGCATATCCGCATCAGAAACCTTAAAGTTATAGGTAGAATAATCTACCTCGTTTTGATGATAAACATCACCGTAGGTAACATCGCCCACCCAGTTAAGGTCATAAACATTATCTACATTTTGTATAAACATCGCCAGACGTTCCACACCGTAGGTAATTTCCGCACAAACGGGCTTGCAGTCTATGCCGCCGCACTGCTGAAAATACGTAAACTGGGTAACCTCCATACCGTCAAGCCAAACCTCCCAGCCAAGGCCCCAGGCACCCAGCGTAGGGCTTTCCCAGTTATCCTCAACAAAACGGATGTCGTGCTCCAAAGGGTCAATGCCAATAGCGCGCAGGCTGTCTAAATAAAGCTCCTGCACGTTATCCGGCGACGGCTTTAAAATTACCTGAAACTGAAAATAATGCTGCAAACGGTTGGGGTTTTCTCCGTAACGCCCGTCGGTAGGGCGGCGGCTGGGCTCCACATAAGCCACATTCCACGGCTCCGGCCCCAATGCCTTTAAAAAGGTAGCCGGGTTCATAGTACCGGCGCCCTTTTCAATATCATAAGGCTGTAGAATAATGCAGCCCTGTTCGCCCCAATACTTTTGCAGGCTCAAAATTAACTGCTGAAAATTCATGCTGTTCAACTCCTTGCTTGGTTTCGGGGCAAAACCCCTTAAATAAAAATTTTAACAACTTTGTCGGTGCTTGTCAACATTTGCTGTTGTATACATTTATATATAGCTAATTTATAGCCTGTTACACCTTATAATATACGGCCAGGTTATCGGCAGCCGCCTTGGCCGCACCGCCAATATAAAATTCCAGATAAGCATTAAGCGCGGCATCAACCTCGGCCTGCACCGCCGGGCTTATATTAAGACTAAAAACCCGCCGCAGATCCCACACTGCCAAACCGCTGAGCAACTGCGCCGCCCCCGCCGAAACCCTTGTTACCTTGGGCAATGCACCGGCCGGACGCTGCATTTTGGCCGCACACACCGGGCAGATTATACCGCCGCGCGCCGGGCTCAGCATATATACCGCCGCCTGCTTACCGCAAAGCGCACAGGCATTAAAGCCGGGCCTATACCCCAACAGACCCGGCAGGCGCACCCTAAAGCACGATAGCACCAAAAACGGCTCGGCACCGGCACTTAGCAGGGAAAGCATAGCTTCGCACAGCACAAAAATATCCGGCTGGGGTTTGGCTTCGGGCAGCACGACATCCAAAATTTCGCTTATATAAGATGCTACGGCAATTTTAGTCAGGTCATCACGTATGCCCGCGTGAACATTTTTTGGTTCGCTTTGCGTTATAAGGTTAAGCCCGCCCCTGTTGGCCGCAAAGGTAAGCGTAGAATACGAAAACAACTGCGTAGCCGCCTTTAAACGGCTGTTGGCCCGCCGCACACCCCGCGCCAGACAGGGCAGCTTGCCCATATTTTGGCCAAACACCGTAAGCAGGCGGTCGGTTTCGTTGTAATCACGCCCACGCAAAATAATGCAGTCATCGGTTTTTGCCCGCAAGTCCATATGCTACACCTACTTGTTAAGCTGCTTTTCATCGTAGCCAAAGCTTTTAAGCAACTGTTTATCATCGCGCCAGCCTTTTTTGGTTTTTACGCGCAGCTCCAAATACACCTGTTCTTCAAACAACTGCTCTATCTGTTGGCGGGCTGCCGCACCTATCTGCTTTAGCATACTGCCGCCGCGCCCGATAATTATACCCTTTTGACTGTCACGCTCCACATAAATAAAGGCTTCTAAGTACAGGGTACCGTTGCCGCGCCGCTGGTATTGGGTTATCATAACCGCCACAGAATGAGGAATTTCATCACGGGTAGCCAAAAACACCTGTTCACGGATAATTTCCGCCATTATCTGCCGCTCCGGCTGGTCGGTTATTTCATCCTCGCTGTAGTATTTCGGCCCCATAGGCAGTTCATCGTGAATAGCCTGCAACAGCTCGTCCACACCGCTGCCGGTAAGCGCCGATATTGGCAGCACCTGCGCAAAGGGCAGTTTGTCGGCATAAACCGCACGGGCCTGCGCCAGCTCGTCATCAGTTAAAAGGTCACACTTGTTAAGCAGCAAAAACACCGGCACCTTTTGCCCGGCCAGCGCGTTGCAAATAAAAGCTTCGCCGCCGCCAAAGGGCTTGGTTGTATCTACCAGATAACAGATAATGTCAACATCACCAAAGGTTACCTCGGCTGCCTTGTTCATATATTCGCCCAGCTTATGCGTGGGCTTGTGTATACCGGGCGTATCAAAAAAAACCGCCTGCATAGTATCATCGGTATAAATACCCTGAATTTTGGTACGGGTGGTTTGCGGTTTATCCGAAACAATGGCCACCTTTTGCCCCAACACCTGATTAAGCAGGGTGCTTTTGCCGGCATTAGGCCGCCCTACCAGCGCCACAAACCCCGATCTGTAACCAACAGGCTCGGCTTTATGGCCAAAATATGCATCTAAATCCATAGCTACCTCTCGATTCCCAGTGCTTCCAGCACTTCGTCCTGCCGGGCAAACTGGCGTTTTTCTTCTTCCGGAGAAATTTCGTGGTCGTAACCCAAAAGGTGCAGCAGCCCATGCACAAACAAAAAACAAAATTCACGGCGTTGGCTGTGGCCGTACTCCTTAGCCTGTTCAGCCATTTTGGGCAGCGATATTACAATATCACCAAGGCTGGCCCCCAGCGGTATCGGCTCATCGGCCTCAAACTGCGGAAACGACAGCACATCGGTGGGGCGGTCTACCCCTCTGAATTCACGGTTTAAGCGGTGTATGCCCTCGTTATCGGTCACCGTCAGAGAAACCTCTAAATTAAGCGGCAGGCTGCCGGGCTCTCTCAGGCCGTCGGCATCTTCTCGCATTACCGTAGAACCTGCCGCCAACAGCACATCGCTCAGCCAAATTTTGGGCAGGCGAGGGCAGGTTGCTTCCAGATCATTGCTCAGCATAATTTTCATAACAATTCTTCCTTATTATCGTACTTTTATTATTTATCCTTACTTTTTTCTCTATTATTTTCTTTATTATTTTCTTTATCTTTATTATCTTTACTGTCTTTCCCGTCTTTACCGTCGGTTTTATCTTCGGCTTTATTTTCGGCAGCTTCGGCAGCGGCCTTAGCTTCGGCCTTTTCCTCCTGATTTTTCAGCTTGGCCAGTTCTTTGGCCAACTGTTCGGGGTAAGGCAACCGGTAATGGTTGGCCCCCGCCAAAATTGTTGCATAGGTAGACGAAATTATGTCCAGATCGCGGAAGGTGAGCGCACATTGGTCTAACTGGCCGCTGTTAAGCTTGCCCTTAACAATATCGCGCACCATACCCTCTATCTGACCGGAGGTAGGCGCCGTCATCGACTGTACCGCCGCCTGACAACTGTCGGCCAGCATTACCAGCGCAGCCTCGCGCGTTTGCGGTTTGGGGCCGGGGTAGCAAAAATCCTCCTCGCGGATAACAATATCAACATCGGAATTTTCCTGCGCGGCCAATGCCTTTTGATAAAAGCCCTGCACCAGCGACGTGCCGTGGTGCTGCTCAATAATGTCGATAATCTCCTTGGGCAGCTTGTAGGCACGCGCCATTTCGGCACCCTCTTTAGTATGCGACGTAATAATAAAGGTGCTTAAGCTGGGCTGCAATTTATCGTGCGGATTTTCTCCGGGCTTTTGGTTTTCGACAAAAAAGTTGGGGCGCTTTATCTTACCGATATCGTGAAAATAAGCAGCTACCCGCACCAACAGGCCGTTAGCACCAATACGGTCGGCAGCGGCTTCGGCCAGGTTACCCACAATAATGCTGTGGTTGTAGGTGCCGGGGGCCTCTATCATCAGCTTTTTTAACAGCGGGTGGTTGATGTTGGAAAGCTCCATAAGCCGTATGCCGGTAGTGATGGAAAAAGCACTTTCCAGCAGGGGCATAGTGCCCACTGTTAAAATAACCGACAGCACGCCGTTTATCAGCGACATAAGCATAGCCACATAAAAAGACGAACGCTCGTAGCTCCACATAAAGCACCACGATACCGCTACCAAAAGGTAGGTTGCCGCAATGTTTACCACCGCCATAGCATAATAAGAACGCGAATTCATACGGTTTATTTGCAGCACCGCCACCAAACCGCCGATAAGCGCCGCACAGGCGTACATCATATGCACACCGCACATAATGCCCACAAAAACACTGACTATTACCGTAGAAAAAATTGCCGTGCGCTTGTTAACCAAAGCTGCCACCAGCATTGAAAACGCCGGTACCGGTATAGACAACCCCAACATCCAGTCGCTGGTAAGTGATGAATCGAATTTTATCAGCGTAATAACCCTGGCTATAAGCAGTATAACAATAAACAGCACCGATATAAGCGTGATACTGCCGGCGTTTATCTTACTGTCGCCGCCCATACTGGTGCAATAAGCCAGCAACAGCCCATAGCATATAAAGATAAACAGCAGCAGGCCGGTATAGGGCTGCATTACCCCGCCGGAACGCTGCAAATTAAGTGCCTCCAGCGTTTCAATGTCTGCCTCGGTAACCTCGGCGCCGCGCTTTATAAGCTGCTGCCCCGGATACACCGAAACCGTTACCGGCTGCACACTGCTCATAGCCTGAGAAACCGCATCCATAGTAGCCACACGGTCAAACACATAGGTAGGCTTAAAGCTGAGCATATCCACCGCTGCCAGCAAAAAACGTTCGGTGTTGCCGCTGTAGTTGTTGCGTATAACCTTGCGGCAGTCGGCCACAACATCGGGCACCTCGTCATCGGCAAATTCACCGCGGCCATAAGCTGTTACCACCGCATTTTTTACCGCATTACGCAAACCGGCCTCATCATCATCGCCAAGCCCAAGGTAATAGGTAAGCACCGTATCGGCCGGCGCAGTGTCGCTGTCGGCAGGTGTAAGTATGGTTGCCAGTGCCGTCTGCTTCGCTTCGTCTGCTTCTGCCGATACCCGCACCACATGTAGCGAATCGAACAGGGTATCTATCTGCACCTGCATATTGGCCAGTGCCTGATCATCATACTTATAAAGCTGCTCAACCTCGGCTGCTGCCAACTGCTGGGCCTGCTCGGTATAAATTTGGCTGACAAAGCTGGTAGAGCTGCCAAAGTAATACACGTTGTTAGGTGCAATATCACCGGCCGTAAGTGCCAGACGCCCTGTCATAAAGGTGCTGGCTAATATCAAAAAGGTCACCGCCGTCATTATGGCAAAAACAATAATTTCCACACGAGAAAGCAGCTTTTTGGCCGCCGTATCGGCAGGTGTAAATTTATCGTTACTCAAAGGCTTATCACCTCCGTATTTTTTATCAATATCAGCAATATACGCCACCGATATTGCCCAACGCTATGCCTGCTGCCGCTGGTAGGCTTCGATTATTTTTTGTACCAGAGGGTGGCGCACAACGTCCAAATCAGTTAAATAACAAAAGGCTATGCCGGGTATGTTCTTTAAAACCTCCTGCGCATCCTTTAAGCCGGACTTTGTACCGCCCGGCAGGTCAATCTGGGTAATATCACCGGTAATAACCGCCCGGCTGCCCATACCCATACGTGTTAAAAACATCTTCATCTGCTGGGGTGTGGTGTTTTGCGCTTCGTCTAAAATAATAAACGAATTGTCCAGCGTGCGGCCGCGCATATAAGCCAGCGGCACAACCTCTATCAGGCCGCGTTCCATATACTTAGCAGCGGTTTCGGCGCCCAAAACGTCATCAAGGGCATCGTAAATAGGCCGCAAATAGGGGTTTACCTTTTCCTGAAGGTCACCGGGCAAAAAACCCAGCTTTTCACCGGCTTCTACCGCGGGGCGCACCAGCACCAGCTTTTTTACGCGCCGCTTTTTTAAATGGTCGGCAGCCTTTACCACCGCCAAATAGGTTTTGCCGGTGCCGGCCGGGCCAATGCCAAAGCATATTTCGCAGGCTTCTATGGCCTGCAAATACGCCTGCTGCCCATAAGACTTGGCACGTATCTGCTTGCCTTTAGGTGTGGTGTAAACCAACTGCCCCAGCACCGCCGAATCACAGCCGCTGTTTTGCATCAGGTTTTGTTCCCAAACGGCAATTTGGTAATTAGCCGCCACGCGGTCTATGGCAACACCGGCAGCCGCCAGCTTAAACAGTTGCCTTAGCACTGCCGCCGCACGCTCTGCCTTATGTTCTTCGCCAAATATCAAAATTTCCTCACCGCGCGGCACCAGCCTTACGGCCAAAGCCTCCTCCAGCATACGCAGCAGTTCTTCGCTGTTGTCCAGCAGCTTTTCCTGCAGGGCAGTATCTGCCGGCAATTTGCGTACAGAATCGGCAGTGGGTGCGCTTTGCATTACCGCCACCATATTAGTATCATTTTGTGTACTCAAGCTGTTTCCTCCGCCATATCATATTAAAATTTGCAGATGTTTTATCTATGTGTTTTCCTTATTAAATATAGCTTATATATATTTGGATTATTATTACCGTGTTATACGCACACTTTATATGCACACTCTTTTACATCAAATCATTATAGCATAGATAAACAAAAATGCCAACAAAATAATCATAAAAACAGCCCCGGCAAGCAAAAAAAGCATAAAAAGCTCAACAAATTGTTGACAAACCTGTTTGTTTTGGCTATAATCTTGCTATAAGTAGCTTGGTATGAATTGTAGGACAGTAAAATGGTTGAGTATCCGGCAATGTATTGCGCTTTTTTTTGCGTAGTTTTTATTAAATAATTGCACTCTCGCCCACTGCCACGGTATCTGCCGCTTGGCGGTGGCTATTTTTTTACAGTTTATATTGTGGCTGACAAAATACTTTTTTATTTTCAGGAGGTTGAACTAAAATGAAAAAATTCACAAAACTTTTTGCCTTGCTTGCTGCAATGTGTCTGGTACTTGCAGGCTGCGGCGGCAACACCGACACACAAAACACCAACACTGATGGCGAAACCTATAAGATCGGCATTATGCAGTTGATGGATCACGAGGCGCTTAATTTGGCGCAGGACGGTTTTATTGCCGCGCTTAATGATCACGGCTATACAGACGGCCAGAACATTACCCTGCTGCTGGAAAACGGCCAGGGCGACACCAACAACCTTGCAACCATTGCCGATAAATTTGTATCGGAAAATGTAGATCTGGCTTTCTGTATTGCTACCCCGTCTACTCAGGCTATGGCCGGCAAAACCAAAACCATACCGATTGTAGCCACTGCTGTTACCAGTTTTACCGAAGCAGGTTTGGCAGCAACTGAAGAACAGCCCGGCGGCAACATTACCGGCACCAGCGATATGAACCCCATCAGCGACCAGCTTGATTTAATGCTGCGCCTGTTCCCCGATGTTAAAACGGTAGGCTTTTTGTACACCTCGTCTGAGGATAATTCGGTATTGCAGTGCAACATTGCCAGAGATTATTTGACCAGCCAGGGTATTGCCACTGTAGAACGTACCATTACCAACACCAACGATATTCAGCAGGCTACACAGGCCATTGTAAGCGAATGTGATGCCATTTACATCCCCACCGACAACAACTTTGCATCGGCTATGCCCAACGTAAACGAAATCACCTCGGCTGCCAAAATCCCGGTATTCCCCGGCGAATCCAATATGGTTAAAACCGGCGGCACCGCTACTGTTGGCCTTACCTACTTTGGCATTGGCTACACTGCCGGTGAAATGGCTCTGGATATTTTGGAAAACGGTGCCGACCCGGCCACTATGCCTATTCAGGGTTCGGCAGAATTTGAATACTGCATTAACGGTGCATCTATGGAAGCTTTGGGCGCAGAGATCCCCGAAGATTTGCTGCCTTATGTTTACTACCCCGAAGCTGAGTAAGACTATTTAACAAAAAAATATTTTACAGGAGATTTAGTGGATAAAAATGAAGAAGTTTATTAAACTGCTGGCGTTGCTTGCCGCAATGTGTATGGTATTTTGCGGTTGCGGCACCAACGGCGATGCGCAAAATGTTGCCGCTACAGGGTACAAGATCGGTGTTATGCAACTGATGGACCACAAAGCGCTTAACGAGGCGCAGGACGGCTTTATTGCGGCACTTAATGACAACGGGCTGGAAAACGGCCAAAATATGACTTTGCTGCTGGAAAACGGTCAGGGTGACCAAAATAACCTGGTTACCATTGCCGATAAATTTGTGTCGGAAAATGTAGATTTGGCATTTTGCATTGCTACCCCCTCTGCTCAGGCAATGGCAGGCAAAACCACTACCATACCGATAGTTGCTACCGCCATTACCAGCTTTACTCAGGCCGGCCTTGCCGTAAGCAACGATGCCCCCGGCCACAATGTTACCGGCACCAGCGACTTAAACCCTATTGACGCACAGATTGATTTGCTGCTGCGCCTGTTCCCCGATGTTAAAACGGTAGGCTTTTTGTACACCTCGTCTGAAGATAATTCTATTTTGCAGGTAGACATTGCTCGCCAGCATTTGGAAGGCCTGGGTATTAAAACCGTAGAACGCACCATCATTAACACCAACGATATTCAGCAGGCTGCACAGGCACTGGTAAGCGAATGTGATGCCATTTATGTTCCGACCGACAACAATATTTCGTCTACTATGCCCAACATCAGTGAAATTGCCACTGCCGCCGGTATTCCTATCATCTGCGGTGAAGAAAATCAGGTTTATGGCGGCGCAACCGCTACCTACGGCATAACCTACTTTGGCATTGGCTACACCGCCGGCCTTATGGCTCTGGATATTTTGCAGAACGGTACCGACCCGGCCACTATGCCGATTCAGGGTTCTTCGGAATATCAGTATTGCCTTAACGGCGATGTTTTGGCCCAACTGGGTGTAACCGTACCGGAGGATTTGCAGGCATCTGTATGGACAGCCGAATAAACACCCCCAGCCTTAGGCAAAAATTTTAATACACGCAGCAAGGAGTGACGCTGAGCCATTCCTTGCTTGCTGTATGTATGCAATAATTGAGAAATTGAGGTTTGTTTTATGTTGAACATTATTTTAGGCGCGTTTGCGCTGGGCTCTTTGTGGGCAATTATGACTATGGGCGTATACATTACCTACCGCCTGTTAGACATTGCCGACCTTTCTGTTGAGGGCACACTGGTTACCGGCGCGGCAGTTGGCGCAGTTTTAATTACCGGCGGCACCAACCCGTGGTTGGCCACCTTTGCTGCCCTGCTGGTGGGTATGGTTTGCGGGGCTGTAACCGGCCTGCTGCACACCAAGCTGAAAATACCGGCACTGCTGGCAGGTATTTTAACCATGATCGCTTTATATTCGGTAAACCTGCGTATTATGGGGCGCGCCAACGTTGCCTTGCTTAATACCGACAGTGTATTTACCCCGCTGGAAAATCTGCCCTTTATGCAGGGCCTTGCCGCGCAGGGCATTATGACCAAAAACGTAGCCATACTTATTTGCGGCCTGCTGGTTTGTCTGGTGGTTTCCTGCTTTCTCTACTGGTTTTTCGGCACCGAAATCGGCTCGTCGATACGCGCTACCGGCAACAACCAGCAAATGGTACGTGCCCAGGGTGTAAACACCGATACAATGATTCTGCTGGGCTTAATGCTTTCTAACGGTTTGGTAGCAATGTCCGGCGCGCTTATCGCCCAAAACCAGTCCTATGCCGACGTACAAATGGGCACCGGATCTATCGTTATCGGTTTGGCTTCGGTTATTATCGGTGAGGTTCTGTTCGGTACCAAGTCGTTTAAGCGCGTGCTGTTTGCCATGACCATGGGCGCCATAACCTACCGTACCATTATTGCGCTGGTATTAAAGGCCGGTATGCCCGCCAACGATTTAAAGCTGTTTACCGCCATTACGGTGGCAATTTGTCTGGCACTGCCGCAAATTAAAGCCTGGTGGAGCAAGCTGAAGGGAGGCAAAACCAATGCTTAAAATAGAAAACATTTACAAAACCTTTAATATTGGCACAATTAACGAAAAACACGCCCTTAACGGCATAAATCTGCACCTTAACCCCGGCGATTTCTGCACCATTATCGGTGGCAACGGCGCCGGTAAATCCACCATGCTCAATGCAATTTCCGGCGTATGGCCGGTAGACAGCGGCAAAATAATTATTAACGGCACCGATGTTACCAAGCTGCCGGAATACAAGCGTGCAGCCTACTTGGGCCGCGTTTTTCAAGACCCTATGCTGGGCACTGCTACCAATATGGAAATTCAGGAAAATTTGGCACTGGCTATGCGCCGCGGTAAAAAGCGCACTCTGCGCTGGGGCATTACCAAGGCCGAACACGAGCAATATCACGAGCTGCTGAAAACGTTGGATTTGGGTCTGGAGGACAGATTGACCACCAAAGTCGGTTTGCTTTCCGGCGGTCAGCGCCAGGCACTTACCCTGCTTATGGCCACCCTCACCCGCCCCGACCTGCTGCTGTTAGACGAACATACCGCAGCGCTTGACCCGAAAACCGCCGCCAAGGTACTGGAGATATCTGACCGTATTATTGCGGAAAACCAGTTAACCGCACTGATGGTAACCCACAATATGCGCGACGCCATTGCTCACGGCAACCGCCTTATTATGCTGAAGGACGGCAAAATTATTCTGGATATTGCCGGCGAGGAAAAAAAGAGCCTTACCGTAGAAGATTTGCTGGCCAAGTTTGCCAGCGCCGCCGGCGAGGAGCTTGCCAGCGACCGTATGCTGCTTAGCTAAAATTTGCAAAATTGCATAAAAAAATTACCCCCTCTGCTCTGCTTGAAGCGAGGGGGATTTTTTATGCGTTGATATACTTCCTTGGCAGGCGTGGCAGCAGCGCCGACGTTACTTCGTAGCTGATAGTGCCGTAGCGGGCGGCCACTTCATCGGCGGTAATAACCTCATCACCCTGGCGGCCAATCAGCACGGCTTCGTCACCAACCTTGGCGTTAATGCCGGTAACGTCCACCATAAACTGATCCATACACACGCGGCCCACAATGGAGGCACGTTTGCCGCCCACCAGCACACAGCCATTGTTGGTTTGCAGGCGGTTCCAGCCGTCGGCGTAGCCCACCGGTATAGTGGCAATTTGTGCCGGGGCAGATGTAATATGCGTGCGGCCATAGCTTATCGCCGTACCGGCCGGTACTTTTTTTACCCACGTAAGCTGTGCCTTTACGCTAAGCACCGGTTTTAAGGTCAAAATGCTTTTATCCACCTCGGCAGACGGATAATAGCCGTACAAAATTATACCGGCACGCACCATATCGTAATGCACTGCCGCCAGCTCCATAAGAGCCGCACTGTTGGCCAGTGTTTTGCAGGGCAGCTGCATCCCTGCCGCCAAAAGCTTAGCTGCAAAATCGGCAAAATTAGCGGCCTGCACACCGGCGTAAGTTTTATCCGCCTCGTCGGCAGTGGCAAAGTGAGAAAACATACCGACAACCTGCACGTTGGGCAGCCCGGCAATACGCACTGCCTCGGCAACATCATCGTCAGTACCGGCAAAACCTATGCGCCCCATACCGGTATCTAACACCAACTGCACCTGCGCCGCCTTGCCCTGTACGGCTGCTGCCTGTGCCAACCGCAACGCCCCGTCAAAAGAGCATACCGGCGTTATAACATCATATTTAACGGCCATTGCTGCCTCGGTATCGCTTAAAGTAAGCCCCAGCAGCATTATCGGAGCAGCTATACCGGCCGCCCGCAGCTCAATGGCTTCTCCCATTGTTGCTACCGCCAACCGTGCCGCACCTGCCGCCAATAGCTCACGTGCTACCGGCACCGCACCGTGACCATAGGCATTGGCTTTTACCACTGCCGCCACCGGCGTATCACCGGCCACACGTTTAATTTCGGCAAAATTAGCCCTAAGTACCGCCAAATCTACTTCTATCCATGCCGGGCGACTATTACAGGCCGCCAGCCAATCGTTTTCTACCGTCATTGAAATTCGCCCCCAAAGTTCCCCTTTATATCCAACAATTGCTTATATGCCTGCGGCAGATAATGCACAATATCCAGCGCCCGCATAGCATACTGCGTTTTTTGCGCGGCCGCAATATCACCGGCCAGCCCGTGCAGATACACGCCAAACGCTGCCGCCTGCACCGGCTGCATACCCTGCGCCAGCCAGGCACCGATTATCCCGGCCAAAACATCACCGCTGCCGCCGGTTGCCATACCGGGGTTACCGCAGGTGTTGACAAATTCGGTGCCGTCCGGGCTTACCGTAAGCGTTTGCGCGCCCTTTAGCACCACTATTGACGCATAGCGCCGTGCTGCCAGCCGCGCCGCTGTTAACCTGTCTGCGGCCACCTCGGCGGCGGTACTGCCAAGTAAACGTGCCAGTTCACCCTCGTGCGGGGTTAATATGGCGTTGACAGGCTGCATACCAAGCTGCGCCAAAGCAAACAGCCCGTCGGCATCTATAACCTTGGGCTGCGGCAGGGCAAACAGGCGGGCACACAGGTTAACCGTGTCGGCAGCGCGCCCCATACCCATACCGATAACCGGCGTTTTATCGGCACACAAAGCACACAGCTCATCAGCAGCGGCAACCGTAAGGCAAGCCTGCCCGTCAACCGCATGACGAATAACCTCCGGCGTGGGTGACGGCACTGACTGCGGCACCGCCAACGTTACCAGCCCCGCGCCCGCGGATAAAGCTGCCAGCGCCGACATTTGCGGGGCACCCGGGTACAAAGCCGAACCACCCAGCACCGCCACGTGCCCAAAGCTGCCCTTATGCGCCGTTTTACTGCGCAGCGGCAACCAGGACGCCGCCAGCCTACCGTCTACCGGGCAAAGCGCACCGGCGGCAAAATCCACAAAGCCGGGCGGTATCACCTCAGCCGGCAGGGGTGCAGCCGCGGCAGTATCGCTGCTTAAAAGCACCACTGCCAGCACCGTTGTGCGGTTATGCGTTATTGCTACCTCGATATTTTTTATGCCCTGCGCCGCCAAACGTGCCTGCAAATCGGGCGGCAGGCTAATGTACGGGCGGCCGTTGGGGCTGTGCAGCAGTTCTGCCTGCCAAAAAATACCGCTTGTGTCGGCAAGCACACCGCTTACCGCCTTAAAAAACGCTTCTTTGGCTGCAAAAGCCGCAGCTAACGCCTCCTGCGTTCGCGCCGTCTGTTGGGCAAACGCCAGCTCAGCGGCACTAAAGCGCCGTGCCAGGCCGGGGCGCCCCACAAGCCCGGCAAAGCGTTCTTTTTCTATCAGGTCTATGCCCAGCTTATATGCCATATTTTTTACCTCTGCCGTTTTTGGGCCGGTTATGTCCGCCCGGTGTGTGCCCCTGTTTGCGCCCTTTATCAGACGTTGCCGCAGCTTTATTGGCAGCTTTATTGGCAGTTTTACCCTTTTGCGCCTGCTTTTGCTTTAACCATCTGGGCGGCTCATCCTCCGGCGCCACCAAATACTGCCGCCCCCAGCCAATCAGATCTTCTCGCTGTAGCTTTGTTAAAGCCTGACGTACCAGCGGCCAGTTTTCTTTTTTATTAAAATGCAGCAGGGCGCGCTGCATATCACGTTCGGTTTTGCTGCGGGCCACATAAACCGGCTGCATATCATCGGGGTTTAGGCCGGTGTAATACATACAGGTGCTTTTGCTGCCGGGTGACGGCAAAAACAGTTGCACCTGTTCCGGCTGATAACCGCCCTGCTTCATCACCAGCGCCAGCCCCAGAGCATCACCAAGGGTGCTGCCGGGGTGTGCAGCAATAAAGTATGGCAGCAGGTATTGCTTTTTACCGGCCTGCTCGTTAAGCTGTTCAAAGCGCTTGGCAAACCGCCGATAAACGGCATAGTCCGGCTTGCCCATAGCAGCCAAAACACGCGGCTGGCTATGTTCCGGTGCCACCTTTAAATGCCCGCTGATGTGATTTTCTACCAGTTGCTTCATGAAGTCCGGCTTGCGGTCTAACATCATATAATCGTAGCGCAAACCGGAGCGTATAAACACCTTTTTTACCCCCGGCAAAGCCGCCACACGCTTTAACAGGCGCATATATTCGTCCATATTGGGCTTTAAATTGCGGCACGGCGTAGGGTACAGGCACGACTTACCGCGACAAGGGCCAAGTTTTTTAGCTTTATCGCACCCCTGCCCCCTAAAATTTGCGGTAGGGCCGCCTAAATCGTGGATATAACCTTTAAAGTTTGGTTTTTCCGTCAGGCGTTTAGCTTCTCGCAAAATACTTTCGGCACTGCGGTTTTGGATAATGGAGCCCTGATGGTGGCCGATAGAACAAAAGGCGCAGCCGCCAAAGCAACCCCGGTGCGAAAGTAGCGAAAATTCAACCTCGGCAAAGGCCGGCACACCACCGTCAGCATCGTACATTGGGTGCCAGCAGTTTTTAAACGGCAGCTCGTATATCTCGTCCATTTCCGGGGTGGTAAGCGGGCGCTGCGGCGGGTTAACCACCAGCCATTCTTCGCCGTAACGCTGCACCAACGCCTTGCCGTCGTAAAAATTCTGCTCTAAATCTATAGTATGAAAAGCCTTGGCAAATGCCTGTTTGCTGGCCTTTACCTGCGAATACGCCGGAATTTCCAACGTGCGGCGCTGCGGCAGCCTGGCACGGTCTTTAACACGGTATGCCAGCCCGGCTATAGCGCGGCAATCCTGCGGGGTGCCGCCGGATTCTAACACAGCGCACACTTCTTTTAGGGTAAGCTCGGCCATACCGTACACCAGCAGGTCGGCATCACCCTCTATCAGCCACGACGGCTTAACACTGTCTGACCAAAAATCGTAATGGGCAAAACGGCGCATACTGGCCTCTACACCACCCAAAATCAGCGGCATATCAGCACCAAATGCCTGCCTTGCCAGCCGCGCATACACCGCCGCTGCGTAATCGGGGCGCAAACCGCGCTTGCCGCCTGGTGAATACGCATCTTCTCGGCGGGGCTTTTTAGCGGCTGTATAATGGTTTATCATCGAATCCATATTGCCCGCACTGATAAGCACACCGTAGCGGGGGCGCCCCATAACCTTTAGGCTGTCGGCGCTGTGCCAATCCGGCTGTGCCAGCAGACCCACACGGTAGCCCAAATGCTCAAGCCAGCGGCCAATTAACGGCGAACCAAAAGAATAATGGTCAACGTATGCATCGCCGGTTATAATTAAAAAATCCAGATAATGCCAATCGCGCAGGTTCATATCTGCACGGTTTGTCGGTAAAAACATATTATCTCCTCGGTTTATATTTAATGTTGCATATATTTTTATTTAATGCGCAGGGGCTTATGCCCCAGATAATCGCTGCTTATCAGGGCAAAATTTATGCCCCAATGCTCACCCATTAAGGCAAAATTACTTTTTACCCCGTGCAGGTGGCCGTAATAACAGCGCTTTACATCATATTGCTGCATCAGCTCTATCATCTCGTTATAATCGCGTTTATCGTTTACCGGCGGAAAATGCAGCATAACCACGCGTTCACCGTCGCCAAGGGCAACCGCGTTTTTAAGTGCCAACTCCAGCCGTATAAGCTCGCGGCGGTAAATTTTGGCAGCATCGGCATTAAAATCACTGCTGCCCGGCGTATACCAGCCGCGCGCCGCCGCCACCACCATACCTTCTGCCGCGTAAGCTTCGTTTTGCAGCAGCACAACATTAGACGGCATTGCTGCCATAGCTTTGGTTTTGGTTTCCCACCAGTAATCGTGGTTGCCTTTGGATATTACCAGCCGCCCCGGCAGCTTGCCTAAAAAATCAAAGTCGGCAGCAGCATCGGCCAAATTTATTGCCCAGCTTATATCACCCGGCACAAACACGGTATCATCCGGCGCCACCTGTGCGGCAAAAGCTGCATAAAGGCGTTCTACGTGGGCGGCCCAATCACCGCTGAAGATGTCCATAGGCTTATAAAGCTGCGGCGGCTGCCCCGGTTGGTAAGGCCGGTTTAATGATAAATGAAAATCGGAAATTGCCCAAACTGTCATATAGCACCCTTGCCTTTAAGCAGTCAACCAGTTGCACAAGCCCAGCCATACAGCCAGATGCAGGAAGAACGCCGCGATAAACACTGCCCAAAAAACGGGCTTTCTCGTTTTATGATGAAACGCCTGCATACCAATAAGGCCGCCTATACCGCCGCAAAGCAGCCCCAGACCCAGCAGGGTTTTTTCCGGTATACGGCGCATATCGTGGCAGGCACAAAATTTATCCCACGCCATAAAGCCGATAAGCAGCACATTTAACAAAACATAGTATACGAGCGGCAGTTTGGCCGCAGTATCTGCCAAGGTGTTTAACCAAGTCATAAAATAACCCCCTTTTAGCAATTATGCCAAGCTGTGTATATTTAACATCTTATTATAGCATAATAAAGGCGTAAAGTTAAATAGCAAATTTGCAAGTTGCTACACCCAAGGAGGCTAATATTTATGTTAAAGCTTAATACAATGGATTATATTGCCCATCTGCTGGTTATTGTCGGCGCCATAAACTGGGGTTTGGTGGGCTTTTTTAATTACGACCTTGTAGGCGCACTTTTTGGCGGTGCAGCTTCGGTTATAAGCCGCTGCCTGTTTGCACTGGTGGGCCTGGCCGGTTTGTACGTTATCAGCTTTTTCTTCCGCAACGACAGCCGACAAGCAGCCTGAAACATCTACACAAAAAGCCCCTGCCAAACTATGCGGCAGGGGCTTTTATTACAGTTTTTATTTTTGTTCGTTAAGCAAAATAAGCGCGCGGCTTTCATGCGTAATTTTAAAAGCGTTGGCTTCGTCGGTATCAATGTGCAAATCTTTAGCGTGGTCTTTACCAACACGTACCGGCACATTAAACACACAGCCGGCCTTGTTGCAGCCGGGAGATTTAATAAATACATCTACCAGATCACGGTCTTTAATGCCAAGGGGTTCAGCCTCGGTGGTGTGCAAATGCAAATGTGTTGCTGCACAAATAACACCGTGGTCTATGCTGATAAAACCGTTGGGCCCCAACAAAATGCAGCCTTTGGTGCCCTCAAGCTCGCCCGATGCCCTGACCAGCGCCGTAATGCCGGCCTGACGCGCCTCGGTAGCAGATAGCTCCACCTGGGTTTCGGCTCTTAAAGGGCCAAGTATGCGCACGTTTTCTATCATACCCTTAGGGCCTACTATAGCCAGAGTTTCTTCGGCGGCAAACTGGCCGGGCTGCGTAAGCGGCTTCATCGGGTGCAGCTCGTAGCCTTCACCAAAAAGCTTTACCAAATCTTCGGCACACAAATGCACATGGTGGTTAGATACACCTACGGTTGTTACCTGCGGGTTGGTATCGTCCTTTAACAAATCTTCATCAATGGTAAATTTGCGAATCATTTTTATCCTCCTGTACGTAAGTTATTTATAGCTGTCGGTTTCTACCGGCAGGTTTTTCTTTTTAAGACGAGATTCTACAACATTTTTGGTGACCATATAGATAGTAGCAAAAATAGGTACACCCACAAACATACCCACAATGCCCAGCGTGCCGCCCATAATAATAACGGCAAAAATTACCCAGAAGGACGTAAGGCCGGTGGCACCGCCCAAAATAGACGGGCCAAGTATATTACCGTCGAACTGTTGCAGGGCCAGTACCATTAAACCGAATATAAGCGCCTGCTTGGGCGAAACAATAAGCAGCAGCAATATACTGGGTATAGCGCCGATAAACGGGCCAAAAAACGGTACCACATTGGTAACGCCAACAATAAGGCTTATCAGCATAGAATAATCCAGACGCAGTATCTTCATCAAAATAAAGCACAAAATGCCGATAATCAGCGAATCGAGCAGTTTGCCGGAAATAAAACCGCTGAAGATACGGTTGGTGCGGCCGCAAAAATCAATAAAATGCTCAGCGCGTTCTTTGGTGCAGGCGGCAAAAAGTATTTTGCGGCTTTGAGCAATAAAGGTTTCTTTACCGATCATCATATAAACCGATACAATGACGGCCACCAAAATATTTTTAAGTGCCGTGCTGGTAACAGAAAAAATGTTTTGCGTATAATCCAGCACACTAAACAGGTATTCGGTGGGGTTCACCATATTTTGCCGCAGCAGATCCGGTATATCATCTAAGGTTAAGTCGGTAATGCCCAGCGCCCTTAACTGTGTTAAAATCCGGTCGGCATATTCAGCAAGCCATACGTAAGAATCTCCGTTGGAAAGTATACCGAACAGCGATATAAGGCTGGCCAAAACCTCGGGTATAACCAGACGGAAGAATATACCCAGCAGCACTGTCATAATTGTCATGGTAAGGCCAATGCCAATGCCGCGGCAAATATTGTGGTGCCGCTGCATAAGCGGCAATTTGTTAAGCTTGTCCTCTATATAATTAAGCAGGGGCATTAAAACATAGGCAATGCACATACCCCAAATAAACGGCATACTTATGCTTACTATGCTCTGCCAAAAATCTTTTACCGATGCCAGATTTTGCACCACGAAAAACGCAATTATTAACGCTAAACCGGTAAAAAACAGATACAGCGACCGTATCATCTGATGAAAATTAAACAGATCTTCTACCTTTTGCGGGCGGCGGTTTTTATCGCTGTTTTTTTTAGGTTCGGCTTTTTGCAACTGAGCTTCGGCTGCGGTTGTGTTTTGTTCCATAAAATTCCCCCTGAAAAATATCAACCATAAACTACTAACAACTTTTTATTATAGCGTATATTCATCAAAAAAACAAGCAATTTTATACCCCGGCGGCATATTCTGTCGGCAGCAGGCGGCAATTAACAGCAACAGCTTAAATTTTTATATAAAAAGTCTGTTATTTTGTTAAAATATGTTGTATAATGTAGGGTAACTGGTTTGTGATTAGAGGTATAACAATGTTTTTGCTTGATAACAATGACCTTTGGAGTGCCAAACAGACGGAAAAATGCGCAGTGGTGCTGTTAGGCGGCGATGCTCCCAAAAGCGACAAGCTGCTGCAATACATTAAAACCGCGCCCTTTGTGGCCGCTGCCGACGGCGGTGCTGCCATAGCCTTAAAGCTGGGGCGCTGCCCCAACCTGCTTATCGGAGATTTTGATTCCTTACCGGCTGACGGTGTAGATGCCTGCCGTACCCACGGTGCCGAGCTTTTGCAGCTGCCGGTGATGAAGGATATGACCGACGGCGAATATCTGTTGGCTACCCTTGCCGAGCGCGGCTATAAAAAGCTTTTGGTGCTGGGCGCTTTGGGCGGCCGCACCGATATGGAGCTGGCCAACGTGTTTTGCGCGGCTGATTTAGCCAGGCAGGGCATTTTTTGTCTGCTGGCGCACGATACCACCCTGCTGTTGCCGCTGTGGTCCGGCCAACAGCCCGTGCAGCTTTGCCTAAAGGGCTTTGCCGGCAAAACTTTTTCTCAGGTGGCATTAAGCGAACAGTGCCGCCGCATACAGTTAAGCGGCTTTTTATATCCCCTGAACAAAGAGCTGTACCGGGGGCAAACGCTGGGGCTTAGCAACATTGTTACCGACGATACCGCCAAACTTGTGCTAACCGACGGCAGCCTGCTGACCATTATAAACCGGCAGGAATAATTTTTAAACAGCTTACAACTTTTTTATAATTTTAAGGAGGAATTATTTTGGCAGATATCAATGCAGAGGTGGTGGGGGCTAACAAGCCGCCCAAAAACGCCCATAAAACCATAAAGATGGAAAGTAAAGAGTTTAAAATGCGTACCGACATATCCGACGAGGTATACCGCCGCGCCCACGTGTACGAATTTATTCACCGCACGTTTACCCAGTTGATGATAATAATTGCCGTGGCACTGGTAGCGCAGGCGTTGATATCCGGCACCTTTACCGACCCGGAGGTACCGCTTACTACCAAGCTGGGCATTGTATTTATCGCCGCCGTAAGCTTTATCGGCATACCGTTGTTTGTTAACGGGCGCTGGCAGTTTATGCGCGACAACAACGATTTTTGGGTAAATGACCAGCGTTACACCATCAACTTTAAGGGCGTTGCCTGCGTAAGCCACCACGGTGACCGCCGCATTGCCTGGCGCGAATTTAAAAGAATTATCGAAACCGATGAAGCCATAATCTTTGTACTGGTAAAATTTCATATGATAATTTTGCCTACCAAGGGGCTTAGCGATGATGAGAAACAGCAACTGCGTGATCTGATAACCCGCAATACCCAAAGTATGCGCACCAAATTAAAGCTTAAAAAATCACGTCGCCGTTAAACAACCCAACCTACAGAAAGAGGTGCCCTATGACGACCAAAAAGCCCGGCCCGCTTGATGAACTGGCAGCCCAGCACGCTGAATTGGAACAGCAGCTTTGGCAAAATGTAAAACAACAGCTTGCAGGCGATACCGGTGCCAAGGATATACATACCCTGCTGGCCAAGCTTGCGCCTGTTCCGCCGGATATTGATTTGGCCGCCTGGGAACCGGAAAAATTTGCCAAAATGCATTATTCGGCGCAAAACGGCCAATTAACCGACCGACCTGATGACAGCGTTATGCACCTTACTGATGAACAGCGCCAAAAGCTGTGCGAAGATATTGCACAGCTGCCGCGCGGTATAACAGACGCGCAAATTGCCGGCTTTATGCTGGAGGTTTGCGGCCGTGAACACCCGGAGTTGCTTAACGAACTGAAGGATTTTTTAGACGACAACCTGTAGCTTACACCGCCCCTGCTTTTAGCAGGGGTTTTTTGCATATATAAGCAAGCGGCTGCATACAATAGGCCAACTGCCCCCAAAGGATCTGATGCCTATGTATCGCTTTGTTTTAAAGCCTGCTGCCCTAAAAAACCGGCTGGCCCACCACCGACAAAAGCTTATGCGCAGCCCCTGGCCGACCCTGCTGTGTTCGTTGGCTGCCGGGCTGCTGCCGCCCCTGCTTTGGCTGCTGCTGGTTATAGTTTGGCAGTTGCTGCCTGCCGCCCCCACCTTAGATGCCCGCCCCTTTACGCTGGCCGCCCTGCTGCTGTGTCCCTTTGCTGCCGGCTTTGCCCACAACCGCCAAAAACCGTCTGCCGGCGGTGCCGCCCCGGCCTTTTGCCTGTGGCTTGGCGCTTTGGCGGTTTACTGCCTGCAATTTGGACTGCCTGCAACCCCCGCCTTATTGCTGAGCTTGGCGGGCGCATTGCTGTTGGGACTGGCTGGGGGAATGTCTGCTAAACGCATAACTGCATTAAAGCATAAAAAAATAGCAGAGGCTTAAACCTCTGCTATTTTTATGTGGTGCCGAAGGTGGGACTTGAACCCACACGATGTCGCCATCACCGGATTTTGAGTCCGGCGCGTCTGCCAATTCCACCACTTCGGCACAAGTGATACGAACAAGATATATTATACACTATGTTTAACCAAGATGCAAGGTTTTTTGCAAAATTTTTTACATTATTTTTATAATTTATTTTTGCCCGACCTTGCCGCCCAGCTTATTATATTATGGTTCGCCGCACATAGCACGCCGCTGGCAGCGTACATCGGCCAGTTTTTGCTCCGGCAGATAAGAGCAGAGTTCGTGCGTGATATAATCCGGCGCAATACGTTCTATCACACCGCGCACCGCACTGTCTGTCCACGGGGCGTGTTGGTCAATCTGCTGCACCTGCCGATAAGAAAGCTCGCTTTGCGCCCAGGGGTCATCTACCGGGTAACCCGCCGGCAGGCTGCCGGTACATTTTTTTACATAATCGCCGGATATCGACTGATGCAAATGCAGGCCACGTATTTGCTTAGCCAGCTCACCGTGCGCCGCCAGCATTTTGTGTATATATGCCGCCGCCTCCGCCTGATTATGCAGCTCTAAATTGGTGTTCATCAAATGCCCGGTGTCCAGCATAATACCGTGTTTGGCATAATTTATTCTTTCCAGCAGATAAGCGGTTTGGGCAGGCTCGGCAAAGGTGAACCCCGGCCACCATTGGTTTTCTACCAAAAAGTAAAAGTCATAGGCTGTATCGTCCTTCAGCAGCTCATTTATTATCGCCAGAGAAGCGTCCAGCACCTCGCGGTCATTATGCCGCCACTTATAGGTAAAGCTTTCCTCGTTAGATGTATCCGACACGTGAAACACCACATACGCCGCACCCAGCGCCTTGGCACGCTGCAAATCATCGCGGTAAAGTTTAAGCAGGTGTTCGGCGCCGCGACCGCCAAAATAGCGGTAGGCAGTTTCGGCCGTACCAAATTTTTCTGCCAGCTTAGCCCGGTCATCACGATAAAAATCCAGCCAGTCCGGAAAAAATGTCAGGTGGTAGCCCACCAGCATTGCCCGCGGAAAATCCGCCGGTATATCTTCTCCGGCCCAAATACCCTCCACACCGTCAAGCCCAACGTCTGCCAAACGTTTTGCCATATTAGCCCAGCCACCCCACATATCACGGCAAGACGCCAGCAGGGGCAGGTTTATGCTTTGCTTCATATCAATTTTCGCCTCAAATTCGCCTCATCACCGGTTTTATCGGCATCAGGGCAGCAACAGCCCCAACACCAGCTCCAAATATTCCGGCATTTCTCCGTTTTTTATCCATTGTATAGGTTTATGCAGGTAAATATCCGCCGCCTTATTTACATCGCCGCCAATAGCTTCCATAGAATAACGCATTTTTTGCGGCAAACGGCAAGGCTTACCGCACACCCGCGCACAATCACCGGGGCACACATAGCAAGACCCCGCCGAAAGCGCCATAGCCCCCGGGTTGTTGCGCTCCATCGCCATCAGCTCGTCCAGCAGGGCAAGCTTTACCTCGGCCATACCGTTTACCGCCTGCTCAAGGCTAACCCCCGGCAGCGGATACAGCACGCGGCTTTCTATATGTATGCGGCTATATTTTTGCCATATCGTCAGCGGGTCAAAATCAAACGGCGGGCAGGCCCAACGCTTGCCATAATTGCCGCACTGCTTGCAATAGCCCAAAAACAACGGCACATCCACGCAGTTTTCTACAAAATCAGCCATATCAACATCAGCCATCAATGTTTCTGTACGGTACAATTCCGCCATAATAAAGCCCCCTTGTTTTAGCCTGACAAACCGTAATTTTTTAAGTTTTTAACCTATATTATAGCATAATCCCTAAAAGCAAATTTGTCAACCGTGTTTATTGCCGGCGGACAGGCTAACATAGCCCCGGCAAGGGTGGCATAAACTAAAAAACACCCACTAAAAAACGCAAATATCTGCTCGAAAATTGTTATAAGCAAAAGGATTTTTTATTATCAGATAGAATATTAGTCAGTGTGGCGGTATTGTTATGCCCCATATTATAAAAGCAGGAAAGTGAGGTGATAAAATGAACGAAAATTTACCAAATTCCGCTAATGACATCGTTATTGACGTAAAAAATCTGCGCAAGGTTTACACCATTGGCACCGAACGTGTAATTGCTTTGGCCGGTGTTGATATGCAGATACGCCGCGGCGAAATTTGCTGCCTGTTTGGGCCTTCCGGCAGCGGTAAATCTACTTTGCTTAATATGCTGGCCGGGTTAGAAAAACCCACCACCGGGCAAATAACCGTTGTCGGCAGCCGTATAGACCAGATGAACGAAGCCCAACTGGCCAACTTCAGGCGCACCAACTTTGGCTTTGTATTCCAGTCTTATAATCTGCTGCCCGCCCTTACCGCGCTGGAAAACGTTGAAATGCCGATGATTTTTCGCGGGGTAGCACCGGAAATTCGTAAAAAGCAGGCCATAAAAATGCTGCAATACGTTGGCTTAAAAGACCGTATAAAGCACAAACCCACCCAAATGAGCGGCGGCCAGCAGCAGCGTGTAGGCATTGCCCGCGCCTTTGTGGCACACCCGCCGGTTATTTTTGCCGATGAACCTACCGGCAACCTGGATACCCACACCACCTACGAAGTTATGGATATGATGTCGGCTATGGTAAAAAAGCGTAATGCCACGCTGATAATTGTTACCCACGACAACGAAATTGCCGAATACGGCGACCACATTATTAAAATACGTGACGGTAAAATTCTGGAAGAAACCTACCGCACCCCGCCCTCGGTTTAATAAACTGTAGATTGTGCATAGTTGTATAAACAAATTGTTATAGTTTATAGTTAGGGCTGGGCCCTCAAACAAACTGTTTATAGTGTATATTTATACTGAAAGGAAAAGGTTGATAAAATGATGTCTAACAAATTTTTTAAACTATTTGTGCCGCTGGCGCTTATATTTGCCTTAATGCTGCCGGCCGCTGCCTTTGCCGATGATTACTACGGCGAAGATAACCCGCAATTTGTAATGTACAAGGCAAGCTCGGTGGTTACCCCCGGCAAAGCCTCCAAGGTATCGGTGAGCTTTAACAACATAACCAACCACAACGCTTTTTATGCGTATGCCATTTTAACCTGTAGTGAAGATAATACCAAAATTTTCGGTGATAACGGCGGCAACTATATGTCGCGAGACATTGGCTCTTTAGGCCGCAACGATGTTACCACCCTTGATTTTGATTTTACCCCCTCGGCTGATTTAAAGTCCGGCAGTTACGATATGACAGTAACGCTTATCTACAAAAACCGCCAGGGCTCGGCCTTTACCAAAGACTTTCCGCTAACCATTACGGTAGACAGCGGCACCCCCGTTGATCTGCAAATACCCGAAAGCTCGGTAACCGGCGGCAAGGCTGTTTACGGCCAATCGTTCGATCTTAACATCACCCTTGCCAACAACGGTGATTCTATTGCCCGTGATGTTCGTATTTATCTTAATAATTTAAGCGCCGATAAATTCTTCCAGACCGGCAGCTACAATTCTCCCTCTTTTGAAAAAATACAGTCACATTCGGCCGAACACCTTACTTTTACACTTATGGCCTATAACAAAATTGCCAGCGGCTATTACCCGGTAGAATTAAAAATTAACTACACCGAAAACGGCGAAGCCAAGGAAAAAATACTTACCGTTTATGTTAACGTAGAAGGCTCCCCCGATGCCGGTGAAGACGGCGACAGCGGCAAAACGTCGGTTCCGCGTGTAATTTTGGCCGGCTTTAATATGCCCGGCACTGTAAATATGGGCGAACCCTTTAGCTTTAGCTTTACACTTAAAAACACCAGTGCCGACCGTACCGTTAAAAATTTAAGTGTTTCTTTAAGCTCGTCCGAAGGCACAGTTCTGCCGGCCAGTGGATCTAACAGCTTTTATGTTGCCGAACTTAAACCCGGTGAATCCAAGCAGCTTGGTTTGCAGCTTACTACCAAGTACGATACCGAAAAAACCTCGTATCCGCTTACTATCAATATGGAATATGAAGATGCCAAGGCCAACCCCTATACCGGCACCGAAAACCTGACGATTCCCGTATTTTTGCCCACCAAGCTCACCTTCCAAAACGAAAATTATCCCGAATATGCTATGGTAGGCGAATCTCAGTACCTTTCTCTGGAATACATAAACCAAGGCAAGGGTACCATTTATAACCTTACCGCCTCGGTAGAAGGCAACGTGCAAACCGACATCGGTTCCGGCACCTACATCGGCAATATTTCCAGCGGCAACACCGATTCTCTGGAAGTAATGATAACCCCGCTGGAAGCCGGCACCACCGAATGTAAGCTGATATTTACCTACGAAGATGCGGCAGGCAACCAGCTTACTACCGAAAAGCCCTTTACTATGACGGTTGAAGAAATGCCGGTTATGGAAGACCCCGGCATGATGGAAGACCCCGGTATGATGGATCCCGGTATGGAAGAACCGTCTGCCGCCCCTGCCTGGCTGATGCCCGCACTTGGCGTTGTTGCCGTTGTTGCTGCTGCCACAGCTTTAGTTATTGTTCGTAAAAAGCGCAAGGCTAAAAAGCAGGCCGAAGAAGAAGCGCTTTTTGCCGAAAATAACGATTTGGACTAAGCGATGAGCTTTTTTGATTTATTAAAAATGGCCTGTGGCAACTTTCTCCGCCGCAAAGCCAGAACTCTCCTTACTGTTGCCGGCGTGGTTATCGGCACTATGGCAGTAGTGATTATGATATCTATCGGCCAGGGTCTGGAACAGGGCTATACCGAACAGATTAAATCCTGGGGCAGCCTTACCCAAATCGAGGTGTACCCCAATTACAGCAGCAACAGTGATGACAGGCTGTATCTTGACGATGAAACCGTTAAAATGCTGGACGAAATTGAACACGTAAGTGCAGCCCTGCCCCAAACCAATCAGTATGCCGCATTGGTTATGGGTAAAAAAATCAACGATATGTCTTTTATAGGTATCGACGTATCCAAGCTGGATTATTACGACATTAAGCTGGATAACGAAGAACCCGTTACCGCCGAAATGTTTGCCAACAACGGCTACCTTATCGGCTACAGCTCGGTTTTTCAGTTTTATAACCCCAAAAAAGGCTGGTCTGACGAAAATTCGCCTTATGATGACGAGGGCAATATGAAGGATCTGCCCTTTGACATTACCAACCCGGAAGAAGCACGTATTAAAATGGTTTTTGATACCTCGTACTACTACGGTGGCGGCGGCAGCAAACCCAAAGGCTACGACATTACCTGTAACGGTGTTATGGCCCGCAACAGCAACGGCAACTTCAGCTATTCTGTGGTTATGGATATGCGCACGCTGGAAAGTCTGCAAAAAAAATACTGGAAGGATCAGGGCATAAAGCAGGATGATAAAAATGCCGACAAAAACAAATATTCCAGCCTGTATGTAGTTGTAGACGATATGGAAAACGTTACCGATGTGCAGCAGGCTATTAACGAGCTGGGTTTTCAAACCTGGAGCAGCACCGAAATGCTGGAAGATGTTAAAGAGCAAATGGGTATGATTCAGGCCGTGCTGGGCGGTATCGGTGCCGTAGCCTTTTTGGTTGCCGCCATCGGTATCAGCAACACCATGGTTATGTCTACCTACGAACGTACCCGCGAAATCGGCATTATGAAGGTTCTCGGCTGCAAGCTTTCCGACATTATGACGCTTTTCCTGACGGAGGCAGCTATCATCGGCTTTGCCGGCGGTATGGTCGGCCTGATACTAAGTATGGGAATTTCCGCCTTAATGAACGCGCTTTCAGACAGCGGCATACTTTCTATGTTCAGTATGGGAGAAGGCATCCCCATCTCTATCATTCCGCTGTGGCTGGTTATCGGCGGTGTTTCGTTTTCTACGCTGGTCGGCGTAATTTCGGGCTTTTACCCGGCACTCCGCGCCACCCGCCTTTCCGCACTGGAAGCTATTAAAAATGAATAATGCACCACTAAAGCCACTGATTTTATATCGGTGGCTTTTATTTTTTTGGTCATCAGCCGGCTGCCGCCGCCAACGTTGCCAAAACGCTCCCGCTATCGATACTATTTTATCCACGCTTCCGGCTCACCGCTAATGCCGTCGCCAAGCTGCCACCACTGCAGCGCCGCATTGCCCACAGTGCGTATCGCCGCCGCCAAAGGCACCGCCAATATCATACCAAATATCCCCCACCAAAAACCGCCTACCAGCACCGCCAGCATAATATAAAACGGCGGCAGCTTCATCACCCCCGACATTATGTGCGGCGAAATCAGCAGGTTTTCTAACTGCTGCACCGCAAACCATATCAGCAGCAGCTTTATAAGTGCCAGCCTGCCTTGCAGCGCCCCCAAAGCCACACACGGGAAAAACGCCAAAAACGGCCCCAAATACGGCACCAGCTCGGCCAGCAGCATAAGCAGCCCCAGCGTAAAGGCATAACGCAGGCCAAACACCCACACCGCCAGCCCAAACAAGCTGCCAACCACCACCGCCACCAGCAAATATCCCCGCACAAACGCCTGCAAAATATGGTTTAAATCCACTGCCAGCGCTCTTAAATCACGCGGTATCATTGCCAGCAGGCTTTCGCGGTCTTTAAGCAAATAAAAGGCAAAAACCGGCGTAAAAATCAGCAGCGAACAACTGCCTATTACCCCCGGCAGTCTGTTCAGGCTTTGCTCCACGGCCCGCCCCAAAATGTCACCCAAACGGTCGCCTAACTGCCCCAGGCACACATATAGCAAACCGCCATCGCCGCTGTGCATATTTGTAAGCATTGCCGGCAGGTCACGGTTTATCCGCTCTAACAGCAGCCCGGCCTGCGGTGCCAGCCCACCCAGCGCCATAATATCGCGGCACAAACGCGGCCAGCCCCAAAAGCCCAGCCCGGCCATCAGCGCAAAAAAGCTTACAAGTGCCATAGCTGCGGCCAAACCCTTAGGCAGGTGCCATTGCTCTAACCGGCGTACCAGCGGCAGCACCAAATAGCCCAACACTGCCGCCAACGCCAAAGGCAGCAGCACAACCCGCGCCAAATAAAGCACCGCCGCCGTCAATATAAATATGCCAGCCAGTTTTATAAGCTGCCTCTGCCGCGCCTGCAACATTTTCACCCCACTTTATTGCCAATATGTAGCCGCCCTGCCACAGGCAGGGCATTGGCATTACGGCACCATACGGTTAATAAAGCGCCCGGTTTTTATCATAGCATTGCCGGTTTTGTGCGCTATTACGCAAAATTCATCGGCAAATTCGTCACCCATACAAGCCATACTTCTGGTCATACCGTCCATCATACTGCTCTTTTTTATACCCATCACCTTATTATGCGGCTTTGCGCCCATTTTCTGCATACTCATCACCCCCGCCATACCGGCCATACTGGCTACGCTTATGGCACCGGCACCGGCCACCAGGGCGGTCATCATCCAGTTTCTGCTCGCTCTGCAAGACATACCTTTACACCTCCATTTTTGTAAATTTTTTGCCGCAGATTTCAGCCGGGTCAAATTTTTTTGGCATAATAACCGGTAAAAATCTGCTGCTTATATTATGTCTGCTAAAACAAACACATAAACTCGGCAATTTATACCTTAAATGGTTAATAAAAAATAGATTTATCATTTAATATGTGCTATAATCTAAGTATCAAAACATTTACCCAAAGGAGAAGCTCTTATGTCTGTTAACGTAATTATCAAAAAAAACGGTGAAATAACCATACAGGATATTGCAGCCTTACAAAACCTGTGCTACGGCGTTGCCGACACCAACGGCGTTTTAGAACACGATGCCATTGGGCAGTATACCGTTTTATATGACCCTGCTAAAATAGGCCGCGGCTTTGAGGTGGCCGTTACCGATACCAAAATAGAACTTGCACTGCCCCTGCCTACCTCTACGCACGATATTGAAACCTTTTACGCGCTGGTAGAAAAGCTGGGCAGCCGTATGGGTGTTGCATCTTTTTCTCGTGATGAAAATATTTGCCAGCTTAGTGATGCCAAAACCTATGTTGCCGACGATATCATTACCTCGCAGGATGTTCTTAAACAGCTTGCCGCCCGCTTAAACGCCGCACCCAACCAGAGTATGGTAATCTTTGGTGCGCTCAACCCAATTTCTGTCACCAAGGCCGATATTGACCAAATAAACGGCTCTCTCGACGAGCTGGAGGAATTTCTTAACAATCACCAGCTTATGGATATTACCTACGTATCGCCCAAGCTTTATCAGCGTGCCGACGGTTCGCTGTTTGCCGTATACCCCATTGCCGAAGATGACGATACCGTTATCCCGACAAAGCCCTCGCTGTTAAACACCAAGCTGGCCATCAACGACTACTATTGCCTTATCCCCGGTGATAACGTTATACCCTACGCCGATTTTGTCGCTAACGTTGGTGCCACCCGCCCCTACGATTGTGCGCATATTATTGTTTCTCTTGACCAGCAAACCGTTAACCGGCTGGCGCAAAATTTTGCCGTTGACCATAACACCAACAGCAAAAAGCCCTTCCAAAAATATTTCAGCCAAATGCTGATAGATGACGGAAAAAAGCACGCTGCCAAAATTGCCGACTTTAATTTGGACTGCGACGCTTTGGCACCTTACAATCATCTGGCTATCTTTTTAAAGTGGGCTTACCAAAACAGCATTTTAGCCGACGAATTTTTGGCTGCCGTACCCGAACTTGCCACGGCGCTGGCCGAAGATACCGCCGATATTCGCCCGATAATTTGCCAAAACGATTATCTTAACGGCGAAATCCGTCTGGCTTACTTTACCGAAGATGCACAGGCTTTTGTCCGCGATTTTTACCTGCACGGCACTTATCCGCGCTGCGTAGACGTTTATGCCTTGGGTGTGTTTGGCCCCGAAGAATATAACAGCGACAAATATCATAACGAAGCCTACCTGTTTGTGCCCTTTAATAACGATTATTACACCAACCTCTCCCAATTTATCGACGAAGCCTGGAAGAAATTCCAAAACCCGCAGGACGAGCCTACCTTTACCTATACCGACGAGCAGTTAAAGCAGTATGAACAGTTTGTTGCCGATTATTTTGGCAGCTTCACCGAAGTTTACCACGAAATCGCCTCGCCGGATATTCATCTTGATGTTATTATTGTGCCCCCCACCGCCGAAAGTAATTACTACAAGCTGGTAACTATGGGTATGGGTGCTTACAAAATGAACGTGCCCGAAGATTTAAGCTCCTATCAGTTAGAACACGCCGAGCTGGTTATTTACCTGCCGCCCACCTGGAACATTAAATCGCAAAACGAAGCTGATTATTGGCCGATACGCCAGTTAAAAATGCTGGGCCGTATGCCGCTGCTGCGCAACACCTGGCTTGGTCACGGCCACACCGTAACCACATCGCCGCAAAATGCGCCCTTTGCCGAAAACACCGGCTTTTGCAGCACTATGCTGTTGGCTGCCTTAAACCAAAATTACGCGCCCTTAAGCTGTACGGTAGACGGTGTAGGCAAAATCAACTTCTATCAGCTCTTTCCGCTTTATGCCGAAGAACTTGCCTACAAACAACAGCACGGCGCCAAAGCCCTGCTGGAAAAATTCGAGGCCGACGATATTGTGCCGATAGTTAATATTAACCGCAAAAATTACGGCAGCAAATAATCTGCCCTAAACAACAAAAAGTCCCACTTATCAGGTAACCAACCCTTTTAAGTGGGACTTTATTTTTTTTCTGTAAATTTATACAAACAGCTCTATCAAACGTTCGGCCACAAACACCACCGCGCTGGCCATAACCGCCACATACAGCAGGCTTTTTTCCCGATACGCAAAAAACACCGCTGCTATCAGCCCGGCCACTGCCGAAAGTGTATACCCCGTAGACGAAAATATCGCCGGCACCGTCATTGCGCCCAGCACCGCATAGGGCACATAATACAAAAACGATTTTACAAACACGTTGGTAATTTTTTTTCTAAAGCACACCAGCGGCAGCATACGTATCAAATAGGTTACGCCGGCCATCACCGCAACATACGCCAAAATCAGCCCATTACTTGGCATCAGCGCCCACCTCCTTAACCGGGAACAATACCGCCGCCACACCGGCAGCTATCAGCGCACAAATAATAATTACAAAACCGCTGCCCACACCGGCCAACATCGGCAGCCAATTAAACAGGCAGCTTATAACCACAGCCAGCGCAATAGCCAACACCACAGCACGGTTTTTTTTGGCAGGCGGTATAATTATCGCCAAAAACATACCGTATATGGCAATACCCAGCGCCGATGCCAACTCGGCCGGCAGTAAATCACCAACCACTGCACCGGCCAGTGTGCCCAGCGTCCAGCCCAAATAAGGCGTCAATATCAGGCCATACATATACACCCTGCCAACCTCGCCGGGTCGCCCGGCAGCCACCGCAAACACCTCGTCCGTGTTCATAAAAGCTATCAAAAAACGGTCACGCAGGCGCACGGTTTTGTCAAATTTTTGTGACAGCGACAAACTCATCAGCGCATAACGCAGGTTAATTATCAACTGCGCCAAGGCCAGCTCCACCATAGACCCTAACGCTGCAATTATCGAAATCCCGGCAAATTGTCCGGCCGATGTAACATTAGTCATTGATATCAACACCGGTGCCCACAAAGGCAAACCCAGTGCCACAGCCTCCAGCCCAAAAGTAAACGCCACCGAAAAATAGCCCAGACCTATCGGCATACCATCTTTAACGCCCTGCCTAAACAGCCCGGCCGATTTTTTTGCAATCTTCAAAATCGTCACTATCCTCTCTTATCACCGTCATTTTGTCGCTCAAATAATAACGGCAGCAAATCCGCTGCCTCAATCTCTCCCAAATCACCCTGCTTAGCCGCAGCCTCGCTAAACCTGCCCCCCGGGCACAGCTTATCGGTTCTGCTGTCAAACAGCAAAAAAGGCACCGGCTCTGCCGTGTGCGTCCTTAAAGCCAGCGGTGTAGCGTGGTCAGGCATCACTATCAGCCTAAACGCCTCACCGGCAGCCGCCAAACCATCTATTATCGGCGGCAGCGTTTCGTTATCTATCCTTTCAATGGCCCGCAGCTTAGCCGCCACATCGCCATGGTGTCCTGCTTCATCCGGCGCTTCTATGTGTACAAACACAAAATCACCGCCGTCCAGCAAATATTCGGCAGCAATTCTGCCCTTGCCGGCAAAATCCGTCACTATGCCTCCGGTTGCCGTAGGCAGCACCAACGGCTGCAAACCAGCCGCCAGGCCTATGCCCTTTATCAGGCTGGCTCCAGCCACCAGCGCACCTTTAACACCCCAGCGCTCGCCAAAATCCGGCAGACACATTGGCCGTCCCGGCCCCCACAGCCACAAGCCGTTTGCCAAAGGCAGGCCCAACTGCCGCTGTTTCCGGTTATACGGTGCCGCCGACAAAATCTCCGCCGCCCGTTTCATATATTCAGTAGCCTGCTCAGCCCCGGCACCCTGCGGGTAATTATCGGCAAGGCGCTCACCCATCATATCGTGCGCCGGTTTAAAACTGCACTCGCCAACGTAGCGCGTCTGCCAAATACCCCTAAAACCGTTGCCGGCAAATATACGGCAATTTTCGTCCGGCAAATTTTGCGCCAAAAGCGCAAACAGCTCAGCGGCCACCGGCGGCGCAACATCTCCGGCACAATAATCCAGCAGACGCCGCTCACCAAATTCCGCCTCGTCCGATAACGTCACCAAATTAGCCCGCAAAACCAAATCCTCTGCTGCCGGTTCAATGCCCAAAGCCTTAGCTTCAAGCGTCGCTCTCCCCCGCAGATATTTTTGCGGTGCATAGCCCAAAATCGCCATATTAGCCACATCGCTGCCCGGCACCATACCGTCTGCCACCGTGCGGCATAACCCAACATGGCCACCGGCTGCCAAAGCATCCATATGCGGCTTATCCGCCTGCGCCATCGGCGTCAGTCCGTTTAGCTGCGGCAGTGGGCGGTCAGCCATACCGTCCGCCAAAACAATTATGTACTTCATTTCCGCCACCATTCCGGCTCAGCCTCATCACCATTGCCCGACCTTTCATAGTAGCGTTTGCCTTTAAGCTCGTTCGGTAAATACTGCTGCTCCACATATCCGCCAAAATCGTGTGCATATTTATAACCTATACCGTGGCCAAAATTTTTAGCTCCGGCATAATGTGCGTCCCGCAAATGCGGCGGCACCGCAAAATCACCCAGCTTGTCCACATCGCCCAGCGCCTTATCAATGCCCACTATAGCACTGTTGCTTTTCGGCGCGTTAGCAACATAAAGCGCCGCCATCGCCAGGGGTATACGTGCCTCCGGCCAGCCCACAAAATGCACGGCATTCATCGCCGCCACGGCAACCTCCAACGCCTTAGGGTCAGCCAAACCCACATCTTCGGCAGCACAAATTATAATCCGTCGACAAATAAACTCCGGCTGCTCACCGGCCTTTATCATTCGCGCCATATAATGCAGCACCGCATCCGGGTCAGACCCTCTCATACTCTTAATAAACGCCGATATCACATCATAGTGGTTATCGCCCTGCTTGTCATAATGCAGCGCCTTCTGCTGAATACTTTCAGCCGCCACCTCCAGCGTTATATGCCGCACACCGTCCGCAGCCGGTGCCGTCGTCAAAATCGCCAGCTCCAGGGCATTATACGCCGTTCGGGCATCCCCGCCGGACGATTTGGCAATATGCTCCAGCGCCTCCGGGGCCAAATCCACGTTGTAATTGCCCATACCGCGTTCTTTGTCGTTTAGCGCCTGCACCAGCAACGCCTTAATGTGCCGTATCTCCAGTGGCAACAGTCTAAATATCCGCGATCTCGATAACAACGCCCCGTTTACCTCAAAATATGGGTTCTCCGTCGTCGCACCGATCAAAATTATCGTGCCATCCTCCACCGCCGGCAACAGCGCATCCTGCTGTGCTTTGTTAAAACGGTGTATCTCATCAATAAACAGCACCGTGCGCATATTATACAGCTCCAGATTTTCCTTGGCTGCCGTCAGAATCGCCCGTATATCGGCAATGCCGCTGCCCACCGCCGAAAGCTGCCTGAAATCACTGCTGGTGCTGTTGGCAATAACCCGCGCCAGCGATGTTTTGCCTACCCCCGGCGGGCCATAAAATATCAGCGACGATAACTGGTCAGCTTCAATAGCCCGGCGCAGCAAACGCCCCCGGCCAATTATCTGCTCCTGCCCGGCATATTCCTCCAGACTTCTCGGCCGCATCCGAGCTGCCAGCGGTGCCGCCTTGCGTCGGTTGTTGTCGGCCACACCGCTAAACAAATTTCTTTCTTCCGCCAATTTTATCGCCCCCAAAGCTTAAAACTGCGCTTTCCTCTGTTCCTCCAAAAATTCGGCAAAATCCGCCGGCAACGGTGCCGATAAATGCAGCATCTCACCGGTTATCGGGTGTCTCAAATCCAGCCTTGCCGAATGTAACAGCATACCCACCAATGCCGCGCCCTTGCCCTTAGGCCCATATACGGCATCTCCTACCAGCGGGTAGCCCAAATACTTCATATGTACCCTTATCTGGTGTGTGCGCCCGGTTTCCAGCTTACACTCCACCAGCGTATACTTACCAAAACGCTCCACCACTTTATAATGCGTCACCGCATAACGCCCGCCGTCCGGCAGCACAGCCATTTTTTTGCGCTCCTTGGGGTGCCGCCCTATCGGTGCTTCTATCGTTCCCTTAGGCTCCGGCATATTACCGTGCAGCAGCGCCAGATAATACCGGCTCACAGCCTCGGTATGCCACTCCGCCACCAGCCCCTTATGCGCCCTGTCGTTTTTGGCCGCAATTATCAGCCCGGTGGTCTCCTTATCAATGCGATGAACTATCCCCGGCCTTAACACACCGTTTATGCCCGAAAGATCATCGCAGTGCCCCAACAAAGCGTTTACCAGCGTACCGTGATAATTGCCCGCCGCCGGGTGTACCACCATTCCGCGCGGCTTGTTTACCACAATAATATCGCCGTCCTCATATATAATATCCAGCGGAATATCCTCCGGCTCCGCAGCGGTCAGCTCCTCCATCTCCGGCAGCTCAGTCACAATTTCGTCACCAGCCGCCAGCAGATAATTGGCTTTTACCGGCTTGCCGTTTACCAGCACCTGCCCATCTTTTAACAGCTTTTGCCAAAATGCCCGTGATTTTTCCGTTATCTCCGCCGACAAATAGCGGTCAATACGTTGCCCGGCCGCCGTCTCGGCAGCAACCAGCCTTATTTCCATATCATCTTGCCATTCATTTGTCAATTCCGCCATCTTTGTCCGCTCCTCGCTTATCACTTATTTACCGTCGCCTTTCGCCTTTTTACGCTCTGCCAACTCCTCACCTATCAGCAAAACAGCCAGCAGCCCAACCCCTATGCAAAGCAGCATATCCGCAATATTAAACACCGGCCAGTGCGGCAGTTCAATAAAATCCACCACATAACCCAGCCTAAAGCGGTCTGTCATATTGCCCACCGCCCCCGATATCATCAGGCACAGCGCCATACGCTCACCCACCTTGGCCCGCGGTGTCTTTATAAACCAAACGCTCAGCAGCACCGCCATCACTACCGAAAACAACCCCAGCATAAACGTGCTGTCACTAAACATACTCCACGCCGCTCCGGTATTCTGCACATAATGTATCTGCAATATGCCGGGCAAAATAGCAAACCCCGCACCCAACGGCAGCTTAGCCGCCACCAGCAGTTTAACCATCTGATCAACCAGCACACCTAAAATTATCACCGACAAATATAACATCAGTCTTTCTCTCCAAACCACGCCACACCAATCGTCAGCGCACCTCCTGCACGCTTTCCACATATACCAGCAGCTCGGCAATAAAATCACCCAAAACCGGTATACCCAAATCGGCCAGCAAATTTAATACATACAATGCCAATGCCGAAAGTAACACAAACCCCAGCGCAAACCCCAGACCCCTAAACATACCGGCCAAAAAACTGCGGCACAGCAGGCTCGGCGTCCGCTGCATCAGCTCCACATACTCAGCCAGCCGCGCGCGCTTCAGCACAATAGCCAGCCTTGTCACCTGCTCTGTCAGGTTTAATACTTCCTTCGGCGTTTTCGTCATAAAAACCTCATTATAGTATATCACAAAATTTTTACCGATACAATATTTACTTGCACACCGTTCTTATCACCGGCAGCTTCGCGGCCTCGTCATAGCTCACCTGCAAACATTCATCACGCAGGTCTTGCAGCTTTACATAATTGCAACCGTCCTTTTCTATCGCCTTTACCACTTTTTCCCGGCCGTTCAGGCGTATTTTCAGGCTTTTCTCCACCTCATTCAGCTCCATTCCTCTATTTATAAACGCCAGCGGGTCTATCGCCGCCGGGTAACTGTATTCACCCTTATGCACCTCAATATGTAAATGCCTGCCGCTAACATTGCCGGTAGCACCCTCTACGCCTAACACGGTGGTCTCCGTCACCACCATATTTTTCTTTACATATATCAGCTTTAAATGCGCGTACAGCGTAACATAGCCGTCCCTGTGCCTAACATACACACAGTTGCCGTAGCTGCCGCTGCGCCCTATCTTTATCACCACTCCGGCATACAGCGGGTATACCAAACCATCGCCGCCATACGCACTCGATACCAAATCCAGCCCGCTGTGCCAGCCACAGCGCCATATCGTCCCGCGCTTGCCATATCTCGTTCCCAATCTATACTTCTCAAACGGAAAACGCATCGTTCCCTCCTGTTTTTCTCTCTCCTCTGTCCAACTTTATGCCGCGTCTGCCAACGTTTGCGGCGCTCCCGCGCGCCCACTGTCGCACCTCGCTTCAACGTCACCGGCCCCGCAGCTTTTACACCACTCACATCAGGCCGCCCCCGCAAATCTCACCGCCAAAATCACCGTTTGCCGGCTCAACCTGCGGGTCGCCTTATCTTCAATTACCTTAACACATATCAATCATCGGTTTTTTCATCGGTTTTTTCATCTGATTTTTCGTCAGTCCCGGCAATGTCCGTCGGCTTTAAATTCTTACCAAAAAAGAATCCCAACACCAGCATCACCGAACTGTTAAACAGCTCCGATGTTTCTCTGCCCATAGCCGTCATCACACATAAAACGCCCACCAACGCCAGCGTCACCATCGACTTCACATCTATCAGGCGGCAAATCCTCTCCCGCAAGCTCATTGCGCCACCGCCTTGCCGCTTTCAGCCATCATCAACGCCTGTGTATCAATCACCGCACGGTCATTCAACGCCAGCTTGCCGCTGCTGCTAACCGCTTTCATCTGCATATACACATTAAAACAGGCCGCCACCAAACAGCGGCTTTTCGGGTTCGCCAAATCATTAAGCGCCTTGGTCAGGCGTGCCTGCATAACCTCCGACAACGCCGCCATCACTTCCTCCAAACCGTAACCGTAGGTTTCCACACCGGCCGCCTTAACCGCAGCCGCTTTTTCCAAATATACCTCTCTGTTGTTATCCATATGCTTCCTCCTTGTCCTATCCATATTTTTTCATCTCTACAAAAAATTATGCTCCCGCAGACAATTTGCATAAACCTGCTTTATCCGCGCTATCGTCATAGCTGCCACACCATTGGCAAAATTCGGGTTATCACGGCAATATTGCTCATAAAAAGATATATCTAACAATATCTGGTCAAAATGCTCCTTACTGTGCAGCTCATCGTGCAGCAGTTCATCTCCAAAACGTATCACTCTCGCCCGACAATTTTCTGCCTGCTGCTGCCCAAAAGCCACACTCAAGCTCTGCAATTCGGCGCTCAGCCGCTCAACCTCAGCCAACACCTCGCCGTTTATCGCCCGGCCAAGCTGCTGCAACAGCCTGCCCCACGGCTTCACCTGCAACGGCATTATCTCCACAAATGTCATCACCGATGCCATTGCCGCCAAAACAGCAGCAACATACTCTGTCAGGCTCATTTTTCGCTCTCCTGTACCTTTTTACCGGCTTTTATATGCAAAAGCCATATAACACACCGTTTAGCGCCGTCAAAGTATCCTCACGCATCCAACCGTGGTTCCCTCTTACAACCACCGCACCCGTGCTGCAATCGCCGCTGGTATAAAAATGCGTACTGCGCAGCCAGTAATCCATCGGCTGAATAAACGGATACCCCCACTTATACAGCTCATACGGTTCTTCATAAGAATAAAACGGTATGCTG
>CAZMTO010000013.1:0-48692 GCA_964569265.1 uncultured Peptococcaceae bacterium | reverse complement strand
CGCTGACCTCTTGAATGCCATTCAAGCGCTCTCCCAGCTGAGCTATACCCCCAAGTGAGTTATATTTTAGCATACTCGTCGGCAAAAGTCAATATTTTTTTGCAAATAAAATACTAAAGCAGCCCTGCCGCATTTAGCAAGGGCTGCTTTAGGTGCAAAGGTTTACTGTGCCAGCAATTCTTCAGCCATATCCAGCATAGCTTCGGCGCCAAGCTGCAAATCCCAGCCAAAAAGGTAGTAATTTACGTCATTAACGCGCCAGGTTACGCCGCAGCAAATAGTTTCTTCCACCTCGTCGCTGCCAACAGATATCTGCAGGGCGCCGCTTTCTGACAGTGCCTGCTCATCTTCGCTCAGCTCATAGCCCGGGGGTACAAACTTATAGGGCATCGCCTGATAACTAAGCACGACATCACCCACAGTACGGGTAACCGATGTCGGCTCTCCGGGCAAAGGCTCGGTTATAACCTGCGGCTCGTTGCTTATGCTCAGATTTATCGGCAGGCCGTCGGCCATGGTATAGCGCACATCCAGCGAGGTATATTCTGGGCCAAAGGCATTATGGTTTTCGTCCATTGCCGTAAACTTACCAAGATTCGCCTTGTCGAACTTGTAGCCGTTAGCAAATTCTGCTGTTACATTGGGGCTGTAGTCTAACTGCGGCAGCAGCTTATTTTCCATTGCCGTATAACTCGCAACGTCAGTGCCGTAAATATTGCCGCCTACCCAGCCACTGAGTACGCCACCGGCCGCCAGCACCGACACTGCTGAAAAAGCAAACACTGCGCACACCGTAGCCACCAACTTTACACTGAATTTTTTCATCTTATATCGCTCCTTTTTAAGATCTTCCTGTTGTAATTGTTCAATTTTTGCCCACATACGCTGCTCAGCCGCCGCCGATACGTTAAGGCAGTCGGCGTGAGTATGCATAGCCTGCTTTATATCCTGCTCAAGCATTGTATTATGTTTCATTGCTGTACCTCCCTGCACTTTAATGTATCTGCGGTTAACAAGCGCCTTAGCTGCCTGCGGGCGGCAAACAGCCGAGATTTTACTGTTCCGGAATATGCCCCGGTGGCTGCCGCTATTTCCGCCACGCTCATTTCGCTGTAATAATACAAAACAATAACCGTGCGCTGCTTTACATCCAAGCTGTTTATGGCAGCCCACAGCTCGTTATGCCGTTCGGTCTGCAAAACCTGCTCCAGCAGCGAGCCTTCGTCTACAGGCGGCGCTTTTTGCTCCCACACATCGGCAACCGGCTGTTCACGGCCCTGCTTGCGGCAATATTCCCACGCGGTGCGCACCAATATGCGCATAAACCACGGCTTAAAATGTTCCGCGTTTTTTAGGCTGCCCAAACTTTGCCACACCTTAACAAAGGTATCCTGCAACACGTTTTCGCTGTCGCTGCTGTTGCCCACTATCAAAAATGCAGTGCGCAGAGCCGGGGTTTTATAACGTTCGTACAATTCGGCAAAGGCAGTGCTGTCACCGGCCAAAAATGCCTTTACCAAAGCTGCATCGTCCATTTAATCCCCCACCCTTCGCCATTATTTTAACCTATCTTTCAGACGCGTCTATATATAAGAGCCTGCGGCCAAAGCTTTGGTTCACTTTATTTTATATTTTTTATAACAAATTAAAAACGGCAGACAATCCTGTCTACCGTTTATTTTAGCATATTAACACACCTACATAAACACGCTGCCCAACAAATTAAGAAAAAAACAGGCACTTACACCGATAGCTGTTGGCAGCAGCGCCGCTAACAGTGTCCATTTAAGGCTGGCGGTTTCTTTACGGATGGTTAGCAGCGTGGTGGCGCACGGCCAATGGAACAGCATAAATACCAGCATACAGGCCGCTGTAAGCGGTGTCCAGCCGTTTTGCAGCAGCAGCAGCTTCATATCTGCCAAATTAACCATATCTACCAGCGTGCCCTCGGCCAAATAACACATCAGCATTATCGGCACCACAATTTCGTTAGCGGGCAGCCCCAAAATAAAAGCCAGCAAAATAACGCCGTCTATCCCCAGCAAAGAGCCAAGCGGGTTTAACACTGCGGCCAAATGTGCCAGCAACGTAACATCACCCCAATAAACGTTTGCCAGCAGCCAAATAAGCAGTCCGGCAGGTGCCGCTGCCGCCACCGCACGCCCCAACACAAAAATTGTTCTGTCCAGCATAGAACGCACCAGCGTGTTTAATATTTGCGGCCGCCGATACGATGGCAGCTCCAGCGCAAAGGCCGATGGCACACCCTTTAACACGGTAGATGACAGCACGGCGGTTACCAGCAGCGTTGCCCCTATGGCCACAACAATAAGCCCCGTAAGCACCGCCGCAGCCCCCAGCCCGGCCAGCCAGCCACCCGATACCCCCACAAAAAACATCATCAGCAGCGATATTAAAGTGGGAAAGCGCCCGTTACACGGCACAAAGCTGTTGGTAAGTATGGCCAGCAGCCTTTCTCGCGGCGAATCAATAATGCGGCAGCCCACTACCCCGGCGGCATTGCAGCCAAACCCCATGCAGATGCTAAGGTGCCTGTTTGGCTGTTAACGGCAAAAGCAAAGCCGAACCACACTGCGGCGGCTCGGCTGCTAAGCTTTGGGTTATGTAATTTTAATTGCAGCTTATTGCTCCCTGAATTTAATGCTGCCCTGCCCGGCATCCATTTCGTCCACAATAGCCAGAGATTCTAACTGAAAGCCAAGGTTTCTTATCATACGGCCACCCGGCTGAAAGCCTTTTTCAATGGCAATACCAATACCTTCTACCGTAGCGCCGGCGTTTTGCACAATTTGTATTAACCCCTGCAAAGCACAGCCGTTAGCCAAAAAGTCATCTATCAGCAACACGTGGTCATCTTTGCTTAAAAACTTTTTAGCTACAATAACCTTGTTGGTGTTTTTATGAGTAAACGATTCTACCTCGGCAGTGTACATATCACCCTCTAAGTTAATGCTGTGAGATTTTTTGGCAAATACCACCGGCACGCCAAAATGCTGCGCCACAATGCAGGCAATACCAATACCCGATGCTTCGATAGTTAAAATTTTGTTGATATTTTTATCGGCAAAGCGGCGTTTCCATTCTGCCCCCATTTGGTTAAACAGCTCAATATCCATCTGATGATTTAAAAAGCTGTCTACCTTTAGTACATTGCCCTCTTTAACAATACCGTCACGCAATATCTTTTCTTCTAAAAAATTCATTATTTGCAACTTCCTTTGCTGTATATCTAAATTTTAAAGCATTTATTACCTTTAATTATACTTTATTATACAACATCTTGCAAGCTAATTATAAAAACACAGGCAGGGCGCACCATTCGGCAACCCTCTGCCCGTGCGCGGCTTTTACCACCGCATACAGCCATTTAGCAGGGGTTATTGGCCGGCAGCCAGCAGCATAACAGCCTTAAATTGGGCGCTTAATTTTTCGCTTAGCTCGGCCTCGGTAAAATGGCACGCCCCGGTAGCACACAGCGCACCCACACCAAAGGTATATATCCACATATGTTCAAACACCTGCTTAGCCTTGGCCGGGGGCAGCCCATGCTCCTGCTCCACAGATTTTATACAGGCTACTGCGGTTTGCCCCAACCCGCTGAATATATCGTCAAAGGTGGTTGCCGGACTATGTTCCTGCATAAAAAGCAACTGATACAGCTTGGGCTGTTGGGCACCAAAAAACACCATTTTTAAGCCAACCTGTTTAAAAAACGGCATATCCTGCCGGGCATCGGCAGCAAACTCCTCAAAGCGCTGCATAGCAACCTCGCGCACGGCCTCCTGCACCTGCTGCATCGAATCAAACACCGTAAAAATCGGGCTGGTAGACGTCCCCAGTGCCAAACTAAGCTCTTTGGCAGTAAGAGCATCTGCCCCCTTTTGCGCTACAACTTCTACCGCGGCGGCAACAATCTGGTCTTTGGTATATTTAGGTTTGGGTGGCATAGCAATTCTCCTTAATAATATAATACCTGTTTTATAACATACATTTTATTATACACATACTTTAGCACCTGTCAAGCAATTATGCTTGCAATATTTGCTGCCTTTTGCTAAAATTAAGCCATAACATAAACTTAAATTCAGCTAAATACAACTGCAAACGGGGTGTTTTTATGTATACTATCGGTCAGGTGGCCAAAATGTTCGGGCTGCCGGTTTCTACGCTGCGCTATTACGATAAACAGGGATTATTCCCCAAAATGTCAAGGGCCTCCGGCATACGGCAATTTGGCGATACCGAAATTGAAGCCCTGCGCATTATCGACTGTTTAAAAAGATCGGGGCTGGAAATCAAAGATATTAAAAATTATATGGACTGGTGCGTAGAAGGCCCCGCCACCTACCAGCAGCGGCACAGTCTGTTTATAAAGCAAATGGCCGCCGTACAAGCTGAAATTGATCATCTGACTAAGGTGATGGATATGCTGAAGTTTAAATGCTGGTTTTACGAACAGGCCATACAAACCAACGACGAAGCTACCCTGCGGGCAATGATACCAGACGACCTGCCCGAAGATATACGCCTTGCTTATGAAAGGGCACATAAATAGCCATATTTGCAGCAAAAACAACAGAGAGCCAACCACCGCGGTCAGCTCTCTGTTTTTATTATCACATATTGAATACGTTTGTTATTCTATCAGGCCGTATTTTACCTTGATACGGTCTAACTTTTCCAGCATTGGTTCGGCTGCAAACCACAAAAAAAACCACGTAGCCGCCGCCTGTATGCAGTCAAAGGGCAAGCCGGTTACATAATACGACAAAATAAGCCCCCAATTAACATCGGTTGACCAAATAAGCGCCTTGGCCGGGTTAATAATGCCGCCGTAAATAACAATGGCCGATAATGCACCAAATATGCACAAGCTAAGCCGCCCGCGCCTAAGCCAGCCCTTGCGGAACAACACACCGGCCAAAAACCCGATTATGCCCATACAAAACATTTGGTAAGGTGCCCACGGCCCCTGCCCAAACATCACGTTAGAAGCCAACATCGTCATAGCGCCCACCAAAAAGCCGGCCTCGCCGCCAAATGCCACCCCGGCAATTATGGTAAGTGCCATAACAGGCTTAAACTGCGGCAGCATAAAAAACGCCGCACGCCCGGCCACGGCAATAGCGCATAACACGGCTATAACCACCAGCTCGCGCGCCTGAGGCTTACGCCCTTCAAATATCAAAAAGAACGGCAGCATACATTCTAACAGCACCAGCAGCGATATAAAATAATACTTTTGCCCCTGCAAATAAAACTGCCCAATAAACAGCGTAAAGGGTATCATCAGCAAAATTAACGCCGTTGCCACCATAGTGCGCGCCGATAGTTTGCGCCGTTCGGTGGGTGTTTGCAGCAAATAATCCGGCCGGTTGCTTTTGCGGCTTATGGCCAGCGCAAATACCAGCAGCGCCGCAATAAACACCGCATACATAGGCAACTGGTTTACTGCCATACCGGTCATACCGTCATCCTGCACCAATGCCGTCAAATCGGTAATACCCAAAATTTTTACCAACAACACCAGCGCCGTTGCCCCCGATACCGCGGCCAGCAGCTTGCGCCACCACGGCAGCTTAGTCGGCTTGGCGTTGGGGTTATCCTCAGGTATATCCGGCAGCTCATAATCGTCCGCCGGCAGCTCCGGCTTTGGCGGCAGCTTACCACCCAAAGCAAAAATAACTTCTTCCGGCGTAACGGCGGCAGGCAACCAGGTTCTGGCCATACGGTTGGCCGATGTTGTATAAAAATTGTTGCCGCTGAAGAACTCACGCGGGCTACCGTCAGCCACAATACTGCCGTCAAAAAACAGGGCACAGCGGTGAGCATAACGCGCACAAAACTCAATATCGTGACTTACCATAAGCACGGTTACGCCGCGCCGCAGCAGCACCTGCATAATTTCGGCAAAAATCTGCTTAAATTCCGCATCTAAACCCTTGGTAGGCTCGTCCAGCAGCAAAATTTTCGGGTCTAAAAGCAGCACCTTGGCCAAAGCCGCCCGCTGCTGTTCGCCGCCCGATATATCATAGGGGTGCCTGTCCAAAAATTTTTCCAGCCGGCAAAGCTGCACAATACGCGCCACCATAGCATCCTTGCGCTCTGCCGACAGCTTTTGTTCCTTTAAAATTTCATACAAATCTTCTCGCACCGATTTTTTAACGAACAGGGTTTGCGGGTTTTGCGGCAGCACGCCCACACTGCCGTTTATGCTAACCTCGCCGCGGTAGGGCTTTAGCAGCCCCGCCAAAATTTTAAGGCTGGTGGTTTTACCGGTGCCGTTGCCGCCCAGCAGAGCCAAAAACTCGCCTTTTTTAACACTTACATTAAGCCCCTTTACTACGTCCGGCAAATCTTTGTCATATTTAAACCACAATTCGCTCCCCTTGATGGCAACTTCATCGGGGTAGCTGTGTATCTCCGCCGGGGGTATATCACCAACGGGGGCGCTTTTGGTAAATTCAGCCAGCCAATCACGCCCCTCGCGTACGGTTATCGGGCAAGGCAGGTTGTTGGGTGTAGCCGCCCAAATACGCATTGCCGTAGGCATTGCCAAAAACATAGCGTGCCCTTGTTCTTTTATCGCCAGACCTACCTGCTGCGGACTGCCGGTGCAAAGTATTTTGCCGCCGTCCATTACAGCCACGGCGTTAGCCAAAGGCAGTGCTTCTTCCAGGCGGTGTTCGGTTAAAATTACGGTAGTGCCAAGCTCGCGGTTTATTTTGCCCACCGTCGCCAAAAAATCGCTGGCCGCTATCGGGTCTAACTGGCTCGTCGGCTCGTCCAAAATCAGCACACTGGGCTGCATAGCCATTACCGACGCCAAATTAAGCAACTGCTTTTGCCCACCGGAAAGTTCGGTAACATTTTTATAAAACCACGTTTGTATACCAAAAAAGCTGGCCATTTCTGCCACACGCCGCCTGATAGTCGGGGTATCGTAGCCTAAACTTTCCAGCCCAAAGGCCAGTTCGTGCCATACCTTATCCGTCACAATCTGGTTATCCGGACTTTGCTGCACATAACCTATGCGCTGCGACTGTTCTCGCTGGTCAAGCTCGTCTATCGGGGTGCCCTCAAACAACAGCCGCCCGTCACGCCGCCCGTGCGGTGCCATCACCGTTTTTAACTGCCGCAGCAAGGTAGATTTACCGCAGCCGCTTGGCCCGCACAACACCAAAAAATCACCGGCATTTACCGTTAAATTTACGTTACGCAGGGTTGGTTCGGCCTGTTCCGGGTAAAAAAAGGTCAAATCCTGTATTTTAAATGTCTGTTCGCAATTATTTGTCATCTATACAACCTCTTAGGCAACCTGTGTTTATCTCTCTGCATTGCGCCATTTTCTGTCCTCGTGAATGTTTAATATAACCGGGGTAAGGCACAAAGCCAGATACACCAACTGCAACAGCACCGGCAGCACCCCTAAATCAACACCTTTTATTGTAGGATAATAGCGCCAGTAAAAACCGCCGGCCACCCACCCGCAAATAATAAAAAACGCACAAAAACCCAGCCACGCCGCCGCCTGCTTATCGCGCTCGTCAAAGCGATAGATAGAAAAAGCCGTGCGCCCGGGCAAACCATAGCCGCGGCTTTTCATACTGTCGGCAGTTTCAATGGCGTTTTCCAGCGCCCAGGTTATCATAATGGAAAGTATGGTAACACCGTGGCGCATACGCTCTACCAGGCTGCCATTGTTTATATCTCGGCCAATACAGCGCTGTGCCTCGCTTACAATGTTCATCTGGCTGACAAATTTGGGCACAAAACGCAGCGTCATCGAGAGTATAAGTGAAAGTGCCGGTATTATACGCCCAAACAAATACACAAACTTATCCGACGTCATTACCTCGGTGTAGCAATTAAACCAGATAATAATCGCCGCCAGCATCATCGCTGCTGCCACACCGTACAAGATACTTTCCAGCGTAAGGGGGTTGCCGCTGGGCAAATAAGCCAGCACTGTTGCGCCTTCGTGGTTAAACGCCGGGTTAATAAACGCCGCCATCAGCATCATCGGCAGCATAAACAGCAACTGAAACCGCAGCGCCTTGCGCCCTTTTAAGTACAGATTATATACCACGGCGGCAAACAGGGTAATGCACAGACTGGCCGGGTGCATAAAGCACATACCAAACAGCAGCACCAGCCCAAAGTACGCAAAATTTATTAACGGATGAAAACCGGAAAACGTATCGACATTTTTCATCGCTGCTCCTTAATTATTGACCGCCCAATGAGCTGCCGCCGTTAACATCGTTGCCCAGTGTGCAGGTGTATTGCCACTCTACATTGTCTCCGGCCTTTAACTGGTAGCGAGAACAACCGTAGTTGGGGAACCAGCCGTTTACCGAATACATCCAGCCGGACAAATCGCCGCAGTCAAATTCGTACAGGTTGTTTATGCCTTCAATATACGCCGAATTATACATAGGCGTATTTACAAATTCCATATGTATGCCCTGCTGCTTGCACACACGGCGCAGCAGATTAAACACACTTTCGCCCTCGTAAAAAGTAACGGTGGTGGGTTTAAGTATCCAGCCGTCTTCGGGCACCAGCTCAACCTTTTCGGGGTCTAACCAGCTCATATTTTCTAATATGGTAGCACAGCTTATCGACATTGTACAGCTAAACTCTTTATCGGATATTACGGCATTCTCCGGCTCCACCGGTATCGGCTTGCCCTCCGGCACAGGGTCGGTAAGATATTTGTCTTTGCCGGTTTTTTCGTCTATCTGCATACCCTGTTCTTCCGAATACTGCTCATCACCGTTGGATTTTTCACCGCCGCCCATATTGGCTGCCAACTGCTCTTTTTCGGCCGCCGTTAAACTGCCGGTCTTATCACCGCCGGGGCGCTCCTGCGGGGCGGGCCGGTTTTCATCTTCTTTTTCATCATCGGCGGGGGGCTGCTCCGTCGGGTCTTGCGCCGGGGTATCCGGCTCAGTGCTGTTATTTTCTGCCGGGTCATCACCGGTTTGCACATCATCGGTTGAACCATTAGTCGGCGGCACTACATCACTCTGCCCCTGCTGAGTGCCGCCGGTGGGCCAACCTTGCAGGCCGGGCGCATTGCCGCCCCACCAAAAAGCCACCGCCAACACGGCCAATATAATTATTGCTACAATTATTTTGGTTTTATTCTTTTGCCAAAACATTTTGCACCTCCTGAAAAACTGTTTATATTTTTATAAATTTTAAGCATAAAAAAACGGCAGACACCGCCGCCGCATTTTGTGGATATTGCCGAATATACCCTTTTACCGCAAAATTCGTAGGTCTTCTGACTTGTATGTTCAGGCAATTTCGCCAACGCAGCCTTCCCGGCCTTCCCAAACGGCTATACGCCGCCAGTGACCTGTTTTCACATTAAAAGAAGCCTGCTCCATACTTACAGCACACTGCCGGCTGCTATGCCCGGGCAGATATGTTTGGGCTTTTAACCCAATTCCCTTGTTCAGCAAATATGCGTGTTTACACAGCCCATTATACCGGGTGGGCGGCTAAATCGCGCACTTGCCACAAAAAGTCGGAGCAAATATTAAATTATCGGGCCTAAAACCGGCCACAAGCTACGCCAACAGTATAATATTTTTGCCGCAAAATGTCAACTGCACGGGCAGGCCGGTTATTAAGCAAAAACGCCGCCTAAGCAGCAAAACACCGCTTAGACGACGTTACATTGTCTTTAAAATATTTTACAGCAATTCTGCCTTATCCAGCAGGTTATACACCATCTGTGCAATATCACAGCGCTTAGCGGCTGCCTTAGGCTCAATGTTCATAACCGAGGTATCTAAAATGCCGTTTTTGCAGCAAACTGCCAGCCCCAGCCATGCCCACTTTTCGGCCTGCATATAATCACCAAACTGCGATATTTCATCACGGGCAGCGGTCTCGTCCAGTTCGGTATCAATGCCGCAAAGCTTGGCCGCACGCGCTACCATAGTGGCAGCCTCCTGGCGGGTAATACCGGCGTTGGGGTCAAACTTGCCATCGCCCACACCGTTAATAATGCCCTTATCAGATGCCGTACCGATAAAGCCGGCATACCAGGCGTTGGCAGCAACATCCTTAAAAGCGTTGTTGGCCTTGGGGGTAAGCCCCAAACCGCGCACCACAATAGTCGCAAATTCAGCTCTGGTCATACCGTTATCCGGTACAAACAAACCGTTTTCCATACCGTTAATAACCTCACGCGCTGCCAAAGCTTCTATAGCGGCCTTGTTGCTGTGGCCGGCAATGTCCGCAAAGGTTGTGCCCGGCTTGGTAACATCAAGCTTGGTTACACCGTTGGCATTAGGCTCGGCGGTGGTTTGCTGCTTGGTGTTTACGCGGCTAACAGCATCGGTCATATCATACAGGGTGGTTTGCTTATCAATGCTGCGTTTTACAGCAACAACAGCATACAGCCCCTGTTCGGTAGCCATCTGGTTGATGTCGGCATCCATAAGGTGTTTAAAGCCTTTGCCCTTGGTATAAAAATCTAACAGCGCATCTAAAACACTGTTGTCGTTTTTAACAAAACGGGGGTCGTCTTGAGAGATACCCAATTCGGCCAGCGCCGTAATCACCTGGGCGCAGCTTTCCGACGTTTGTGCGCCGTAAGAACCAAAGCTGCCGTTGTCGGACTGCATAGCGCTAAGGCAGGCAAGTGCTTTATCAATAGCCGTTGCCACTGCTGCCTGATCTTTATACTTGGCCAGTGCCTGCAAAGCCATACCGGTCATATCGGCATCAGCCTTTATACCCTCGCCCTTGGCAAGGTTCCAGCCGCCGTCAGCCAACTGAAATTCCAAAATACGGTCAATGTACATCTGGCGGGTTGCCTGCACGGCAGCCTCGCTGTTGGTGGGCATCGGGTAATTGCGGCTGTCCAGCGCTATCAATGCCCAAATAGGGCCGTTTATGCCCTGCCATATGGTTTTTTCATAGTCACCAAGCGGCTTGGTCAAATCATAGCCGGCAACGTTACGCGCATCTACCCCGATAGAAGACAGCGCTACAATAACCCGACTGTAATCGGTATACTTTCTGGCGTGCAAAACACCCTTGCACTCCTTTACGTAATCCTCCAGCCCGGCATAGTAATCCTCAAAATACTTGTCCGGCACAGTGTAGCCGCTGCGTGCCAAACCCAGCACTGCCCATTCGCCGCCAACCGAGCCTACAACAGGTTCTTTTACGGTTTGGTACACATACCTGGCCACATCGTCTACCGTTGCCTTTACCTGCGCATCGCTCACCGCTGCCAGTGCATTAGCCGAACAGCACATAACCAGCGCCAGCGTAAGCAGCAGGCTTAAAAACATACTTTTGGTTTTCTTCATTTGCTTTACCTCCCTGTTTAAGATAGCCACACACTATCCCATTTGCGTTTAGAATAACTTATTTGTGCAAATTTGTCAAGGTGCGCCGCCATACATTAGCAATTTAGGACAAATAAATTTAAAGCCCGGCCAACAGCCGGGCTTTTGCGTGCAACAATGCGTTTATTTATTATTTGTTATTTGCTATTTTTTTCGATATCCATATTTTGCGGCAGCACCAAATTTAAAATAATAGATGTTACAAACACTACAGCCACCACGTTAGCGGCAAACACCGACTGCACCATCTGCGGAAAAATATGCCAGATACCGATTTCGCTGGTAGTGGTAAAGCCAATGCCCACCGAAAGTGACAGCGCCGCAATGGTAATGTTGCGCTGATTAAACCCGGCCTTGGCCACCATACTCATACCTGATGTTAAAATAGTGCCAAACATCATAATGGTACAGCCACCCAAAACAGATTCCGGCAGAGAAGCAAAAAAGTTACCCACCGGCGGCAGCAGCCCGGCCAATATCATACAAAGGGCGCCGGTCATAATGGTAAAACGGTTTACCACACCGGTCATAGCAATTAAACCGACATTTTGCGAAAACGAGGTTACCGGCGGGCAGCCAAACAGCGACGAAATACCGGACGAATAACCGTCGCAGGCTAACGAGCCGGAAATTTCTCTGTCGGTTATCTCTTTATTAAGGCCGGCAGCTACCAGCGCCGAAGTATCACCAATGGTTTCGGCCGCCGATACCAGATAAATTATGCACACCGACAAAATAGCGCCCAAATTAAATTCCGGCACATAGGGCAAAATTTTCGGCAGCGATATTAAACCGCCGGCAAATATCGCCGAAAGATCTACCTTACCCATAAAAATTGCTGCCGCATAGCCAACCATTAAGCCCACCAAAACCGAAAGCTGCTTTAAATAGCCCTTAGCGCGGCAGTTCCACACCAGGCAGGTTACCAGCGTTATGGTGCCCAACAGCAAATTCTGCACCGAACCAAAATCATCAGCGTAGCCCCCGCCAAAAGACCTCGCCCCCACCGAAAACAGCGAAAACCCAATGGCTGTTACCACCGATGCCGCCACAATAGGCGATATTATTTTGCGCCAATATTTGGCCAGCAAGCCAAGGGTACCTTCAAACAGGCCGCCCACCAGCACCGCACCAATAACCGTTGGGTAGCCGTAATTAGCGGCAATGGTGCAAAGCAGCGTTACAAAGGTAAAACTGACGCCCATAACTATCGGCAGCTTAGAACCTACGCGCCACAGCGGATAAAGCTGAATAAGCGTGGCAATGCCCGCCACAAACATAGCATTTTGCAGCAGCACGGCAATTTCACTTTGGCTTAAACCGCCAGCAGCGGCAATTATGGTAATAGGCGTAAGGTTGGCCACAAACATAGCCAAAATGTGCTGTATACCAAAGGGTATGGCTTTTAACAGCGGCACACGTCCTTCTAACTGATAAATATTGTTTACACTCACTGCTTTTTCACTCATAACAAACTTCCTTATTATACATAATGTTTTATTATTCTGCCTGTTCTGGCAATTTATCTCTCGCAATTTATCTATCTATTATACTTTATCAGCGGTAATCTTGCAAGCAAAACAAAAGGCGGAACAGCCACAATAGCTGCTCCGCCCGTTTTGTATGCAGTTATTCCAGCAGACAATACATCATAGTAGCAATTTGCGCACGGCTGCAATTTACTGTCCACTTCATTGCGGCCCTGGCATAGCCGGAAACCTGCTCCCAATCGGCAAACTCACGTGCGGCCATACCGCCCTGTGTAGTATCGTAACCAAATTGATCATCTGTCAAAATCAAACAGAGTATCGCCCCCAATACCAGTCCTTAAAGGTATAGCCTTTTTTGGTGGGGTCTTGCGGTTTATACGCCGTTTTATCTTCAAAATAATCCCGGGTGTATATATCAAGCCCATTAACAATACCAATTTTTATTTTTTAAAGCCAAAATTACCCCTCGCTGCCAGATAATTTGGCATAACCGCGGCATATATTTTAGCACAAAAATTTTTAAAGGGGGCTTTTATAAATGCCCAAAAAGCAATGCACCGCCCAAATAACCGTAAAAATTATACCCACCGATAACAGCAAACCGACACTTGCCGCCCTGCTGCAACAGCTTTTGCTGCAACAGGACGGGGCAGCAGGCAGCAGCCCCTGGGGGCAAAATGCCAACTGACACCTACTGCGCCCTGTATATGCGCCTTTCTAAAGAAGATGATAAAAGCCTGAACAATACAGCGACGGAAAGTGCTTCGATAGAAACGCAGCGCAAAATTTTACGCTGCTTTGCCCGCGAACATAATTTTATCATCTACAGAGAATACGTTGACGACGGCTACACCGGCACCGGCTTTGACCGCCCGGCCTTCAGGCGGCTGCTGCAAGATATTGAGGCCGGGCATCTGAACGTGCTTATCACCAAGGATTTATCACGCCTGGGGCGCAACAGCGGGCGCATAAGTATGCTGTTAGACGAATACCTGCCGCGTCACCATATCCGCTATATATCGGTTACCGAAAATTATGATTCCGCTGACCGTTCGGCTGCTGCCGGTATTATTACGCCGGTGCATAATTTTGTCAACGAACTTTACGCCGCCGATATTTCTCTGAAAATCCACGCCGCGTTGGATATTAAAATGCAGCAGGGTGAATTTATTGGGGCGTTTGCGCCCTTTGGCTACCGCAAAGACCCTGCCGACAAAAACCATCTTATACCGGCACCGCCTGCCGCCGACATTGTAAAGCTTATCTTTAGCATGGCAGCAAGCGGCTTTAGCCCTGCCCAAATAGCCGACGAACTAAACCGCCAAAACCTGCCTACCCCCCTGCAATACCGCCAACAACACGGCAACTGCCCGGCAAGCACACCGGCCACCTGTAGCTGGCAGCGCAGCACTGTAGGCAAAATATTACGCAACCAAACCTACCTTGGCCACACGGTGCAGGGCAAAACCTGCAAGCCCAGCTTTAAAAGCAAATATACCTACACCCGCCCCACCGCCGAATGGATAACCGTGCCCCACACCCACGCCGCCCTTATAGACGAGGAAACCTGGGATATTGCCCACAAAAGGATGCAAAGCCGCGCCAACCATAGCAGCAAAGGGTTTGTAAACATATTTTCCGGCATCGCCAAGTGCGCTGATTGCGGCAAAAATATGTCTACCGCCGGCAACCGCCACAACAGCCCCAACCTTAACTGCGGCGGCTACAAGCTGGGCGGCAAAAGCCGCTGCACCAACCACACTATCAGCTACCGGGCGCTTTACCGTGCGGTGTTGCAGGCGCTGCGCCGACAAATAAGCACCTGCCTTACGCCCGCCACCCGGCAAAATATGCTGGCCGATATTATGCACGCCCAACAACAGCCCAACCCTCAAACAGAGGCTAAACAACAGTTGGCTGCCGTAAACCGCAAATTAGAACAGCTTTTTGACGATAAATACAGCGGCCTGATAGCCGACGAACAGTTTGCCGCTTTGCACCAGCGTTTTTTGGCCGAAAAAGCCGCTGTAAGCGCTAAATTAAGCCACTGTCCCACCCCTGCCGACGATATCGACGATGTGTGCCGCAGGTTAAATTTGCTAATAGACCAATATGCCGACCTGCAAACCCTGACACCGGAGCTGCTGTTTAAGCTGACAGAGCGCATTAACGTACATCAAGGCAGCTATATAAACGGCGTAAAGCACCAGCAGATAGATATTATCTTTAAATTTAAGTGCAAGCCGCAAAGCTTTGTTTATACCGACGAATAACATCCAAACAGACCCCTTAGCAGATGGTAAGGGCCTGCTTGCCGCAAGCCTTACAGCGCTGAAAAGGTTTATCCAGATTATAAGCCACCCGCGGCAAATAACCTACGTCCTCTAACAATGTAAACAGTGGAAAGAATATAGCCATTGGCGGCAGCATCACCGATATTACCCAGCTTACCGTGCGGTATACGCCCTGTACCAGCATATCCTGCAACCACGGCGGCAAAAACGCCAGCCACCCTGCCAAATATGTGCCACCCTGCGCAAACAGGGCTGTTAACACCGCCGACGGATAGTTAGCCCCGACAATAGTAAGCCAAAACACCGCCAACAACAGCAGCAACATCAACGGATAAGCTGTGCGCGGCCCGGTAAGTATTTTATCCAGACGGGCATCAAGGCTGCAATCAGCACCTGCCTGCCCGCACACCTTACCGGCTATTTGTTCGGCACGGCACACCAGCGCGCCCACAATGGCATCAGTAAGCGCACTGCCGGCCAGCCCACCCGCCGACAAAGCAGCCCGCCCCCAATTAAGCAGCACTTGCAACGCCTCGTTATCAGCCGGGTTATGGCCGGTTTCCGCTTCTATATAGTGCAAAATACCCGGATCGTTTTCTATAAGGCGCATAGCCAGCCATTTACTGTTAATAGCTGCCACCAGCGGCACGGCAGCCAGCAAAACAGGCAGCAAATGGGCAACCTTATCCACAGCGGCAGTTAACACCGGCGGATAAGGCACCGCCACTTCGGTTGTCGGCTGCCAATCATCGGCCAGCACAGTATCCAGCGCCTTTAGCAGCGGCGGCAGGGTGGCGGCATTTTTGGCGGTTACACCCACCACCGGCACGCCAAGCTCACACTCTAAGGCTGCCAAATTTACCGTAATACCCTTTTTGTCGGCTTCGTCCAGCAGGTTTACACACACCACCACACGGCGCACTACCTCCAGCGTTTGCAGCACTAAATTAAGGTTACGCTCCAAACAACAGGCATCGCACACCACAATTACAGCATCGGCCCCGCCAAAGCAGATAAAATCACGCGCTACCTCCTCCTCGGCTGAATGTGCCAGCAGAGAATACGCACCCGGCACATCTACCAGTGTGCAGGCGTTTTGTGCGGTTTTAATATGCCCGCAGGCAATGCCCACCGTTTTGCCCGGCCAGTTGCCGGTATGCTGATTAAGGCCGGTAAGCGCGTTAAACACCGTGCTTTTGCCAACATTGGGGTTGCCGGCCAACGCCACCAGCTTATCACCGCACTGCCGGCGGCACAGGCTAAAATCGGCGGCCGCCCCACCCACCGACAACCTTGTTAACCCCATAGCCCACTGCCTTTCAGCACCGTTATCCGGGCGCTGTCTGCTGCGCGCAGGGCTATTACCGCACCCCTTATAAGGTAAGCCGCAGGGTCACCTGCCGGGCTTTTGCCCACACACCTTATCTGCGTATTTTGCACCAGCCCCAAATCCAGCAGGCGCCGCCTAAGCGGCCCTGCCACCCCAATGTGCTGCACGATAGCCACATCTCCCGGCTCCAGTTCGGCCAACAATGCTTTTGTAACCATCAAAACCGCCGCCTTCCTCAGTTTTGCTTTTTTACCCATTGCATAATATTCGGCCAAAGGCGCAATGGTGCAGGTGCAGCAAAAATAAGTGCCCACTTAAAAACAGCTTGACAAATCGTCTGCTTGCCATTAAAATTTAATCATAAACAGCATTTTACGCGGCAATCGGCAATTTATTTGGGGCTTTTGGCACAAAAACAAAGGCAGCATTATGCCGCCTTTCTTCCTATTATAAAGTTATATCTGCAAAAATGCCGATTTTAAAGGATTGAACTACTATGAAGTACGAAACCAAAAACTATTTAACCAAGCAGGCTTTGTGCGATGCCTTAAAAAGTCTGCTTACCGTAAAAAACTTTCAGCATATCACCATCCGAGACATTACTGCCGAGGCCGGCTTTAATCGCCAGACCTTTTATTACCATTTTAAGGATATTTATGACCTTTTAAGCTGGGGCTTTGAACAGGAAATGGATCTGCTGGCCGATTATTTGCAGAACAAATCTCACAACACGTGGAAGGAAGCCTGGACGCGCGTTATACAGTACATAAGCCAAAACAAATACCTGTGCAGCTGCATTGTTAACGGCATAGGCCGCGAACAACTGATACTTACGATGCACGAAAGTATTTGCAACGTTATACGCCAAATTGTTACGCACGAGGCTGACCTGCGCCCGGTACCGGCCGAACATATGGATTTTACGGTAGAATTTTACGCTTCGGCAGTTAGCAACTGCGTTTATAACTGGGTAAAAAACGGTATGCGAGAATCGCCGGAGGCTATGCTTAGCCACCTGATGTTTGTGGTTGGCCCCTACCAAACCGTAACCGTAAAAGCTTAGCTGTGCTGACGCAGCCGCTTTATTTTGTGGGCATAGGCCAGCATACCAAAGGGCAGCCAAAAGGCCGCAAACAGCAGGCAGCCTTTTACATAAGGTGCAACCTGCGCAAAATCGGCATTCTTCATAGCAATATCGTGCAGGGGGTTGGCGTAATAATACAGCGGCCAAATTCGGGTTATTATGGCCTTAAACGCCGTGGGCATCATATATTCCGGCCAGGCATAGCCGCAGCTCAGCGTTGCCGGTATAGTTAAAAACATATTAAACTGCGTGCAATGCACTTCGTCATCAAACAGCGCCGTTATAGCCAGCACCATACCCGTCATAGCCAGCATAAAAGGCACCAGCGCCAGCAATATTAACCACGGGCTGCCTAAAAACGGATAGTGAAACCCCTTTTGCAATATCAGCATACAGCCAAACTGACAAGCCATACCGCACACCACAAACAACAATAACTGTCTGGCAATACGCCCTATAGCCGAGCTGTCGGCGGGCGCCATAGCCAGCAGTTTTTTTTGTTCAATTAAATATGGCGATGCCGCCGCCAGATAAGTTTGCTGCACAAAAATAGCCAGCAGCACCGGGAACAAAAAGTAGATATAGCCGTAGGTTGGGTTATACAGGCCCCTGTCTACCACACTAAGCGTTGTAACATTTTGCGTGGCAGCAGCCGGTGTCATACCGCCGGCCTCCAGCAACTGAATACGTATAGCCGCGTTTAAAGTACCGCTGACATTGCTAAGCCCCGTCATCACGCCGCTCATATTCATAAAATTACAGGCATCCTGCATTACCAGCAGCTCGCCGCCCTGCTTAGCCTTAATGTCAGCACCAAAGCCCTGCGGAATAATAACCGCACCCACAATATTGCCGTACAAAAATTCGTCCTCTACCTCGTCAAGGCTGTACGCACCTTCATAAAGCTTAAAGTACGGGTATTTTTCCAACTGCTCTCTAACCGTTTGCGATTCCGGAGAATTATCCATATCATACAGCATCACCGGTATATCGTGGTTTATAACCGGGCTCATAGCGCCGGCAAACAGCAGCGTAAAAAACAGCGGCACCACCAGCATTACTGTATACGGCTTAATTTTATTTATTCTGTCCATCCAGACGTTCATACTGCCGCCTCCCTTTTAGCAAGGGCCTGTTTAACGGCCAGCACTGCCGCCAATATCAGCAACAGCACCGCCAAAAAGGCCAGCATAACCTTTATATGCGGCAAAACGTGGCAAAACTGCATATTTTTTAAGCACAGCGCTCTAATATCCGGCCCCATATAGCTGTAGGGCAAAATTTTGGCCAGCGCCTGATAAACACCCGGCATAGCCGAAAGCGGATAGGAATAGCCGCCCAAAATGCTTGTGGGCAACACCAGCACAGCGGCAAGCTGCACGCAAAACAGCTTATCGGGCACAATAAGCCCCACAATATAGCCCATAAGCGTAATAACCAGAGAATACAACACCAGCAGCAGCAAGCCGCCAACTATAGTGCTGCGGTATGGTAAACCAAACACCACAAGCTGTACACCAAGGCATATCATTACGCCAACGGTGCCCAGCAACCCCCACAACAACACCGTAAGCAGGTGTTTGGGCAAATCTTGTTCCCGCCGGTTATTAAAGCCGCGTTCGGCACCCAGCATAGATATACCCACCTGCAACACCGCCAGCAGCATACCGGGCAGCAGATAATAGCGGAAGCTTTTGGTGGGGTTATACAAATTGCGGTAAGTAACACTTACCGGGCTTACCTGCGCCGACAAAGCTTCGGGCACAACATCTAACTTGCCGGCAAATATTTTTTGCAGATACGCGCCGTTCATCGTCATCATAATTTCCGTCACTGCCGGTTTGGCCACCGAAAGTACCGCCAACTGCGATGCATCGTATAAAATAAGCATATCCGGAGATTTACCGCTGGTCATATCACGGGCAAAATCGTTGGGTATAACCACCCCGGCCATAGCCCGGCCGGTACGTATCAGTTCTTCGGCTTCAGACGTACCACTTACTGTTTCAATAACCGAAAGTGTTGCGGTTTTATCAAGCTGGTTGGCAAAGGTACGGCTAAAGTCCGAATTATCCATATCCACCACAACCGTCGGTATACTGCTGAGTGTGTCGTCCTGCATTTCCCAGCCAAGTGCCAGGCCGGCAATTATCGGTATAAGCACATACAGCAGCAAAACCATTACCAAACGCGGGTGGCGCTGTTTGAATTCATAAAAATTCATCTATGCTCACCTTCGTTATTCAGCGTTAGTTACCGTGGCAAAGTCCACTATCACCGTCATACCGGCATAAAGCTGCTCGTCGGCAGAATTGGGCTGTATTTTTACACAATAAGACAACACATCAAAAGAACCGTTTTCATTAGTTGCTTTTTTGGTGGCAAAATCGGGGTTTTTGCTTACATTTTGAATTGTACCGCTAAATACACGGTCTCCGTAGGCCGGCATGGTGTAGCTTACGGTCATACCTTCGGCCAGCCTGCCCAGCATAGTTTCGGGCACATTAACCTCTAACCAGGCATCGGCATCACTGCGCATAGAAGCCAATGCCAACCCGGTAGATACCAGCTCGCCCGGCTCGACATTTACCGCCGTAACAGTACCATCGGCAGGAGCGGTAATTTCACAATGCTCAAGGTAGCTGCTGGTTTCGGCAACAGTAGCCTCGTACTGGCTTACCGCACCGGCAGCCTGCGCCACCTGTGCCTGTGCTGCGGCAATATCTTCGGTTCTGGCACCGGTAACAGCCTCGTTGTAGGTAGCCTCGGCTGCTAAAAACTGTGCCTTAACGTTTTCAAAATCGCTCTGCGATACCGCACCTTCGGTATACAAATTTTGCATACGCTGATAAGTGCTGTAAGCGTAATCATACTGCGCCTTAGCCTTGGCAACATCTTCGCTGCGCGCACCGTTAAGCGCTTTATCCAGCACAGCCTGTGCCGCTGCCTGCGTAGCTTTGGCCTGTGCCAGCCCGGCCTTAGCCTGGTCTACCTTAGCCGACACAATATCGGCATCCATCTTTATCAGCACATCACCGGCCTTTACTTTATCACCGTCGCGCACCAAAACTTCATCTATGTAACCGTCCAGCATAGAATTCAGGTCAATTTCCGTCATCTTTACGCTGCCCTGTATAACATCGCTGTTGCCGGCGGTTCGCCCAGCGTTAAATATACCAAACAGCACCGCACCAAGCAATATTACCACCGCCACCGCCGCTATCCACAGCAACAGGCGTTTGTTGGTTTCGGCCTGCGCCTTGTTTACTGCATTATTGTTTGTTTCCATAACAGTCACTCCTTACTATCTTCGCTATACTCTTTCATTCAATAATTATCGCAATTTTTGCCAATTTTGCAACAGACAATCTCCAACAACTGTATAAATTTTAGACAAACGTCGTATTTTGTCTAACAAAAAACACCGGCAGCCTAAACCACCGGTGTTATTATTGGTTATTTTGTTAAATATGACTAAAATTCGCGGGTACGGCTGGCAACCTCGGCCAATGCCTGTGCCATAAAATCGGCAACCGGCATAGTGTGGCTTTCTTCGGTGCCGCGGCGGCGAACCGCTACAGTGCCGTCCTCAGCCTCTTTGCCGCCCACCACCAGAATATACGGTGTTTTCTGGTTGCGTGCTTCTCTTATCTTGTAGCCCAGCTTTTCATTACGGATATCAGCTTCTACGCGCAAGCCGGCTGCTTTAAGTTCTTCGGTAACCTTTTCGGCGTATTCGTTCTGATTTTCGGTAATGGTAAGCACCTTTACCTGCACGGGGCTAAGCCACAGCGGGAAGGCACCGGCAAAATGCTCGGTAATAACACCTATAAAACGCTCAATAGAGCCCAAAACCACACGGTGAATCATTACCGGGCGGTGCTTCTGGTTATCCTCACCAACGTATTCCAGCTCAAAGCGCTCCGGCAACTGCATATCCAACTGAATGGTGCCGCACTGCCAGGTTCTGCCTAAGCTGTCTGCCAGATGAAAGTCCAGCTTGGGGCCGTAAAATGCGCCGTCACCCTCGTTGATGACGTAATCCTTGCCCAGCTCCTGCACGGCCTTTTCCAGCACCTCGGTAGCGTAATCCCAATCGGCCTTATCACCAATATGATCTTCCGGCATAGTAGAAACCTCGATGTGATAATCCAGGCCAAAGGTAGAATATACCTCGTCAAACAGGCGTACAACATTTTGAATTTCGCCCAACATCTGGTCACGCGTCATAAAGATATGCGAATCGTCCTGCGTAAAGCAGCGCACACGGAACAAACCGTGCAGGGCACCGCTAAGCTCGTGGCGGTGTACAATGCCCAGTTCGCCTAAACGCAGCGGCAGGTCGCGATAAGAATGTGGCTCGCTTTTATAAACCAGCATACCGCCGGGGCAGTTCATCGGCTTTACGGCATAATCCTGCTCGTCAATAACGGTGGTATACATATTTTCCTTATAATGATCCCAATGGCCGGAACGTTCCCAAAGCTGGCGGTTCAAAATTATCGGGGTAGAAATTTCCTTATAGCCGTAACGCTTATGAACCTCGCGCCAATATTCCAGCAAGGCGTTCTTCAGCTCTATACCCTTGGGCAAAAAGAACGGGAAGCCCGGCCCTTCGTCTAACAGCATAAACAGGCCAAGCTCTTTGCCCAGCTTGCGGTGGTCGCGCTTTTTAGCTTCCTCCAGACGGAACAAATAGCTGTCCAGCTCCTTTTTATCAGGGAAGGTGATAGCGTAAATGCGCTGCAACATCTTGTTTTTAGCGTCACCGCGCCAATATGCCCCCGCAAAAGAAAGTACCGCTGCCGCCTTAACAAAACCGGTGCGCGGCAGGTGCGGGCCACGGCAAAGATCGGTAAAATCACCCTGCGTGTAGGTGCTTATGGTAGCATCCTCCGGCAGGTCGTTAATCAAAATCTGCTTGTAGCCCTCGCCTTTTTCCGTAAAAAACTGCAAAGCATCTTCACGAGAAAGCACCTTGCGTTCAAAGGTTAAATCTTCGGCCGCAATTTTAAGCATTTCACGGCCAATAGCCTCCATATCTTCGGGCACAAACACGTGAGAGCTGTCTACATCGTAATAAAAGCCCTCTTTAATAGCCGGGCCAATGCCAAACTGTGTATCGGGGAACAAACGCTTTACCGCCTGCGCCATAATGTGTGCCGAGCTGTGCCAGAATACGTGCTTGCCCTCCTCATCATCAAAGGTCAATATCTGGATGGCAGCTTCGCCCTCAATTTCGCGGGAAAGATCCCAGATTTCTCCGTTAACCTTAATTGCCAATGCACGCTTAGCCAGCTTGTTGCTTATGCTTTTGGCAATATCAAGGCCGGTCATCGGCTGGTCGAATTCTTTTTGCGCACCATCCGGAAAGATAACTTTTAAGCTCATACCTAATTACCTCTTATTCAATAAAATTTATATTATAAAATTTAAAAACAGTTCACCAATCTATTTTATTATATAATAGTAGTTTTTTTTTGTCAAACATTATGCTAAAATATGCTATAATATATAGTATATTTTTGTTATAAGGAGGCCGCACCAATGGCAGAAGATATTAAAACCGCCGACGCTTGCACCCGGCCGACAGGCTACTGGGAAATGTTCTGGCTGTTTGCCAAAATCGGTCTGGTTACCGTGGGCGGCGGCGCTGTTATGCTGCCGCTTATACAAAATGCCGTGGTAGAACAAAAAAAATGGCTCAACGAAGATGAATTCGGTGATGCCGTGGCCCTGTGCAACAGTGCGCCCGGTGCCTTTACCGTCAATGCTTCCATATATATCGGCTACAAACAGCGTGGGCTTTCGGGCGCCATAGCTTCTATGCTGGGTATGGTAACACCGTCAATTATTATTATTTTAATTTTGGCCTATATGATATTGTTAGGCTCTAATATCGACATTTTGCAGCAGTTTTTTGCCGGTGTGCGCCCCATTGTGGCTGCCCTGTTGTTAGACGCCGGTTTAAAGCTGCATAAAATAATGTTAAAATCGCCGTTTGATATTGCCCTGATGCTGTTAGGGCTGGCGATGCTGCTGCTGGCCGGCATAAACACGGTGTTTGTTATTTTGGCCGGGGCTGTTATCAGCATAATTTACCGCCGTATACAGCTAAACAAAGCCACTGCCCCCAACGGAGGTGATGAGCAATGATATTGTTACAGTTGTTTTTAACCTTTTTGCTTATCGGGGTGCTTAACTTTGGCGGCGGCTATGCCATGGTATCGTTTATTCAAAACCAGGTGGTAAACATACACGGCTGGCTAACTATCCGCGAATACACCGATATGCTGGCAATATCGCAGGCCACGCCCGGCCCCATTGCCATAAACACCGCCACCTACACGGGCTTTAAAATTGCCGGGGTGCCGGGGGCGCTTGTGGCCACCTTTGCGCTGGTGCTGCCCGCCTTTTTTGTTATTTTGGGGCTTATGTACATTTTTAAACGCTGGCCGGATAATAAATACCTTAACTGGGGTTTTAGCGGCACCAAGCCTATGGTTATGGCGCTTATTGTATCATCGGCGCTTACCCTTGGCGTAGAAAACGTTGCCACCCCCTACGAGCTGGTGCTGTTTTTGCTGGCCCTGCTGCTATTGCGCAAGTTTAAAGCTAATGCCGTGGTGCTTATTCTGCTTTTTGGTGCCTGGGGCATTTTTGTTGCCAACTTTTTTTAAACATTATTTTGTGGTATTTTTGTGATATACGAGGTGTATACCTATGTTTTTGAGAAAACTGTTTCGCTTTATTAACGGGCGGCTGTTTATTTTAGGGCTGGTGCTATTGGTGCAGTTAGCCGTAATTTTAACCGGCATACTCATCTTAAACGAGCATTACACCCTGATATCGGCCTTTTACACCCTGCTTAGTATCACTATTATATTGGTGCTTATCAATAATCAGGAGCAAAACCCGTCTACCAAGCTGGTGTGGATAATTATAATTATGCTGCTGCCCATTTTGGGCGCGGCCATTTATATGATGTTTGGTTCGCAGTATGCCTCGCGGCGGCTGCGCCACAGCGTTAACACCGAAGTTGCCAAATCGCTTGATTGTATGCCTGACCATACGCAGGTTATTGATGCACTGGCCCAATTAGACCCGGCGGCGGCCTCGCAATGCCGTTATTTGCTTAAAACCACCGGCATACCGCCCTTTGCGGCAGCCGATTGCCGTTATTTTACCAGCGGCGAGGAGGCTTTTCCGCAAATACTGGCAGAGCTTGAGCAGGCGCAAAAGTATATATTTATTGAATCTTTTATTATAGAAGAAGGCGAATTTTGGGACAGCATTTTAGCCGTTTTAACTGAAAAAGCAGCAGCCGGTGTTGATGTGCGCGTTATGTATGACGATGTCGGTTGCTTAAAAACCCTGCCCATAAACTACCGCCAGCGGCTGGAAAAGCTTGGTATAAAGTGCGCTGTTTTTAACCCGGTAAAAACCCGCATAGATACCGGCATAAACAACCGTGACCACCGCAAAATAATGATAATCGACGGGCAAAGGGCACTGGTAGGCGGCATAAACCTGGCCGACGAATATATTAACCGGCGGCTGCGCTTTGGCTACTGGAAGGATTCTCTGCTGCTGCTGGGCGGCGGCGCAGTATCGGCGCTTACGCTTATTTTTCTGCAAAGCTGGAACCTTTATGCCCCGCAGCACAGGCTTGATTACGCTGCCTACTGCACAGCCCCGCCCGAAACTGCCGCCAACTATGTAAACGGCTGTATTCAGCCCCTGCACGACAACCCCTTTGACGGCGAACACATTGGCGAATCGGCTTTTATCAATATGATAAATGCGGCCAACGATTATATTTACATCAACACACCCTATTTTATTGTTGATAACGAAATGCTGATGGCCCTGCAATTAGCCGGCAAGCGCGGTGTAGATGTACGCATTTGTACGCCGCATATACCCGATAAATGGTATGTGCATATGATGACACAGGCTTATTACCAGCCGCTGCAAAAGGCCGGCGTTAAGGTTATGGAATTTACTCCCGGCTTTAATCACACCAAAAGTCTGGTGGCCGACGATAAAATAGGCTTTGTGGGCACCATAAACTGCGACTACCGCAGCTTTTATCACCACTTTGAATGTGGCGTTTTGCTGTATGGCGTAAGCAATGTTCTGCACACTATGAAGGAGGATTTTTTGGCCTGTGAACAACAATGCACCCCCGCCGAAGAATGTATTCGCTACACCCCGCTGCACTTAAAAATTTTACGCTGCCTGCTGCGCCTGTTTGCCCCGCTTATGTAAAATTCTCAAACATTAAAAAGCCTGCCCGGTGTTGGGGCAGGCTTTTGTTATTTGGCATTAGCGGCAGCTTTAATATCGCTGCCCTCGTAAATAAGTTCGCTGACGGTTACAAGCTGGTAGCCCTGTTGTTGCAGGGCTTTTATTATGCGCGGCAGGGCTTCTATGGTATACTTGCCGTTTTCGTGCAGCAAAATAATATCGCCGGGGGCAACGTTCTTCATCACCGCCCAATATACCTGCTCCGCCGATTTAGCTCGCCAATCCTCGGTATCCACCGACCAAAGTATCGACAGCATATTCTGGTTGGCCAGCTCTCCCTTTATATCGTCATCAATTGCGCCATAGGGTGCCCTAAACAGGTAGGGCGGCGCGCCCACCGCATCGGTAAAGGCCTTAGACACCATGGCAAAATCCTCGGCGCGCTGTTCGGCGGTTTTGGCTGTTTGTTTATCGTGATACCAGGAATGGCTGCCCAGCTCCGAACCCTGCTCCAACACTGCCCTGGCTAAATTTGGCTGCTGTTGCACATAGCGCCCCAGCGCAAAAAAGGTGGCACGCGCATCGTTTTCGGTCAAAATATTTAAAATTTGCGGCGTTTTTTTGCTGAACAAACCATCATCAAAGGTAATGGCCACCATTTTGCCGGCCTGCCGGTTAGCAAACACCGAACCCCTGTGCAGGCAGGCCAACTGGTATTCTTTAAGCGCTGCACCCTGCACATAGGCCCGCGCCGCTTCGGCATTGGATGCAATATCCTGCCGCAAAAAAACGTCATACTTACCCGGCACAACCTGATAATTTTCGTCTATCCGGGGGCGCACAATGTATGTATTTTCAAAAATTTCCCGGGCCATAACCCTAAGGTCGGGCGGCTGCCAGGTTTTAGACGGCTGATACACCGTCTTTTCGGCCTCGGTCTGCGCCCAAGCTACCCCACCGCCAAATATCGCCAACAAATAAGCCACGGCAAACACAACCGCCAGGCTCGCCAAACAGTTTTTCTTCATACTTATACTCCTTGCGGCAATAAAGCCGCCACAACTATACTCTTTCAATTATCTACTTACAGCATATTTACCGGTGCTTAATTATATTCCGTAAATTGCGGCAGTCCACGATACTGCACAGCTTCGGCAATATGCTTAACATCTATCAGGTCAGCTCCGTCCAAATCGGCAATAGTACGCGCCACCTTCAGCAGCCTGTCGTGCGCCCGGGCCGACAAATTAAGCTGCCTGAACACCCCGGCCAGCACTGCCGCTGCGCCGTCGGTAAGGCGGCAAAAACGTTCTAACTGGCTATGATTCATATCGGCATTGGCAAAAATATGCTCGTCGGCAAAGCGCTTTAACTGAATCTGCCGCGCTGCCATCACCCGCCGCTTTATTTCCGCCGAGGTTTCCGGCTGTTTGGTGCTGCTTAAAGCTTCGTATTCTACCCGCTGCACATTTACCTGCATATCAATACGGTCTAACAGCGGGCCTGACACCCTGCCCAAATAGCGCTGCACCATATTAGGCGTACAGCTACAGGCTCGCAGCGGGTCACCCAGATAACCGCAGGGGCAGGGGTTCATAGCTGCAATAAGCTGAAACGAGGCATCATAATCCATACGCCCCTGCACACGCGACACCGTTACCACCTTATCTTCAAGGGGTTGCCGCAAGGCTTCACGCACATCACGGCTAAATTCCGGCAGTTCGTCTAAAAACAGCACACCGTTATGCGCCAGACTTACTTCTCCCGGCCTGGGCACACGCCCGCCGCCAATAATGCTTTGCGGTGATGCCGTATGGTGCGGTGCCCTAAAGGGACGCTCGCAAACCAGCGGTTCACCCTCTGGCAGCAGGCCGCAAATGCTGTAAATACGCGTAATAGCCAGGCTTTCTTCCAAAGTCAAGTCCGGCAGAATAGTAGGCAGACGACGTGCCAGCATAGTTTTGCCGCTGCCCGGAGATCCCACCATCAACAGGTTATGCCGCCCTGCTGCCGCAATTTCCATAGCGCGCTTAACGGCCTCCTGCCCTTTTACATCTGCCATATCAACATCGGCCCAAGCCATTTTACGGCGCTGCTCAAACAGTTCGGCCGCATTTACCACCGTAGGCGCCAAATTGCTGCGCCCCTGCCAAAAATCTACAAACTGGTGCAAATCTTTTATACCGTAAACCTCGGTATTACCCAAAAGCGCACCTTCTCCGGCGTTTACATCGGGCACCAGCAGGCGTTTTATACCTTTTTCCGGCAGGATGCGCGTTATTGGCAGCACACCGTTAATGTGCCGCAAACCGCCGTCTAATGAAAGCTCGCCTAAAAAAACACTGTCCTGCATACGGTCATCACAGGGTATTTGCCCGGTGGCCAGCATAATACCCACCGCAATGGCAAAATCAAGGCTTGCTCCCTCTTTTTTAACGTTAGCCGGTGCCAAATTTACCGTTATACGCTGAAACGGAAAATCTAACCCGCTGTTTTTAAGTGCCGTGCGCACCCGTTCGCGGCTTTCTCGCACGGCAGTATCGGGCAAACCTACAATATCAAAAACAGGCAGCCCCGCCGAAACATCGACTTCTACCTGCACAATATACGCATCGGCCCCCTGCAAAGAACAGCTTTTTAAAATTGCCAGCATAATTTACCTCTATACAAAAATTATAACCAACACAAAACACACCATTATTTATGTTCGGTGTAAATTGCTCAGCACCTGCCAAAATTTTTGCTTAGGCGACAAAAAATTTTTGGCAATTTTTAAATCGTGTAAAATTCGTGTATGCATAAAAAAACAAAGTGCCTCAAACCCAGTGTTTAAGGCACTTTTTACTTTTTTGGCGGAAGCGGTGGGAATTATTTTCCCGTTTATTACACTATTTTTATCCATTGTCAAAGTGCCGATAGCCCTTATGTTATGGGCTCTATAGCATTTTTACTCATCCACACCGCCCAGTGCAAAAATCTCGCTTTTCAAAATTTATAGGGATGTTTTAGGGATGTCCCTACCGCCCCCTACCAAAACCACAGAAAATAACCGGCAAAGCACTCTCCGCCCGCCGGTTGTTTTCTTTTTCACCACACGCTTTTGCCCACGTCCATCTCGGCATAAAGCTTCTCGCGCACGGCCTTGCCTGCCCGGGGTGTCAGCCTGTCCACCACTTCTTTTGCTTTCAGTGATTTAGACTTCCCTCGCCCGGCTCTTTCAGCCTTGCTGCCTGCGGCCACCTTTTTGCCGTCCACAGTGTCACTCTCCAAATCCTTTATAGCTGCGTAAATCGCCGCATATTCGCTCATCGTCACGCCGTATTTTGCCTCAAACTCTTTAGCAGCGTTCGCCCGCTCCTTGCTAAGCGTTGGCTTGGCACCACCATTAATGTACTCCTGCCCCTCCCTGGTGGCGTATCGGCCAAATGCCAGGCCCCTGGCCACGCTTATGGGGTTTGCGGTGTCAATATCAAAGCGCAGCGCACCGCCTGCCGTGTAACTGCCCTTTTCACGGCTTATCTTCACACCGTCCTTCCAGCCGGCAGCCACCTTGGGCAGCCAGCCCAAATCCTGCGCCGTACCCAGAGTCTTTTTAAGCTGGCTTGCACCACCCGGCATCAGGGCAGATAACACCAGCCCGCTGCCGCTTTCCAGCACGTCACCACCGCTCACTATGTCGGCCACCAGAGCGCTGGCGTTTTCCATCAGCACATTGCCTGTACCGTATCGGGTCAGGTCGGTGTCCCCCAGCAGGGCCTTGCGATCATCTTCATCCGGCACCAATATGTTCAGCGCCTGCGATGCAAAGGGCATATAGCTTGCCATCTCCGCAGCCAGCTTTTTGGCAAACTCCACACTGCGCTCCGCCACTGTCTGCTCCTCATCATCGTCCCAGCCGGCCGCACCCTCAATCACTGCATCCAACAGGCTTGCCAGCGGCTTTCTGCCGGTTACCAGCCAAAGCAAAAGGTTCAGCGCGGCAGTGTGGGCAAAGCAAAAAGCAAAACGTTTCAGCCGCTCTGCCTTAGACAGCCTGCTGTCAAAAGTCGTGTCCTTCATCTGGTTCCACGTGTTGGCCACTTCCACCTGAAAGGGCGCCAGCAGCTTTATCAGCTCGCTTTGCTGTGTCAGTGCCATCTCGCCTATGCCACGCCCGGCCACGCACTTTCTGGTTATCTCGTCTGCATAGGCTATGGGGTCAGCGGCTTTGTTCGTCTGCCCCTGCCGATACGCAGAAAACCATATGTGCCGCGCCACCTGCTCATCACCAAATTGCAGCATAAAATTAGCCAGCTTCTTCGGCTTGTTCCACCAGTGCGCCGCATAATCCATCCGGTTTATCACGTCATCCATATAGCGCTCGCGCATAAAGTTGCTGCCGGCCAAAAGCTGCCGCGCCGTGCTGCCGGGGGCAATATCACATTCCAGCCAGTCGCGCAGCCCCTGTATCTGGTTTTTGCCGCTTATGCCCATCAGGTGTATGTTGCTCCAGTTGCCCCACTGCACAAAAAACGTGCCCAGGTTGTACATCACCGCATTGCCCCGCATCCTGCCGGATATCATCTTTACTATCTTCATCGCTTTGCGGTGCGTCATCTCCTGCAGCGGCCTGTCTATGGCGCTGGTTTTGCCCGCCAGCCGGTCGGTCACTCTGGTCAGCCATAAAATGGTCTGGTTAGCATTGGCCGTGTCGGCTGTGGCCTCGGCCATTCCGGCAATCTTCTGGCGAAAATCCTTCACCACCGGGTCAATGTATATTGCTTCTGCCGCCTCACTCAAATACTTCTGCAAGCCGCCAAATGCATCCTCGGTGTATGCCATATGCCCGCTGCGGCCCTCCAAAAACCCGCGAAAGCGGCTGTTCGGCTTGGTAAACTCGCTTATCCCGGCCAGGCTGCTGGATATCTCTGCCGGCGTCATTATCGTGTCCAGCACCTCTCTGCCAACCCAGCCCTTTTCCTTATAGTGATGAAAATAATTTTTGCGGTATTTTATGTGCTTCTGCCGCAGCTTCTCTCCTTTGTTATATTCCTCCCTCAGATGTATTATTATATCCTCCGCACGCTTGGCATTGTCGCGCCGGTGGTTAGCCTTGGCACGCAGCCCTTTTGCGGCACTCTCCTGTGCTTTCAGCAGGCGCTTAATCCTTGCCGCACTCTCCTTTTTGCCCTGCTTTTCGTATTTTTCGGCAAGCGTTCTGCTCTGCTCCATCCGCACTTCCACCCGGGCAGCCGCCAGCTCGTCAGCTTCGGCCTTTATGCGCTGCTGCTCAGCGTAAAGGGTCTTACTCGTTATGCTTTGCAGCACCCTTTCCAGCTCTCTTTTGGCCGCGTTGGGGTAAATTCTCGCGTATGCCGCTTCAATATCGTCAAACACCCGGTCATATATCCCCCGGCAAAAGTCCGCTGCGTCCTTAATCTCCTGCCAGCGCTCCGGGAACTCCCTTTGCAAATCTGCCAAAGTATAAGTCACCGTTTCCCCGGCATCCGGCGGGCGCTTGCCGTCAGCCAGCCATTTTTGCAGCCGCTTTTCTGCCTCGGCCCGCACCTTCGGGCTTTGCAGATACTGTATCTGCTCCCAAAGCACCGGGTCACTCTTTTTCAAGCCCTCATCCTGCACCTGCTCCCCGGCCTGCTTTAGTCTGGCCATCCGCTCGTCAAAATCCTTTTGACCAAAGTCCACCAGCTCATCTTTGCCAAGTTGGCGCACCCCCTCGCCAATCCGCTGTATAGCCGCACTCTCCGCGCTCCCTTTCACAAAACCGTGCTCCGCCATATACTCATTTATTTTGCCCATCTCCTCTGTAAGCATACGGCTGTAAAGCGCCTTGGCATCGTCCAGCGGCTTCACAAACTGCCCTTTCAGCCATTCCCCCAGCGCCCGGTTGTGCCGGCTCACCAGCTCCAGCCCGCCGGTCAAATCGCGGTTTCCCAGGCTCATTCCGGCCCCCGGGTCTTTTATATACCGTGCATTGGCCATCTCCGCCGCCATACTCTGCGGCACATCCACCGCAGGTTCTCCGGTTTCCGGGTCTCCAAGGCAGCGCTCCTTTGCCAGCCTCATAGCCTCCGTTTGCAAACGCTTCCGGTCTTTGGCTCTGTCGGTGCGGGCAGCAGCCTTTTCCCGGTCAATTTTGTCCACCCTGTCCACAAACTCATTAACCAGTTTGTTAAGCTCCAGTTGCAGCGGCTCAAAATTTTCCACACCCATTTTGTCACCAAGCTTGTCCCAGCTCAAAAACTCCGGTTCCACCTCCTCGCGTACCTCAATCAGCCTTTCCAGCCGCGCCGTCCGGTTATCCAATTCCGGAAACATCCCATAACCAAACTGCTCCTGCAATTCCTCATACACATCATCTATGCGCGCCCAGCTCCTGTTTGCCGGTCTGGTTTGGCTGCCATTAGCGGTTTTGGTTCGCAATGCCAGCCTGCAATCTCTTTTCATAGCATTAAAACCACCAATGTTTTCACGCACATCGGCCGGCACAAATATTTTGTAATCGTCCATAGCCCTGGCAACGTCCATATTATCCCCGGCTGTGTCATCATACACACCGCCCATATCATACAAAAAGGCTGCCAGTTCCTCGGTTGGCGCTGCGTTCATACCGCCCCTGCGGCGTTCAAGTGCAGCCCTGGCGTATTCCTCCACATACGCCCCGGCCTCACCTATGCGCCCCCTGGGTATGCCATAAAGCTTCACTGCCCCTCTGGTCAGCTCACGCACCGCAAAACTCCTGTCCACCCCGGCATAAATGCCTTTTTGCACGTCCTCCGCTTCCACCTTGGCGCGTGCTTCCTCTCTCGCGTCCCTGGCTTCGTCCTCCAGCTCTGCCTGCCTAAGCTCCCGCACCTCTGCGTCATATTGCTCCTGCTGCTTTTTGGCGTTTTCCAGCATACGCGTTTTGTTGGCTTTCCGGGCATTTTTCCCCTTGACATTTGCGCCCACAGGGGTTATACTGGTGTCAGTAGCAGGTGCATTACTATCGGGCTCGCTTCGGCTTGGCTGATTATACAATGCACTTGCTATTTTCTTTTGTTTGATATTTACAACATCATACAGATATGCATTACCAGTGCTTCTAATCCCAACCACGATATCTGCCGAATAACCATTCTCGCCCACCTTAAAATCCACATTGCCGCGGGCAAAACCCACAAAATTATCTTTGCGCGGGTGTTTCAAACCCTCATTCACATAACTTTTTGCTGCCGCCAGCAATTCGTCTGCGTTATTCAAAGACCGCATTTTGTCCTTATATGTCTGCTTGTCGTTATTGTACAGGCTCTGTGCATCCTTAGAAAACTGCCATTCCTTGACAGTCTTTTGATTTATACCAATACTTTGTCCATTCACCTCGATCAGGTTGTTAAACTTGTTCCGCACCACATCCGCCAGCACGCGGGGCATGTCCTTTTCTTCCCTGCCCTGCAAAATATCCTGCTCCACATCCACAAACCTCTCGCCGCGCTCAGTCCTGGCAATCTTGTATTGCCCCTTGCCACCGGTCTCATTCAACAAATCTTCAAAAGGCACGCCCTCAATATTGACTTTTCCATCCGTATATGTTACACTGCCAAGTGAGCCATAGCTGGCTTTATCTGAGGGCAATTGGAGCCCAAGGCCCTGAAACCAGCTATCGGCTCTTTTTTTATTTGGGTCAATGTATAAAACTTCGCTCTTGCGAACAAAATTGGCCGCGTTACTGTCCTTGCCATATGCACTGGCCACAATGTTCAGGCTCAAAACCTCGCCGCCGCGATTATACGGATTAAGCTCCAAAACCGCCAGCACCGGTGCGCCCAATTCATCCTGCACCTCGCCAAACACGGCCACTCTGCTTGCCGATTGCTGAGATTTTAACACCACAATGGGGTTTTCCAAAATCTCCGGCACCTGCTTTATCACGTTCATACTCATTCCCGGATGTTTGGATAAAATCTTCTTAACCTTTGTTGCGTGAAGCATTATTCGCCTATCATCAATGCCAATGCTCTGCAGCGCCTTAGATGTCGTGCCCAGCTCAAACGTTCGGTCACTTTTTCCGTCCCAGCTATCCAGTTGGCCGGCAAACTTCGGGTTTATCTTGTATTGCCCCTTGCCGCCGGTCTCATTCAACAAATCTTCAAAAGGCACGCCCTCAATATTGACTTTTCCCCCCGTATATGTTACACTACCAAGTGAGCCATAGCTGGCTTTATATGAAGGCAATTGGAGCCGGATTCCCTGAAACCAGCTATCGGCTCTTTTTTTATTTGGGTCAATATATAAAACTTCGCTCTTGCGAACAAAATTGGCCGCATTACTGTCCTTGCCATACGCACTGGCCACAATGTTCAAATCCAGTATTTCGCCGCTGCTGCCACTCGGCTGCAATTCCATCACCGCCAGCACCGGTGCGCCCAATTCATCCTGCACCTCGCCAAACACGGCCACTCTGCTTGCCGATTGCTGAGATTTTAACACCACAATGGGGTTTTCCAAAATCTCCGGCACCTGCTTTATCACGTTCATACTCATTCCCGGATGTTTGGATAAAATCTTCTTAACCTTTGTTGCGTGAAGCATTATTCGCCTATCATCAATGCCAATGCTCTGCAGCGCCTTAGATGTCGTGCCCAGCTCAAACGTTCGGTCACTTTTTCCGTCCCAGCTATCCAGTTGGCCGGCAAACTTCGGGTTTATCTCGTATTGCCCCTTGCCGCCGGTGTTCGTGCTGTCCATCTCGCGCAGGGCCGCTTCAAAACGCCGTGCTGCCTCTCTGGCCCGCTTCTGGGCACCGGTGCCCCTCAGTTTCACGGCCATATCGCTCAGCCAGTTGGCAATCCTGCTAAAAAGCCCACCGTCAAAATCCGCCAGCCTGCGCATCATAGCCTCATCCGCCAGCAAATCCTCCGTGCATTCGGCCACCATCTCCCGCGTGGCACCCTCCTCGCTTAGCTGCTCGCCTGCCTCGGCGTAAAGCTCCCTTATCTGCTGCTTGTAGCTTTTCAGTGCCTGCTTGCCGTAGCTTCGCTCAAACTCCTGCGTCACAAACCGGGCATACTGCTCATAACCGCCGCTCTGCTCCAAATGGTGCGTCAGCTCGTGTATAAACACCTCATTCACCGGGCTTTCAGCGTTCGGGGCCACGGTGATAACCCCGTTGGCGTAGTGCCCGTCCACGCCCTCCGGCAGCCTGGCCACCCGCAGTGTAACACCCAGCTTTTCGCATATCTTCCGCGCTGCATCCAGTCCGTCAGCGTTTTCTGCGCCGGTGTTGACAACACCGCCAGCATTGTTTATACTGACATTGGCAGTGTTATCAAAATTGCCCATCGCGTTTCGGGCGTGTTCACCGGGGGCAGCTTCTGCTGGAACATCGGTTCCTTGGGAAGATGATAACGTTGTTAATTCAGAGCCTTTCGCTATTAGGTCCGCTCCGGCAATGGTACCATTGTCAGAAGAAGTTCCGTCGAAAGGCTCTATTTTTATTTCTGCCTCCTGCAAATTGTGGTAGTGATACCGCGAGGTTTCGGGCGTATCCTTAATATTAACGGTAACACTATATTCCTGTCCTGCACTATCCGTAAATCTGGCCTCGTAATAAGAATAAGGATTGACGCGCCCCTTGGCATTTTTAGCTTCTCCAACCTTGTGCGCCCTGGCAATAATATCGTCCAACACAAAAATGCTGTCCAACAAAGAAGCAGATTTTCGGTTACCGCGCACGTTTTTCAGCACATCGTTAATGCCTTTTTGCGTAATGATAACCTTCTTGCCATCCTCAGCAATTTGCACCGGCTTAGCGTTCACTATATTGCCGTTGCTGTCAAACTCCGTGATCAAATTGCGCGCTGCGTAAGCCTTGGCAAAATCCTTATAATCCGCCGTGTCCAATTCCGGAACCAACGCAGTTTTCAGCTTAATCCCGCCACTTTTATCAATCGTATAGCTTAACTCCGTCTTTTCTGGTATCTCATACCCGCGCTGCATATCACGGGAATACAGATATGCTCTGTCACCCTCGTTATAATAACGTTCTTTCCAAGAGTTGTTTTCCGGCACCGCATTTTCTGCACCCTGCAAGTTACCGGCAAATGCATTTTGGCCGCTCTGGCCGTTCGTTTCCTGCCCTGTGTAAACTTCTTCGCCCTGCACGGCTTCAACCGCCTGTAGGGCTTTATTTTGCGCCTGCCGGGCATTTTCTGCGCTGTTTTCTGCGCCGGGCTTGACATTTTCTGCACCGTTTTGTATACTATAACTATCAAGTGAGTTTGCACCATTGGCCGCGCCCGGTTGTGGACCGGGAGTTGCCGCCAATGGTTCGCTGGTCGCGTCGGCGTTTGGAGCCGGGTCTGCGCCCAGCGGTTGCAGACTCACTTTTTCTATTGTTTTGTATGTGCGCAGGTTATTCTGTTCCCTATGCACAGCAACATCAAAAGCCACCACATAGGGCTTGCCACCGACATTTATGTCGGTCTCAAAGTAATCATAACGCACCACATACTTAGCTCTGTTGGCATTATCCTTGCCATATGCGCTGCTGCCCACAAATTCAGCCCCGGCCAGCACCTTGTCCAACTGTTCAAACACCGCCAGCTTCTCGGCAGTCATTCCGTGGTCACCAGCCAGTTTTTTGGTAATACTTGCGTTTACGGTTGCTTCATACGGTTCGCCCTCAAACTGCACATTCTCAATACGCACCGCCCTTTGGCCACCACTGCGCTTAAAGATATTTTGCAGCGTAGCGCGGATATACCCGGCAAAGTGCCCGTCCTGCCGCGCTTCGTTTATGGTTTCCTGCGCTTCGGCCAGCACTTCCGGCTTAATCTCGCTTTGCATCTGTCGAGTCTTGCCTGCCACGTTCTGCGGCACCGCCCCAGTATATGGGTGCTGAATAACCGTAGCCTTGCCCACCTTCACAGGCACCGCGTTTTCTGCACCCTGCAAGTTACCGGCAAGTAAATTTTGACCGCTCTGGCCGTTCGTTTCCTGCCCTGTGTAAACTTCTTCGCCCTGCACGGCTTCAACCGCCTGTAGGGCTTTATTTTGCGTCTGCCGGGCATTTTCTGCGGTGTCCGGGGCTGCAAACTCCGCTGCGTTTTGCAGGGTCTGCGCCTTTTCTGCTGCTTCGCTCTGTGCCCGGCTCACCTCTTTGGCCCTGCCGGCCACGGCTGCCGGTGCGCCCATCGTGCCGCCCACCAGTCCGCCCAGCAAAAAGCTGTATGCCGCCTCATTTCCGGTGTCTTTTGCCCACTCGCTCCAGCTTTCCTCCGGGTGCAGGCTCTTTTCGTATACCATCCGGTTGGCAAAATTCTGCGCCACTGTGGTTGCCGCCTCGCTAGTGCCCTCCAGCCCGGCTTGCCTGGCCACCGCCAAAGCGTAGCCTTTCAAACCGTCTTTTATCAGCTTGTCCGCATTTGCACCCCTTGCCAGCTTAAACAGGTTATCCAGCGGCACTTTTTCAAAAGCCGCTTCCAAAATGCCGTTAATTGTGCCGGCTGCAACAGCTATTTTGTCATTCGCCCCGGCCTGCTGTGCCTCGCGCACACTGCTGCCCGCTGCCGATGCACCCATCAAAGCCAGCGGGTTAACTGCTCCTGCGGTTGCTGCGCCCACACCAATGGCAGCCACGTTGTTGGTAGCAGTCTGCACCGCGTCATACATCAGGCCGCCCACGCTGCCCAGCCCGGCCTTGCCGGTTATGTTAGCTTTTTCCACGTTCTCCAGCACTCTGTCCGCTCCGCCGCCTTTGGCGGTGGGGTTCAGCATCTTGGCCACCCCAGCTTCCAGGCTCACAATGCCGCCGCCAATCGCACTTGCCGCCCGCTCCAATCCCTTGCCCGGCAGTTTGGCGGCAAAATCATCAAGCTTTGCCTTGGCCGCAGCTTGCTCGTTGTGCGTAGCAGCATTCATATATTCATCACGCAGCTTTGCCTGGTGTCTATATAGCTCCGTGCCCTTTTTCAACCTGCTGCTCACGCCAATAGCCTGTATCTTCTCCTGCACAGCAGCGCTAACCTCCCTGGGGGCATATTCCGCATCCCTGTCGGCTGCAATCTGTGCCGCCTTTTGCTCCGCCGCCCGGCTTATGGCATTTTTTATATTGCCCGCATAACCGGCTCTGGCTTCGCTTATCTGCCGCTCAATCTTGGCCACCGGGTCATTTTGCGCGGCTGCTTCTTCCGCCAGCTTCGCCTTATATTCCGCTTTCCTTTTCTCCAAATCCGCCAGCCTTATGGTGTTGGCTGCCTGCTTGCGCTTATACTCTGCCTTTTGCTTTTTAAGGTCACTCAATTTTACCGTCTGCTTCACTGTCTGTTTTGCTGTCTGCATATTCCACCGCCTTTATGCCACCTGTCACTTCAATGTAATACCATTAGCCGCATACACTGCCGCCAGCTCGTCTATGTTTATTTTGTCATCCATATACGCCTGCTCTGCCTCTTTCACCGTCATATTACTGCCGCCCTGCCCGGCAACACCGGTCTTTTTAATAAAATCCGGCGTTGTCAAAGCTGAGCCTGTCAGCAAACCGGCTGTCATCATCTGCAAGGCCAATGCCGCCTGTTTTTCCCTGTCCGTCATCACCTTGCCGCCGTTGCTGTCATCGTCAGCAGCGGTGCTTTTTGTGCTGCTTTTGCTGCTTTTGCTGCTTGTGCTGCTTTTGCTGCTTTTGGATGTCCCCCCGCTGCCGCCTTTAACATTCCCGGCCAACCTTTGCGCAATCTCGCCGGCAGAAAGCCCCAGCGCCTTAGCTATCTGTTCGTTATTGTAGCCCATATTCAGCAGGGTCAGTGCCAGGCTTCTCTCGTTTTCCTCGGCGGTCAGCTTATCGCTCAGGCTGTCGCGCTCCTTCTGATATGCCCACTGCTCCCGGGCCAGCTCATCAGCCTTGTCCTGCTGTTCCTGCTGCCAAAACATCTGGTTAAGCTCACTTGCCAGGTCATAATCCAGTTGGGCATTTTCTGCCGCTGCATTCGCCCTATACCGGTCAATCCGGTTCTGTATGTTCTGCTCGGCATCGGCCAACTGCCGGTTGTTGCTGTTCACGGTGTTCTGCCAGTTCAGCTCATTTTGCAGCCGGGCGGTTTCACTTGCCCCACCATTGCCAAGCCCTGCCGCCGCAAGCTGCTGCCCTATGTTCTTTTCGCTTACCCTTTTGGCTGCATAAGCCTGGGCGTTGGCGTCCTCCGTCTGCTGCTTTGCCGCCGCAAGCTGCTGGCCCATAGCCGCCACCTGCGCTTCTGCCTGCTGGGTTTTCGCTTCTTTCAGCGCATTGTTATACTGCTCTGCCGCCGCCCGGTATTTATCATAGCCGCTGGGCTCTTTTGCCCTGGCTGCGCTCTCCTGCTGTGCCGCATATTCCGCCGCAATGCCGCTGTATCTGCCAAGGCTGTCATTTGGTGTCACCGTGCCCAGCAGCCTGCCGCCGTCATTCAACCTGCTGTAGCTTTTGTCCTGCTCGTTGTATTTAATAGCCATTTTGCTGCCCCCTTGCTATATATCTGCTATACTGCCGCCCTCTCCGGCCAGCAGCCCGGTTATTCCGCTGCTGTCCGGCTGTTCATTTTGCGTCTGCTGTATCTGCTGTATCTGCCGTTGCTCTCTTTTGGCCTCACGCACCTTTTCCAGCAGCTTACCCTTGTTCTTCAAATATCCGTCCGGCAGGCACTCCAAATACGTTTCCGCGTCCGGTATAATATCAGCCCTCATCAGGTTGTCCAACATCTGCACCTGCAGCACCTCGCTCCACCTAACCGAAGCACCAATGTCCACCTTAAGCCGCCAGCGATATTTGCCAATGTCCGCAAAATCAAAGTCGGTGGGTATGCTCACCATCTCGCCATTTTCCAGCCTCTGGCTTATAACCACCCTGCGCACACCGTAGTTAACACTCATCATATCCAGCCATATTCGCACGCAGTCCTCCACAAAACGGTAAAAATCCCGCCGCTGCAAATCCAGCGGCACCGCCGCCGCCTGCTGCACCGCCAGCAGCGCACTGGTGTTGTCCGGCTTGGCGTTGCCCAGTGCCGCGTCATAAATCCCCAGGCTCACATTTGTTCGCTCCGCAATATCACTTATCAGCTGCATAATCTGCCCGCTCATATCCTTGGGCCTAAAGTCCATCAGCATATTCCCCGGGTCGCCCTGGCAGGCAAGCGCCACGCCCGGGCTTGCGTCCCAGCCGTCCGGCAGCCTGCATTCATCGTAAATCACCTTAGGAAAGCTGTAGTTCATCCTGTCAAGGCTTGCCAGTGCATACATCTTGTTCAGCATTATCTGGTTGTTTATCTTCCCCGTCACCGGGCTTATCCCGTGATAATTGCTCTTTTCCCTCTCCCAACTGGCATACGCCACCGGGTATCGGCGGTAACCCAAATCCACTTCCGGCCGCACCACCGTTTTATCCGTCACGCGTATAAAATGCACCGTGCCACCCTGCTTAAAATACTTGCTCAGCACCGTCACATACTTCTTGCTTTCGTCCTCGTCAGCCGCGCCGCTTTCGTTATCTGCCCAAATCTCACCGGCAGCACCCCGGTTTTGCCACCTTGCAGCCTCGGCGCACACCTCGTCCAGCAGCTTTCTCTGCCGTATAATTATATATGGCTGCTCCTCCACTTCGCCGGTGGCCGGGTTGCCAAAAAATATGTCTGTGTTGTTTATAATCTCCGTAGCTATCTGCCCCTGCACCTGCTGGCCGCTGTCCTTTTCCCGGTCAAAATAACTGTGCAGCACCATATCCCCATCCAGCGCCATTCGCTTCAAAAGCAAACGGTGCTTATAGTTTGCGTCCGTCTGCTCCAACACCTCGGCCACGGCCTCCCGCATCACACGCCCCAAATATTCACCGCTGTCCAGCACGCTGCCCGCCGTGGTGCCGGGCAGCCTGTTTATCTGCTCGGCTGCCGCGCCGCTTTCCACCTCCACGCTTGCGCCTACATCATCACTCACAAGCTGGCTCACATAATAATTTACCGCCGGCTTAATAATGTTAAAGCAGGGCTTGTCCAAATCCGGGGCCAACACCCCCTCCCACTGTCGGTCATTGTAAAAATCGTTGTTAATTTTCACGGTTTCTTCCAGCCCAATGCGGGTATTAAACCCCAGCCCGTCCAAATACTCCTGCCAAATCTCCTCCGGCTTTTTCTTTATCTCCATATGCTCCCTCCCTGTAATTTTATCTGTCAGCCTCTGTATTTGCCGCCCACGGTATAAAGCACCGTCAGCCCATACAGCCCAAAGCTGCGCCCCGGCTCGTTGTATAGCTTAAACTGCATAAACATCACCTTTTTGGCCTTGGCACCGCTGGGCACGTTTCTGGGCATTGGGTCGGTTTCAAAAGCAAAATCCTCAAAATCTATATCGTCAAAGTCAAAAACACTCATCCGCCTGTCCAACACTTCGCTGGCCAACACTTCGTTTTCCGCTCCGCTTATAATGTAGGCCATCCTAACAGCACTCCTTGCATACGGCTCGGCTATGGCATAGGCGTTTTTTATCTTCTTGTATTGCGCCCTGGTGCCAAAATCAAGCACCGGCGTAAGCCAATGGCAGCTTATGGGGGTATCTGCCTCGTCCCCCTCGTCAAAATTCTCCCCGGTCAGCCGGCATATCCAGCCGTCTGCCGTGCCAAACATCAGCTCATCTTCCCCGGCATACCACACCCGCACCGGCACGCCCTCCCAGTACCACCAATCATACTGGTAGCCGCCGCCGCGGCTTTCCCAAGTGCTGCCCTCTCCGGTGTCGGCCACATACACGTGTCCGTTCACCGCCAAATAATACCTGCCGCCAAAGCGTATGGCCACTGCCTCGCCCAAATCCTTTTCCGCTGTCAGCTTAGGGTTAACAAACCAACTCCTTAGCTGGGCATATCTTTCGTTTACGGCTTCATTGCCCGCGTGGGTTATGGCATATACCCCGTCTTTGGCCAGCAGCAAATTGTCTGCGCCAAAGTGTGCAAAGCACCGGGCAGATGCCGCACCCACGCCCACAGCGCCCTGCGTCAGTGTAAAGCGCGCCTCGCCCTCGCTATCAAGCCCGCCGGCCCTATACCATATGGTGCTATCTCCTGCTGCTTCTTCCTTGTGTATGGCAAGTACACCGTCTGCCAGCCAACTGTAGCCCACCACAGCACTGCCCTCGCTGCCAACTCTGGTGTAGCCGTCCTCCGGCCAGTATGTTGCGTCCTCAAAACCGCTCATCCAGTCCATATTTTTGTGCGCCACGTTGCCCGTGGCAAAAATCCTGTCTGCATTGCCGCCCACACCAAACAAATGCGCCGCCGTGCAGCCGTTTATTTTGTCGGCCTGCAGGTTTACTTCGCCCTCGCGCCAGCTCAGCACCACGCGGCTCAGGTCGCGCACATACACCCTGTGTCCGCTGCCCGAGCCACAAACATTGTGCGGCTGGGTCACCGTCACATACCACACGCCATCGTCCTTCACCAGCTCCACGTCCGTATATATTTCCAATTCGTCCGGGTCTTCGTCCTCACCATATCCGTCGCTCAAAAAGCCCAGTGTCACAGCCTTGGCGCCCTCGCTCTCTGTCACCGTCACTGCGTATTGACCGGGGTATGCCTTGCCTGTATAGTCCGTACTCCAGCTATAATACGTATCTGCCGGCATAATAGCCACGTCCACGCTTTCCCTTGGCAGGCTTGTCCCAATCTCAAACCAGTATTTTTTCGCCCAAATCTCATTCCCACTAGGGAACAACCACACCCGCACGCCTTCTTCTTCCACCAGGTCGGCCTCACCGGGGGTTTTCCTGCTCTCTCTGTCCTCGTCACCCAGGGCTTCCGCTTCAAACTCCACGCGGTAGTTGTCCATTCCGCTCACCGGCGTTACATTCAACGTTTCAAATGTCAGGCTGCCCTCCGTCAGATTACTGCTCTCCCAGTCCACCTCTGTCCATATGCCGTTTTGCAGCAGCACTTCCGCCTTATTAAATGCCTTCACCGGGCGCGTGTCCATATAAAGCACCGTTTGCCCCTCGCTGCTCACGCAAAAGCTGTTCTTTCTGGCGTTTCCCACCATATTTACCGCTTCCAAAGCCGTGCCGCCAACCCTTGCCCCGGCCGGGCGGCCTATCATAGTGGTGGGCACATATGCAGCAGCCGCCAGCGTGCATATCTTTGGCGCCCCCTCATCATCAAGCCTTGCCACCAGCGCTGCTTTGCCGTCAAATATAAGCAGCTTGTCCCTTAGCTGCACCGCGCTGCTTTTCGTATCTGCCGCACTCTCATATAGCAGAGTACTGCTGCCGTCTGCCTGCCAGTGGCTTATTTTGCTGCCGTGGTGTACCAGCCGTATTTTGCCGGTGCCGGTGCAAAGCTCGTGTATGCCGTTTATGCGCCCTGCAAACTGCACCAGGCGGCTTATGCCCGGCCTTGTCTCCGGCCAGCCCCCGTCCGACGGTATAAGGTTTACCGCATCCGGGCTTCTTTCCGCCGATACTTCAAACGGCTGGCTGGCAAAATCCACACCCCTAAACCGCTCAATATTAAACACTCTCCTGCTTTTGCCGCTGTTGGGGAACTTATATGCCATCTTCATCTCTCCTTTTGCTTCAATGTCCGTATTTTTAATGCCCAAACTGCATAAAGCTCCGGTTACGCTGCCGCTTGCGCTCATCCGGCGGTTTTTTGGCCCAGGGCCGCCCGGCCACCATATACCTTAGCGCGTCCGGCGCGTGGGTAAGCTCGTGCGGATCTATAGCGCAGTCGTTGGGGTTCTTCTCGCTCCGCTGTATGGCAGGCAGGGTCCTAAGCAGGTTCAGGCAGTTGGTGCCAATCCGCAGGTTGGCAGTTTTAGCGCCCTGCTCATCTTCCCGCACACGCAGCCATTCCGCCAAATCATACCACCCCTGCACACGGTCATTAACCGCCCGGGCAAAGTATATCCCCGCCTCGGCAAAGCGCTCCACCGTGCTTTTGCCGGTCTGGTTGTTCCTGCCCCATAAATCCGGCGGCGCAAAATACGCCGCAATCTTTTCTCCCGGCTCGGTGGCAGCCCTCAGCCTTTCCGCAGCCTCGGTAGCCAAAAGCCCGCTTTGGTAAATCTCCTTATATATCCACATTCGGCCCCGCTCATCCAACAGGCCAAACAGCGCACAAAACATATCCTGCCCATAGTCTATGCTCACAAAGCGCGTGCCCTCGCCCGGCAGCTCGTCCGGGGCAAAGGTGTGTATATCCCGGCGGAACATCTCAAAATACTGCCCCGCCATCACATCCCAATCACCATACAGCAGGGCACGGCGCTCCTTTTCGGGCAGCAGCAGCAGCCGCCGTTCATAATCCGCATCCCCCGCCAGCAAAAAGGGGTTATCTTTCAGCAGGCTTGGCAAAAACAGCCTTTTGCTTATTATGCCCGTATCCTCATCCGCCACCGCGTGTATCTCACCGGGCGCACCAATATCCACAAAACGCTGCTTCACCCAATAATGCCCCACGCCGCCCGGGTTGGTGCTGGCCTTCATCTGCCGGGGGTATGGCAGGCTGCCCCTCAGGCGGCTTAGCAAATACACATACACGTCCTCGGTAAAATGCGTCAGCTCGTCCAGCCGTATAACATCATATTCCGCACCCTGATATTGATACACATCCTTGTCCGCCGCGCAGTGTCCCATCTCTATTACGCTGCCGTTGGCAAAACGCCAGCGGTGCTTGCCTGCATTGTATGCCGCCAGCCCCCGCGGGATTATCTGCAAACTCTGGCTTATAATACTCCTCTCCAAATCCGGAAAAGTCCGCCGCAATATAAGCTGCCTGCTCTTGGGGTAGCTTATGGCATAAAGCAGCGCATCCAAAATCTGCCCCACACTTTTGCCGCCACCGGCTGCCCCGCCAAACAACACTTCGTCTGCCACTCTGCCGTCTGCCTGCCAAAATTCCCGCTGCCTTGGAGACATCTGCAAATTTAACTCCATATCCCGGCACACCACCTCGCTTTTAATTGTTTTCTATACGCAAATATATTGACATTGTGTTGCATTGTACATATAATTAGGGTATAGATAATTACAATTTAACGCAACATAACCACAAAGGAGTTGATTCTATGGCCAACACCACCACTTTCAGCGTACGCCTTGACGCAGATTTAAAAAGAGACTGCGAAGCCCTCTACAGCGAGCTGGGTATGAATCTCACCACCGCCATCAATGTATTTTTGCGCCAGTCCCTGCGCGCCGGCGGGCTGCCGTTTGAAGCAAAGCTTGCCGCCCCCAATAAGGAAACCATCGCCGCAATGCTGGAGGCCGAACGCATAGCCACAGACCCATCCGTAAAAAAGTATACCGATCTAAACGAGCTGTTTGAGGATCTTAAAAAATGAAGCCCACCAAGTACGCGGTAAAAACAACCACCGCTTTCAAAAAAGACTACAAAAAAGCTATAAAACGCGGGCTTAAAATCGAACTGCTGGAAGCTGCCATCGCCACCCTGGCAATGGGCGAAGAACTCCCGACACAAATGCGCGACCACGAGCTTTCCGGCAACTGGGCAGGCCACCGAGAATGTCATATTCAACCGGACTGGCTGCTCATTTACCGCATAGAAAATAACGTTTTGGTGCTGACTCTTACCCGCACCGGCACCCACGCCGACCTGCTTGGTAATTAACCACCGGTAAAACACACAAAGCCGCCCCGGCGCAATGTCTTGGGCGGCTTTCTTGTGCTATTTTTTCACGCTCACAGTCGGCAGCTTCTTTTCCTCATCATACCCAACGGCAATAATGTTGTCGCGCAAATCCTGCAGCTTCACGTAGTTGTTGCCGCCACACTCAATCGCGGTCACCGTTTTCACCACACCGTTAAGCTTAATATCCAGCTTCTTCATAGTTTTCACACGCTCCTTTATAAACGCCAGCGGGTCTATCGCCGCCGGGTAACTGTATTCACCCTTATGCACCTCAATATGCAGGTGTCTGCCGGTAACGTTGCCGGTTGCACCCTCATAACCCAGCGCCACCTGTTCGGTAACGCGCATATCTTTTGTCACTAACACCTTTTTCAAGTGTGCATACAACGTCACATAGCCATCCGCGTGGCTTACCAGCACATAATTGCCGTAGGCAGCGCTGTAAGCCACCTTCTGTATCACCCCGGCGTAAAGCGGATAAACCAGCCCGTCGCCGCCGTAATTGGCAGATAACAAGTCTAACCCGCTGTGCCAGCCACAGCGCCACAGGCTGCCACGTGTGCCATAGCGTGTACCCAGCCTAAATTCGTCAAACGGATAACGCATAAAATCACCTTCTTTTACCTATTGCCAAACATTTTTGCTGCACAATAGGTTATTTTTTTGCTGTTTTTATCACCATTAGCTATCAAAACCAATGCAACAGGAAAAAAACTTGAATTTTATTCCTGTTTTTGGTATATTATATAGCCAAAGGGGTGATTATTTTGACTTACAAACTTCTTTCATCAATTTATTATCAGGACAACACCAAAAAACTGTACCAGCAGGAATATACCACCCGGTATAACTCGCCGGCCGCCGTGCATATCGATTTTCAAATCCACCACAATCCGGCATTTTATCTGAACACTGCCGAGATTACCGGCCTGATAAGCGATATCTACACCAATCTGCGTACAATGGAGCGCACGCTTGACAAGCTGCCGGGCGCAGCGCAGAGCTTTTACTCTCAAACCTGCCTTATTGACGAGATCATCCTCAGCAACGATATCGAACACGTTTACAGCAGCCGCAAGGATATTACCGATGTGCTTTCCGTTTTAAATGACCCCACAACGGCACCTGTCAATATGCGCCTTTTTGGTATGGTACACAAATACAGTCTGCTTTCAGAGGCCGAGGCAGCTATCCCGCTTGTTTCCCCTGCGGATATCCGGCGCATTTATGACGAACTCATTCTGCCGGAGATTACCCAGCCCGAAGATATACCGGATGGGCAGCTCTTTCGCAGCGGTGCGGTAAACGTCATATCCGCCACCGGCAAGGTCAAACATTCCGGCATTTACGGAGAAGATAACATCATTCAAGCGCTCTCACAGGCTCTGTCGGTGCTTAATCTGCCCGGCAACCAGCTAATCAACATTGCCATCTTTCACTATCTTTTTGGCTACATCCACCCGTTTTACGAGGGTAACGGCAGGCTTAGCCGCTTCATCAGCAGCCAGAAGCTTGCCGATCTGCTGCACCCACTGGTGGCCTGCCGCCTGTCATATGCCGTAAAAAATAATCTGTCGGCGTATTATGATGCCTTCGACCGCTGCAATGACCCCAAAAATATGGGAGATCTTACACCGTTTATTATTATGTTCCTGCGTGTCATCAACCAGGCCATAAACTCGCTAAGCAACAAAATCGCCGATGGTTATGAAAAGCTTGAACACTACAGCAGAGCGCTTTTGTCACTCAACCTGCCGGATAAACCGTCAGGCTTTGTATACGTATTCATTCAACAGGCCCTGTTTGCCGCCGAAGAACCCTTCACCATCTACGATATTGCAGAGATTTCCAATTTTTCGGTGCCAAGCTGCCGCAACACCATCAATCACCTTGTTGCCCAGGGCATACCCATCGTTATAACATCAGCCGGGCGTTTAAAGCTGTACACCATCAACCTTGACAAATTAGACGAACTAACACAACCGACGGGCCTTTAACCCGCCGGTTTTTATTCGCCTTTCTCCGCTCCCTTTTCCTCACGAGGCAGCTCGGCGGCGTTATCCTCGCTCTGTTTCAAATTCTTCCCAAAAAAGAAGCCTAACACCAGCATTACCGAACTGTTAAACAGCTCCGGCGTTTCTCTGCCCAGCACCGTCATAACGCACAGCACCGCCACCAGCGCCAGCGTAACCAGGCTTTTTACATCCACCAGCCGGCAAACTCTCTCCATCAAATTCAATGTATAACATCTCCTTTCGCTGCTTATTCCTCAGCCCAAAACACACAGGCATATTGCCAATATATGGCAAAAGTGCAATAAAAGTGTTATATAAATGTTATATAAATGCCATAAAGTTGCCATATATCTTACACTGTATGTTACACTTTTGCCGCAGCATTTGCCTTATTCCTCAGCCAACAGCAAACGGTAGGTGTCCTCAATAGCGCTGTCGCTAAGCTCCAGCTTGCCGGTGCTGCTAACGCTCTTCATCTGCATAAGCACACTGTAGCACGCCTGCATAAAGGCACGGTTAGCCGGCTGCTGCATATCCTCGGCGGCCTTGGCAAAGCGGTCGGCCATATCATCACTCAAATACTTGGTAACCTCGGTAATATCATAACCGTAAGTATTTACACCGTTGTTCTTGGCAGTTTCGTTAAAGTTAGTCATAGTTTTAATCTCCTTTTTCTGTTTTTGGTAAAATCAAATCTCTTACAAACCCTTAAAGCAAAGCAGTTGGCGCCCAGTTGTCAATCCTGCCGCTTCTCCAGGTCATCCAGCCGGTGGTTCGCCACCTTTATTTTTTCTTCCAGCACCGGCACACGCTCCGCAAACTGGTTGTGCTTGCGCACCTCGCGTGTCAAATCGTCCAGCTTCACGTCCATCACCGCCTGGCTTTTGCTGTTGGCAATCAGCACACCAACCAGCGTCACCGCCCCGGTAATAATCGCCGCAATTATGTTTTCCAACCTGTCACCTCCTTACATATCACACGCAAAAGCCATATAACACACCGTTTAGCGCCGTCAAAGTATCCCCACGCATCCAACCGGAGTCCCCTCTTACAACCACCGCACCCTTGCTGCAATCGCTGCCGGTGTAAAAATACGTACTGCGCAGCCAGTAATCCATCGGCTGAATAAACGAATACCCCCACTTATACAGCTCATACGGTTCTTCATAAGAATAAAACGGTATGCTG
>CAZMTO010000012.1:0-49349 GCA_964569265.1 uncultured Peptococcaceae bacterium | reverse complement strand
ACATTTACGAAGCTGGACGGCAGCAAGCGTATACCGCTGGAGATGGCGCTTTATGACGGCAATGGCGCACTCAGCCGCACGGTAGCGCTGCCCTTTGGCCTGGTGGATGTTACTTCTATCCAGATGCTGTCTACCGATCAGTCGCTGATTTCTCTGATGGCCAGTTTGATAGTGTTTGGCGAACCTAAATATGAGGTTGGCTACGCAGACGGCGATGAGAATACCAAGAGTACCAAAAATGACGGTTCGACAGGTGATACGCTGAAGGGCGCAGCCGCCGAACTGATTGATTCGATGGGTGAGCTGGAACAGTTTGGCGCAAAGCTTGGGCTGGTGCGTACTATTTTGATGCCGACAGCCGACCCGACAATTTTCTCGGCGTACATTTGGATGGGCTATGATACCACCGAAATGGCGGATTTGCGCTACGATGAACACGGTATTTATAAAGAGATGACGCACATCTTCCAAAGTGAGGATCAGATGAGCGGTACATTCTTTGGCAAGTACACAATGAGTGACTTCCGCGCGATGTCTGACGGCACATATCACGAAAAATGGCAGGAAGATAATTCGGATATTGCCGGGCTGATGTTTGGCAAGGGTGGCGTTATGCAGGGCTGGATGTCTACCGAGGTATACTATAACTTTGAAAAGGGCAAGTGGCAGATTGTAGCAACCGGCGGCGGCTTTACCTGGGGCAAGCAGATTGAACTGGGCGGCAGACCGAAGCAGCGCTTTAAGCCCTTCCCGTACAATTACAGCATTAAGGTGCGCGGTGGCATTGTGGTATCGCTGGATATGGCGGTGCGCTATGCCGAACAGTTGGGCGAAAAGTGGAACGATGAAACTGCCCGCGCCGTTAACGATTATTTGACGGCTATTCGCATTAACGCCTATTTGGAAGGCTATGCCGGCTTGGGCATTGATAAGGGTCTTGTAGCTACCGTTGGCGTGTTTGGCAACGTAGAGCTGAACAACGAAAACCGCATTTTGAACCGCAACTATCTGGAGGATTCTAGCAGACGTAAGCTTAAAGGTTCGTATGTACAGTTAGACGGCGAGCTGGGTGTACGCGAAACATTTGGCATTGGGCCGCTGACTGTGGAATGGACGTGGTTTTCTTATAAACTGGGTGACCAGTGGCGGTTTAAAAAGTGGAATGATATTGACGAATACTGGAAAAATGCAGCCAGTGGTTTTAGCGGCGGGCTGTTAGACCCCGGCGAGCAAACTCAGAGCTTGCAGGCAGATTATGGCGGGCAAATGGCCGTTGCTGCCGGCACCAGTGGCGTTAAAATGCAAAGCCGCGACTATTTGAGCAACGCTAAGCGCGAATGGTTGGGCGGCAGCAGCGTAGCCACTATGAGTCTGGACGAGAACAACAAGCTGGAAAAGGTGCAGACCAATGCATATCCGTATTCTCGCCCGCTGGTTAGCGACGATGGCAGCATTTTGGTATATCTGTCTGATAAGGACAGCACCGATGTGCAGGATGTAGAGGTTCGTTTCTCGCTGGCAAATCAAACTGCCGGTATGTTGTATGATGACGGCACACGCATTGTTGACCCGACTGATTTTGCCGGCTACGGTGACAGTGCGCTGGATTTTGACGGTGATGCAGACCACGCCGGTGCGGTTTGGCTACGAGAGGCTGCTACCCTGAATTTGAAGCCCGATGCAGCGGTTGATGCAAGCCAGCAGCTTACGCTGGTTAACGGCCTTGAGGTTGTGGCATCTATTTGGGATGGCGATAAAATGAGCTGGGCTACCACTCGCCTGACCGACAACGGCACGCAGGAAATGAGCCCGATTATTGCGGTTAGCGACGACGGTGACGCTATTGTGGCGTGGCGTGAAGTGCAGACCAACTGGCAGACCGGGGACGACGGTGTGCTGGAAAGTATGGATTTTGGCAACAGCCGTATTTTGTACAAGCTGTATAGCCATACTGACGGAACCTGGAGCGATACGCATACCCTGTACAACGGTACATCCGGTGCGGTTAAGGGTATGTCTGTCGAAATGATTGATGATACCGCAGTGGTTGCAATGGCGCTGGATGCCGGCGTTACCGCTGAAGAAGCTGAGAACGGTAAATCGGCAAGCGAGATTTACTATGCAGTGGTTGACACCACGGCAAGTGATGTAGAAGCTGAGACCCGTGTTATCCGTGCAACTACCAACGATTATCTGGATGAAGACCCGCAGTTGACAACGGTTGAGGGCGCGGACAATGATTACTTTGTGCTGGGCTGGCACAGCTTGCAGACTGAAACAAGCGTGGAGCAGAACGATGTGGGCCTGCGTGTGCTGGATATGAATGGCACACCGCAATCTATACTGCCGGAAGCCCTGAGCAATATGGTTTCTACCGCCTCCTTTGGTGGGCAGTTCACCTTTGTTAAGGGTGCTGCGGCTCTCGATGAGCTTTCTCTGTTGTGGAACGATGTAAAGGCCGGCGGCGAAAACAATGACGTTATTCGTGCCATTAAATTTGGCCGCTACGGCGAAGCTTACGCGGCATCTGCACCGATAGAGGTGGCCGAGCTTGAAGCCAACAACAGCCTGACGCATATGGATGCGTATGCTACCGGTGAAGAATCGGTATACGCAATGTTGCAGGTGACGGAATATGATACCAAGTATCATGATGAAACGATTTATGTGGAAGATGAAAGCGGTGTTAAAACCGAAACCACAGTAAGCGTGCCTGATCAAACCAGCAAGCTGCTGAGTGCGACCGGTACGTATGAGGATACGGTGGCAGTTATTGCTACTAACGTGGATTATGATACGCTGAACACTAATGCGCAGGTTCCCGTAACCTTTACGGTTAAAAATCTGGGCCTGCACGCTATAACCGGCCTGACGTTGACCGTGGCTGATGCTTCGACCGGCGGTGCAACACAGACCCTGACCGATTTGAATCTGCTGCCCGGTCAATCCAAAGTTGTGCCGATGGTGATTACAACCGGCGATGCAATCAGCGATATGACGTATACGCTGAACGCGGAATTTGACGGTGCGGCAGCACAAACCGACACCGGCACGCTGTATCTGGATTATCCGGACGTAGGTATTTCCGGCTTGCAGGTAATCAGCGAGGAGAACGGCCAGCGCACGTTTATTGCCACTATGTATAATCAGGCGGCAGCCAGCCTGAATGTTAGCAACCGCCGTGTAGTGCTGGGCGTTTATACCGATCCCAGTTGCACTACGGGCATTGATGGCAAGTATTTTGGTGGCACAGTCGGCAAGGCTTATGAAATTGCGATTGATAAGAGCGCCGATTTGCAGACGATTGATGCTGATAATTTTGCCAAGAAGCTGGACTTTGACATTGCACAGTATATTGCGGATGCCGGGCAGACTGAAATTCCGGAGCAGGGAATTATGTTGTTTGTACGCGCGCGCGTTGAGCAGTATATCAACGGCAACTGGGTGGAACTGCCCGAGGCCGACACGATGAACAACCAGAAAACGGTAACCTTTGATAGCCTGCTGACCCGCAGCAACAACGAGCCTACCACGATGACCGTAGAGCTGGCCAATGCTGACGGTAAAGCCACTGCCAAGGTGCAGGTACGCAACAATTCTCTGCAAAAGCGTAACGAAGGGCATTTACTGGCTACCTTGGTGGATGCTAACGGCAAGATGTTGGAAACCAAGAATGTAACTGAGATAAGCTTGGGAGCGGAAGGAAATACGACCAAGAACGTTGTATTTGGCCAGACCGGTGCCAAGGTGCTGTTAAGCTACGGTGAACCGGTGGCAACTGCCGGTGCGGCGGTTAAGAACATTACAGTGGACGGCCTGCCGCTGACGATTGACAGCTTTAAGCTGGAGGATAAAGACGGTAAGTATTACGCCAAGGTGCCTGGCGTGCCCGGCGGCAATTACGTGCTGACTGTGAAGCCGGAAAGTGATGCCGCTAAGGTTACTGTGAACGGCGCTGTGGCAGAAAACGGCATTGCTCAGGTTGCGGCCGGCGGTGAATATGAGATCGTGGTGACTAACGGTACCGACAGCAGAACCTATATGCTGACACTGGAGAGGAAAAATGCCGGTGCCGGCGGCGGTGGTGTTGTTACCCCGGTTGAAAAGCCGATTGAAACTGTGACCGATATGCCGTTTGACGATGTTAAGGCAAACGACTGGTTTAGCGAAGATGTGCGTTATGCTTGGGAAAATGGCCTGATGAACGGTACGGCGGCGAGCAGCTTTGAGCCTAACAGTAACATTACGCGCGGTATGATTGTGACTATTTTGCACCGCCTGGCCGGTGAGCCCAAAGTGACCGCGGAAAATCCGTTTAAGGATGTTGCCGCTGGCGCATATTACACCGATGCGATAATTTGGGCGGCTGAGCAGGGCGTAGTCACCGGCTATGATGCTGTGACCTTTGGCCCCAATGATTCGATAACCCGTGAGCAGATGGCAGCCATACTTTGGCGTTACGCTAAGGCAGAGGGCGCTGATGTGAGCGTGGGCGAAGATACCAACATTTTGAGCTATGACGATGCGTTGAAGGTTTCGGAATATGCTATGGCGGCAATGCAATGGGCCTGCGGCGCCGGGGTCATCAATGGTGTGACCGAGAGTACGCTGGAGCCTCAGGGCAAGGCAACCCGTGCGCAGACAGCAGCGATTTTGCACCGCTATTGTACAAATGTGCTGGGCAAGGCTGATACCGATACCAAATAAGTCAAAAATTGCATAAAATTGCATAAGAAAATCCCGAATGGTGAGAACCGTTCGGGATTTTTGTTTATAAAGTGTTAAAATTTAAGTATGCGGTTTAAATTTTGGCAGGCGGCGGTAATGTCGTCGGCGGCAAACACTGCCGAAACAAAGGCTGCACCACAAACGCCGCTGTTGAGCAGCAGGGTCGCGTTTTCAACATTTATACCACCAATGGCAATAACCGGGATATTTACGCTGCGGCAAATCTCGCGCAGCGTTTGTATGCTAACGCTGTCGGCATCATCTTTGGTGTTGGTGGCAAATATAGCGCCAACGCCCAAATAGTCGGCACCGTCACGCTCGGCGGCAAGGGCCTGCTGCACGGTTTGTGCCGACACACCCAAAATTTTGTCCGGCCCGATAGCGGCACGCGCCTTGGCGGCAGGTATATCGTTTTGCCCAATGTGCAGCCCGTTGGCGTTGCTGTTTATGGCCACTTGCAGGTTGTCGTTGATGATGAGCGGTATGTTATATTGGGCCGTCATCTGCTTAATATCCACAGCCCGGTGCAAAAATTCGTCATCGGGCAGGTGCTTTTCTCGCAGTTGCAGCATTGTTATGCCGCCCCGCAAAGCGGCCTCTATCTGTTGATAAAAGGTTAATTTGCCTACCCAGGCAGTGTCGGTTACGGCGTAAAAGCGCAGGGATTTTTTTAAATTAAAGCTGTTCAATTTTGGCACCTGCCTTTAAATCATTTGCCGTCATATTGCTGACAGTATCTATAATGTGGGTGCGCAGGCTGCCCGTACCGGCGGCGCGCTTGGCGGTCAGCTCACCGGCCAGACCCATTGCAGCAAAGGCGGCGGCGGTGGCAGCCAAAATATTGGTTGGGTTGGCGGCGGCACAGGCGGCGCACAGGCAGCTAAGCATACAGCCGGTGCCGGTTATTTTGCTCATAGCGGGGTGGCCGTTGCGGCAAACATAGGTGGTTTGGGCATCGGTTATAATGTCAATAGCACCGCTTACGGCGATAATTGCGCCGGTTTTTTTGCTAAAAGCCCTAAGGTAGGGCAGGGCACTGGGCAAATTTTCGTCGGTTATGCGGTCGGCAAGGTTGGCATCAACACCCATGGTTTGGCCGCTGCCCATGGCCAGCGTTTTGATTTCGGAGATGTTGCCGCGGATAATGCTGAAGCGGACGTTATCAAGCAGGCGCTGCGCGGTTTGGGTACGCAGGTTAGAAGCGCCGGCACCAACAGGGTCTAAAATTACCGGGTGCCCCAGGCGGTTGGCCTCGCGCCCGGCTATCAGCATAGATTCTACGGTGCGCCGGTTTAAGGTGCCGATGTTGATAACGGTGGCGCTGCAAAGCGCGGTAATTTCGGCGACCTCGTCAGCATCGTCGGCCATAATAGGCGATGCCCCGGCGGCCAGCAAAATATTAGCGCAATCGTTTACGGTTACATAATTGGTGATGGCGTGAACAAGCGGGCAGGTGTTGTGCAGATTTTCCCAAGCGTTTACAAGCATATTAAAACCTCCTATTGTGCTACAAGTGCGTTGCAAATAAAAAACGAGCCACGCCAAGAAGCGCAGCTCGTAATGTACTACGAAAAATTTCCCTCCGTTGGCATTATCCAAATCAGGTCAAGGGTCGAAGTTGATGACTTCCTCTCAGCCCACCATATGAGCTCCCCAAATATTAAATTTGTTTATATGATAGCACCAAAGTTGGCGCTTGTCAAGCTTTAGTCGGTAGTAAGCAGCATACGGTCGTCATCCAGCATGGTGTTGCTTTTCGACTTGAACAGCTCCAAAACCTGTGGCACAGTCAAGTCAGCACGTTCGCGGCCACTGATGTCTAAAATTATACGGCCGTCGTTCATCATAATGGTGCGGTTGCCCATAGTAAGAGCGCTGCTTATGTTGTGCGTTATCATCAAGGTGGTTATTTTGCCGGCTGCAACAATGCTGTCGGTCAGCGCCAGCACTTTGTCGGCGGTGGCAGGGTCAAGCGCGGCGGTATGTTCGTCCAGCAGCAGGATCTGCGGCGTTATCATAGTGGCCATTAGCAGTGTAAGGGCCTGCCGCTGACCGCCGGAAAGCAGGCCAACCTTGCTTTTAAGGCGATCCTCCAGCCCAAGGTTAAGTTCTTCCAGCTTAGTGCGGAAGAAATCACGTTCTTTGGCGGTTATACCAAAAATAGAGCGGGATTTGTTGGCACGCAGATAAACCAGCGCCAAATTTTCTTCTATCGTCATATTGGGGGCCGTGCCGCGCAGCGGGTCTTGAAAAAGCCTGCCGATATTTGCGGCACGCTTATGCTCCGGCATAAAGGTAATATCTTGGCCGTTTAGGATAATGTGGCCGCTGTCTACCAAAAAACTGCCGCTTATGGCGTTAAACAGGGTGCTTTTGCCGGCCCCGTTGCTGCCGATGATGGTTACAAAATCGCCGGGGGCAAGGTGCAGGGACAAATCGTTTAGCGCCTGCTTGCTGCTGGGTGTACCGGGGTTAAAGGTTTTATTGATATTTTGCAAATCAAGCATAGTATCCTCCTATTTGGTTTTGCCGGCAGCGCGTTTAAGCTTAAACAGGGCAATTTTTTCTTTAATAGCGGGCCAGGAAATGGAAATAGCTACGATGATAGCCGAAATGAGCTTCAGGTTAGAAGGTTGCAGCGAGCTGGTTATGGCTACGGCAATTATCAGGCGGTAAATGGCCGAGCCTACCAGCGTGCCCAGCAGAGCGCGGAAGATGCCGCCATGACCGACGATAACCTCGCCAATGATGAGCGATGCCAGACCGATAACCACCATACCGGTGCCGGTAGTGATTTCGGCAAAAAGCTGATATTGAGCCAGCAGAGCGCCGGAAAGCGAAACCAGCGCGTTGGCTACACACAGGCCAATAGATATGGTGATATGCGGGTTAATAGACGAAGAACGTACCAGATCCGGATTATCGCCGGTGGCACGTATAGCCAGCCCCGTGCCGCTGCGTAAAAATATCAGGGTGGCCAGTATAATCACCGCAACAATTATGGTCAGCAGAATAAGCTTAGCATAGTCGGCCGGGAAAATTTTGGCCGCTGCCGAATAGATGGTTTCGCATTTTAAAAGCGGCAGGTTGGCGCGGTTGGTCATTATCATCAGGTTGATGGAGTAGAGTGCCGTCATAGTGATGATACCGGCCAAAATCGGCTGCACCTTCATTTTGGTTTGCAGCAGCGCGGTTACAAGGCCGGCCAGCGCACCGGCAGCCAAGGCCAGCAGCAGCCCCAAAAAGGGGTGCCCGGCCAGCGTGGCTACTGCGGCAGTGGCGCAGCCAAGGGTAAATGCGCCGTCTACCGTTAAATCGGCAACATTAAGAATACGAAACGAAATGAACAGCCCCATGGCAACCAGACTGTATATCAGGCCCTGTTCTAAGGTGCCTTGCAAAAGTGTAAAGCTCATAGTTAGTTTCCTTTTGGTTTAATGTGTTATTCAGCCAGATATTTGCTTACGTCAACGCCAATGGCTGCTGCGGTTTCGGCATTAACAGTCACCGAATATTCGGTCAAAACTTCTACCGGGTTTTCGGCTACGCTTTCACCGTCAATCAAAATACGGATCAGCATATCGGCAGTTTGTTTGCCCAACTGGGTATAATTTACACCGGCAGTTGCCAGGCCGCCATCGTGAACCATAGAATCAGCGGCGGTATATACCGGTATGCCGTTAGCGTTGGCTATGTCGGCTACGTTGCTCATAGCGCTGGCTACCGTGTTATCAATAGGTAAAAACAGGGCGTCTACCTTGCCAACCAGCGACTGTACAGCGGTGGTAACCTCGCCGATGTTGGTAACAAATGCTTCGGTATAAGCAACATTTTTAGCATCTAAATAGGCTTTAGCATCGCGGATAACCGAAACGGAATTGGGTTCGGCCATATTGTAAACAAAGCCATAGGTTTTAACTTCGGGGGTAATATCTTCGGCCATACCGAAAATTGCCGCTACATCAATATAGTCCGAAACACCGGTGATATTGGCATCGGGGTTGGCTTTATCGGTAACCAGACCGGCCTCTACAGGGTCGGTTACTGCCGAAAAGATAATCGGAATATCCTGTGTGGCAGCGGCTACGCTTTGTGCTGCATTGGTAGCAATAGCGATTATGGCGTCATCATTGGCGGCTACAAATTTTTGTGCGGCGGTGTTCATAGTTGAAGCATCGTTTTGGCCGTTAACGTAATCAATTTTAATAACGTCACCATAGCCGGCTGCGGCAATTTCGTCTTCAATGGCGTTTCTTATCTCGTCCAGCGAGGTGTGTTCCATAAGCTGCAACAGGCCAACGTTATAGGTTTGGGTGTTGCTGGGCGTAGTGGGGGTGTTGTCGCTGTTGCCGCCGCAAGCCGTAAGTGCGGTAAGCATTGCAAATGTCATAAGCAGGGTAAGTAATTTCTTCATAATAATCTCTCCTTTGGTATATTATATTTTTTTATCTACGATGGAAAAAGCGGAAAAGCGGAAAAGCGGAAAAGCGGAAAACAAAAAAGCCTGCCCTTGTTACTGTACGCAAAAATACAATAAACATAAGGACAGGCTATAACCTGCGGTGCCACCTTAATTGCCGCCATGAAAAAGCGACCAGCTCTATCAGGGTTCCATCAAACCCCTTGCTCTGTAACGGGAGCGCCCGTTTGGTAATACTAAGGCCAAAGCCTGTTCCACCAACCCTCTACGGTCCATTTGTCTAACCCGCTTACTGCCATACTCTCAGCAACGATGGCTCTCTGTGAGTGCGCTATTAGTTTTATCTCCGTTTCATCGGTTTATACTATTAAATCACTAAATGTGCAATTTGTCAAGATGTTTTTTGCAGAAAATACGGAAAATATTTTACCGCAAATTTTGTGATATTTTGTGTGGTTTATTTAGCATACAGGGGCTTTATAATGCGGCGGTATACAACAGTCATTGCCAAAGACGACAGTGTAAGCGAGAAGGCTTCGGCGATAAGAAAAGCAAACCAGACGTTGTTAAGTACCCCGGTAAGCGAAAGCAGATAAGCAGAGGGGATAAGTACAAAAATCTGTCGGCAGAGCGATATGCCCATACTGAACAGCGGGTTATCCAGCGCCTGAAATACCGAGCTGGCAATAATACAGAAGCCTGCCAGTACAAAGTGTATGGATATAATGCGCAGCATCGGCACACCAATAGCTATCAGTTCTTCATCTGCCCGGAAGATCTGCAGCAGTTGGGTGGGCAGCAACTGCATTACCAGCAGGCCGCAGAACATAATACTTACGGCATACATAACGCTCAGCTTGATGGTTTTTACCAGACGGTCGGGCTTTTTAGCACCATAGTTGTAAGAAATTATCGGTACCATACCGTTGTTTAAACCAATTACCGGCATAAAGAAGAAGCTTTGCAGCTTAAAGTAGATGTTAAAGGCAGCCACTGCGGCAGAAGTAAAGGAGATAAGTATTTTGTTAAGGGCAAATGTCATTACCGAACCGATAGAGGACATAATGATAGAGGGCAGGCCAACGGCATATATGCGCTTAATAATGTGCATATCCGGGCGAAAACCTTTTAATTTGCTAAATTGTATCTCTTTATTTACTTTAATATTAAAAAATATCGCCAGCAGCATAGCGCAGAACTGGGCAAAAACCGTGGCAACAGCGGCGCCGCGTATACCAAGTTCCGGAAAAGGCCCCACACCGAAAATCAGCAGAGGGTCTAAAATAATGTTAAGTACGGCGCCAAATGCCTGTGTTGTCATACTGTAAACGGTTTTACCAGTAGAAAGCAGCAGGCGTTCAAAGGTGACCTGACCAAACAGCGGCAGGCACACAAACATACACACAAACAGGTAATCGCAGCCATATTCAATAATTATCGGTATATCGGTTTGCATTGCAAAAAAGGGCTTGATACATACCGGTGCCAACACCATACAAATAAGGGCACTAACCAGCTCGACAAAAATGCCGTTGCCGGCGGTTTGGTTTACCAGGCGTTGGTTGCCTTCGCCCAAACTTTTAGAAAGCAGGGCGTTCATACCTACGCCGGTGCCAATGGCCAGTGCCATCATTAAGTTTTGCATAGGGAACGCCAACCCAACGGCCGTCAGCGCATCCTGGTTTATGTAAGATACCCATACGCTGTCTACAATGTTATAAAGTGCCTGCACCAGCATCGAAATTATCATCGGTATAGACATTGTAAGCAGCAGCTTGTTTACCGGCATAACGCCCATTTTATTTTCCGGCAGGGGGGCGGTTGTAGAATTATTTTGTTTGTTCACGGCAAATTCCTATCTTTAAAATATAATTATTTTTGCAGGTACTGTTCGGTATAAATACGGATAATTTCAGCAGCGTTTTCCACGCCTACAGTGCTGTCTATAGTAAGGTTGTAGTTGGCCAAATCTCCCCATTGGCCCAGCGTAAAGTAGTTGTAGTGGGCCGCGCGCTCTTTGTCTATTTTGGCGGCATAAGCGGCGGGGTTTTCAATATCTTCGTTATAATATTTGGTTATGCGCTGAATTTTTTCGGCCTGCGGTGCGTGAATAAAAACCTTTACACAACGCGGCTCATCGGCCAGCACGTGGTCGGCACAGCGGCCGACAATAACGCAGGACCCTTTAGCGGCAACCTCTTTAATAACCTTGCATTGCGCCTGATAAATCTGTTCGGGCAGCGGCAGAGTTTTGGTGGTTATAAAAGCCCCCTGCAAAAAGGCCAGCTTGCTTTTGCTTTGGTCGTGTTTATTTAAATAATCTTCGCTTAGGCCGCTTTTTTGCGCAGCCAGCGTTATCAGCTCTTTATCATAAAAGGCTATGTTCAGCTTATCAGCCAAAATTTTGCCGATAAGACGCCCGCCGGAGCCGTATTCTCGGGCAATGGTTATAACAAAATTACCGTTTTGCATACAGATAAACCTCCTTAAAACAAAGAACACTTGCCTAAAGGCAAGCTCTGCGGTAAACTATGAAAAAAGTTTACTATATATTATAAGACGAAAAAAATTTGCTGTCAAGATAGTTAGGGGTGCGTAATTGCCGTAAAAATTAAGAAAAAATAAGGCCGCACATATAACGCCGCAAAATGAATATTTTGCGGCGTTATTGACATTTGTCAAGAGTGGTATTATAATTATGTTAGCCGGTGCGCATTATTTATGCCCGGTTTATGTTGGGCTGTTATATTGCACATAGCAGCCACTGTGTACATAGGAGGTTTGTAAAATGACACAGTATCACAAACAGCCGGTGGTATCTCCGCCGGTGGTACAGGATTTTTTGAGCTATCTGGTTGGCATAAAAAACAAATCTCGCAACACAGCCTATGAATATTCGATAGATTTGCGCGCCTTTTTTGTTTGGTACCTTGAAAAAAACGCCGCAAAAGATTGTGATTATTTGAGCCTTACTATTGTTGATGTACAAAAAATTGACCGTATTGATATTGCCGATTATCTTTATCATCTTAGCAATAAGGGCCTTGCGGCAACCACACGTGCTCGCAAGTTGGCTGCGGTTCGGGCGTATTTTGACTATATGTGCTATAAAACCTATCGTTTGGCTGAAAACCCGTGTGAAATGGTAGAATCCCCCACTTTTAAGCGTAAATTGCCGGTTTTTCTTTCAGAAGATGAGTGTGTGCAGTTGTTGCAGGTGGTCAGTCAGGCGGCTGATAAAAACGCGGCGCGTGATTACCTTATTGTGGCGCTGTTTATGTGCTGCGGTTTGCGTATCGATGAAATGGTGGGTATAAATCTTGGCGATATCAGGCCGTACCCACAGGGCGGCAGCAACAGTATGCAGTTGGTGGTTACCGGCAAGGGCAGCAAGCAGCGTACCATTTATCTGCCGCAGCTTTGCACCGATGCTTATAATACTTATTTAGCCGGCCGGCGCATACCGCCCAAAGATGATAAGGAAAAGGCGCTGTTTATCAGCCAAAAAGGTGAAAGACTTTCACATCGCGCGATAGAACGTATGGTAAAAAAATATTTTGCCAAAGCAAATTTAGACGCTGCGCGCCTTTCTCCGCACAAGTTGCGCCATACTGCGGCCACCAATATGCTTAATGCCAATACGGATATTCGCGTTATACAGCAGGCTTTGGGGCACGAAACCCTGCAAACCACGCAAATATACACGCACGTTTCTAATGCCAGCCTGCGTGACGCTTTTTTAAACAACACGCTTGCTAAGCGCTTGGCGGATAAAAATATTGATAGAAATACTACAGAGGTAAATACTACAGAGGTAAATACTACAAAATGAACATTGTTTTAAAGCAAATAACCAAAAATACTGAGGAATTGCCGCAAATAAAGCAACTGTATCTAACGGCCTTCCCCGAGGATGAGCGCGCCCCCTTTGGCCGTTTGGCAGCCCGTGCGGCCAAGCCCTATGTAGATTGGTTGGCCATTTTTAACGGTGATGCCTGTGTCGGCTTTTTTTATAACGTATTATATAAGGAAGATTTAGTTTATATTTTTTACTTTGCCATAGAAGAAAATTTGCGCGGCCAAGGCTACGGCAGTGCTGCATTAGCGGCTTTAAAGGCATATTATGCCGGTAAACGCCTGTTTTTGGCGATGGAAGAAATGGACACGGCAGCCGAAAATTACGCGCAGCGCCTTTGCCGTAAGCAGTTTTACGAATTTAACGGTTTTATTGATATACATACCAAGCTGCTGGAGGGCACTGTTATTTACGATGTGATGTCGCAGGACGGCCACCCGATTTATAAGGAAGAATACCATAATTTGATGATGCCGTGGTTGGGCTGGTGGCGCTTTTTGGTGCGTACAAAATTTTTGGATTAACTGCCTCGCCGCAAATTTTGCCTGTGAATATAGTGTTAATAGCTGATTTTGCGTGATATTATGAAGATTACAAAACCTGATGCGGAAAAATTGTTAATAATTTTTATACTTGCTGTGCTGGCTGCCCTGTGTTTTTGGGCGTGGCGCACCGGTATTTTTCACGATTTGGCTAGCCTGCGCGCCTGTGTTGAGCGTGTTGGCTGGGCGGCCCCGGTTATACCCGTTATGCTGCATATTTTGCAGATATTGGTGCCGTTTATACCGGGCGGTTTGGTGTTGGCGGCCGTAGTGGTAATTTTTGGGCCATGGCAGGGGTTTGTTATAAATTTTGTGGGCGTAATTTCAGGGTCTGCCCTAAGCTTTGCCCTGGCACGTTATTTTGGGCAGGACTTTGTACGTAAGCGCATAAAACCGGCCATCTGGCAAAAATATTTTAGGTGGCTGGATAACGAAAAGCTGTTTTTGCGTACCTTTTTGGTACTTATATTGCTGCCGTTTGCCCCGGACGATGCCCTGTGTATGCTGGCCGGCATATCAAAAATATCAACGCGCAGCTTTATGCTGATAATAATCTTCTGCAAAATACCGGTAATGCTCCTGTATTCGCTGGGTATGCTTGGCGCCGATGCTTTGCTGTAAAAAAAATAACCTCAACGTTAAACCAAACGCTGAGGTTATTGTTATTTTTGGTCTGTATTAAACCTGACGGGAACCGGGCTTGTAGGCAACGCTGCCTGCCTTGCACATCGGGCAATCGTCGGGCTGGTAGGTGGTAATGTCCAAATTTACCAGAGATTTGAACGGTACGCCAAAATCTACGCGGCCGCCGCTGCGGTTTACCAAAGATGCAACACCGACAACCTCGGCACCGGCTGCACGTACACATTCAATCAGTTCTTTAACCGAACCGCCGGTGGTAACAACATCTTCCAGCACCAAAACTTTATCGGTAGGCTCTACCTTAAAGCCGCGACGGAAAGTCATTACGCCGTTTTCACGTTCACCGAAAATATTTTTAACACCCAATGCTTTGGCAACCTCGTAGGCCAAAATAATGCCGCCGGTAGCGGGGCCGGCAACCACCGTTGCGCCGGCATCCTTAAAATATTCTGCTAACTGCTCGCAAAGCGGGCCGGCTTCATGCGGGTATTGCAACAACTGGGCGCACTGCAAATACTTGGCAGCGTGCAAGCCCGATGTTAAACGAAAATGACCATCCAGCAAAACGCCGGTGCGCTCAAAAACTTCTAAAACCTGTTCCTGCGTAAACATAATAGACCTCCTCAAAAATAGCAAAAGTAACCAACTCTTTTCTTAATTTTACAGTAAACACGCCTTAAAATCAATACCAAAATTAAATACGCATAAAAAAGGATTATTGTCCGGCGGCGCGAATTATAACATTGTGTAGGTGCATTGATGTATAGTGCGTGAATTTTATGATTATGGAGGGATGAAGATGTTAATGATGAAAAGAAAATTTATGGCCGCTCTGCTGCTGGTGGCAATGGTGCTGTGCTGCTCCGCCTGCTCCAACGATCTCGTCAGCTTTATGCAGGTCAGTCGAGAGATGGCGGCTATGGGCAAGGTGCAGCAAACTGCTGATCTAACCGTCGATTTTGAGGTATCGGACGAAGTAAAGGCAGAGCTGCCCGAAGGACTAAGCACTTTAAAAATTAACCTGACGACCGAAAGCGATAACGAAAAATTGCAGTCTAAAATGGCGGTTCAGGTTACGGCCGGTGATATTACCCTGCCGATGACGATGTATATGGATAAAACCAGGCTGTATTTTAATACCGCTGATGTTGTGGCCATTTATCAGATGATTGAGCCTAATAACGCCGAGGGTTTGGCACAGCTAAAGACAATAGTCGGTGACAGCGAATGGCTTTGCTGGTCGATCATTGATGAGCAGCTTTGGGAGGATATGGCGCTGATTAACGGCACTGTGGATTCTTACTACGATGAAATAAATAATTTGCTGGTTGCGCTTAAGGATGCCTACAGCGGCTTTGATTCTAAGCTGCTGACGAAGCGCGGCAATACCTACACAATCGAACTTAACAACCGGAACGTTATAGATTGCATTGACAGATTTATGCAATATTCCACTAAAAATGCCGATAAAATTGCTGATTCTCTGCTTAAATGGGTAAATAATTCGTCGCTGTTTGACGATGCCTACAAGCTTGAGCTTAAAGCCACTATTGAAAATGCGGCGATAGAGCTTAAGGCGCTGGCCGGTGCCGATTTGGCGGCGCTGACCGGTTTGAACGAGGGCGCGGCTTCTCTGCCGTTTGACTGCAACGTTGAATATGCCCTGACGCGCAATTCGGCAAAGTCGTTTGATGTTAAATACACGGTAAACTACAAGTCTAAAGAGCCGACGGACGATGTTTTGGCATATAAGATGGTTGGCACGGCCCAGACCAAAGGTGTAAGCAACGTTGATTTTGTTATTCCGACTGCCAAGGTGCTTGACGTATACACTATAGATAAAACGCAGTTTGCGCCCAAGTCGGTTAACGCAACCATTTATCTTGACGACGATTATATGTATTATCACCAGTACTTTGCCCTGCCCGGCCTGGACGAGAGCAGTTGGGTAACGCCTGATGTGCGCATTATCAATAATACCACCTATTTGGGCCTGCGCCCGGTGGCCGAAGCCTGCGGCGAGGAGGTTGGCTGGGACAGCGCCAAAAAGAGCCCTTATGTTGTGCGTGACGGCCAGAAAACCTATGTTGCCGGTTATGTTGATGCAAATGTCGGCCGCAGCTACTTAAAAATCCGCGACTTTGAAAAGCTGGGTTACAGCGTAAATTACCAAAAAGACGATATCCTCGGTCAGGTTGTTGATTTGTCGCGCTGATTAAAAATTAACGTTCTAAAAAACGCCCTCTGTTAGCCAGAGGGCGTTTTGCTTATTGCTTAAAAGCTTTTTTTAAAAAATTCAGTATGGGTGTTGGCAGCTTAAAATAATAAACCTTCATTGGCAAAACCTCCCTTAATATCAACTGCGCCTGTTATTAAATATATATACCGGGGGCGCAATAAATGTTAGTTGTCCGCCAAAAAATCTTCAATTTCCGCTGTCATTTCGTCTATGCTGCACTGTTTTACCGGCATTGACGGCAGAGCTGCTAAAAATTTGCTGCCATAACCCTTGGTGTTGCAAATTCGCTGATCCAAAACACAACAAATGCCCCTGTCATCTTTACTGCGTATTAGGCGGCCAAAGCCCTGCTTAAAGCGCAAAACGGCCTGCGGCAGGCTGTAGTCGCGGAAGGGATTGCCCCCTTGCCCTTTTATGCGCTCAAATTTGGCTTCTAACAAAGGGGTATTTGGCGGGGCAAACGGTAGGCGAACAATAATAAGCAGGGATAAATTGCTGCCTTTGATATCAACGCCTTCCCAAAAGCTGCTAACGCCTAAAACACAGCAATTCGCGTTTTTTTGCATAGATTCTATGATAAAATTGCGTCCGCCGCTGATGCCGTGGCCCAACAGCTTTATATCACTTTCGGCAAGCAGGGGCAGCAAAAGCCGGTAAACGCCATTTAGCTGCTGATATGAAGTAAAAAGCACCAGCGCGCGACCTTTGGCCGCCGTTACCAGCTTGGCTATGGCCGCGGCAAGCTGCTGTTGAATGAGCAGTTCGCTGGTTTTGGTATAGTCAGCAATATCGTCGGTTAAAAGCAAACGTGCATTATGTGCATAGTCAAACGGTGACGGCAGCATCAGACTTTCTGTGTCCAACGGCAGTTGGGGCAAACCAAGCTCACGGCTGAAATAGCTAAAATCGTTGTTGGCCAGGGTTGCCGACGCAAAAACCATACTGCGTTTGCCGGAAAATACGTAGCGGCGCAAAAGTGGACGAATATCCTCCGGCGCCACCCACCATTGCAAATCGTCAATAGGCGCGCTCAAATCTCTAATCGTAAATTTTTCCAACCAGACAACACATTCGTCATCGGTTTCGGTGTTTTTGCCGTCAATAATCAGTTGGCCGGTTTGTACAAGCTCGCTAATGGTATTTTTCAGGTTTTGCCAGCCGGCAACAACATCTATCGAAACAAACGGGTTGTCATCCTCCAAACCAATTAAAATATCGTTTAAAGTACGCGCCAACTGCCGCAGAGAAAATATCAGATTACTCAGCGAATTTTCCAGCGGCGGCCACAAGTCATCACTGTTGCGCTGTTCCACTATCCGCACCTGCCGGTCAAGCGGACGCGCGGCCTTGGCATAAAAATCCTGCGTGGCAATTTCAAAGTCGCGGTTCATATCAGCAACATTGGTTTGTGCCGTAAGCAATTTGTTCAGCTTGCCAATAAGGCTGTTGTGGTCGGCAAACTTTTGCAGCTTGCGCAAAAGCTCCTGCAAGTGATTTTGGTGGGATAAATTGTTGATAACGCGGTTAACCTCGCGGGCCGAAAATCGCTGAGAAAACTGGCGTTCGGCAACCGCAGGCAGTTGGTGTGCCTCGTCGATTATCAGGTAGGCGGCGGTTGGCAACAGCCCTCCTCCTTCATCCTCGCATTGGGCAGCGCTTAGCAGCCAAGAATGGTTAACTATTAAAATATTGGCGTTGGCGGCGCGGCGCTTGGCCTTGGTAACAAAACAGGTTGTACGGCTGTTAGTGCAATTAAAGCCGACGCAGGTTTCGCTGCCGGCATTAAGGTTTTCAACAAGCTCCTGCTCGTGCCCCCAGAGGTTTAGCTCGCTGTAATCGCCGGTGGCCGTTAGCGTTAACCAGTGTTCAATTCGCAAATAGAGCGCCAGTGTTTCGGGGGTTGCATGCTCACGGGCCTGGCGCCATTTGCGCAGGCACAGATAGTTATTGCGGCCTTTTAGTACAGCCGACTGGAAGTTTAGCGCGCGCTGTTTGTGCAGTTCCTTTTTTAGCAGCGGAATATCTTTGTGCAAAAGCTGATCCTGCAGATTGATGGTGTTGGTGCTGATAATCACCTGCTGGTTGCTGCCTAAGGAAAATAACGCCGCCGGCAGCAGATAAGCCAGACTTTTGCCGGTGCCGGTGCCGGCTTCGGCCAGCAAGATTTGGTGTTTGTTAAAAGCGCCGGCCACCTTTTCCGACATAGTTATTTGCTCCTGGCGTATCTCATATTCATCGGCGGGCAAATTGTTAAAAAAAGCAGTGATCTGCTGCTCCGGCAATACATAATCCTCGTTGACCTCGTCCTGATCCAAACCACAGTCAAAATTTAAGGAATCCAGACCATTTATGGAATTATCCAGTAAAAGCCGGTTATTTAGTGTTCGGCTGTTAAACGTCTGCCTAAATAAATCGGCTAACGGAGAATTTACCGGCTGGCATATTTGCACAAAATTGCGCCACAGACGATCGGACAAGTCGGTCAACTGCTTTAGCATAAGCAGCAACAGGTCAGCGGTGCCACGTGCATCGGCCAAGGCCCTGTGCAGCTCGTCGTGTTTTATTGAAAACTGCTCCAGCAGCGCTCCTAAGCGCGAATAACGGTTAAACGGCAACAAAATTTTGGCAATGTCTATGGTGTCTATCCAAGCTAACGGGCGGTTAAGCAGAGGATTTAGAAAGCTTGACTCAAAGTTTTTATTGTGCGCTACCCAGTAAAACTCGCCATCGGCAAAATGGTTAAGCAAAGCTACGGCCTCGCTTAACCGGGGTGCGTCGGCAATCATTTGGTTAGAGATGCCTGTCAGCGCAACGATTTCGTCGGGCACAGTATGCAGCGGCTTTACCAGAGTTTGCAGGGTGTCGGTAATAACGCCGTCAATTATTTTTACCGCGCCAATTTCAATTATTTCGTCTGTATTTGGGTTTAAACCGGTTGTTTCTAAGTCTATAACCAGAAAATTCACAATAATTCCACCGTTCGTTAGCAATATGTCTGATATAAATTCTGGCTTTGTAGGCTCAAATCCTGCTAATGCGCCGATAAAAACCCGTTATAATTTTGGTATAAGTATGCTCTGGCCGACGTTTATTTGCGCGGTTGGCATATTATTCAGCTTGCAGGTTTGGTAAACGGCGGCGTTCATATTGCCGCAGTAATCCGGGTTTACCTCCTTAATAAGGCCCCAAAGCGTATCGCCGGCAGCAACGGTTACATTATCACAAATCAACGGAGAATCTTCAGCCAGGGCATTTACGGCAAAAGACATAAGTACAGCCAAAGCTATCAGTAAAAATGCTACTCTATCCCAGCGCACGCGACGTTTTATGGTTTTATTCATAATGTATCACCTCGTAGTCTTTGCGAACAGCCGTTCGGTTAATCGATAAAATTCGAACAAATGTTCGCCTGTGTTTATATTATATCGAACAAACGTTCGATTGTCAAGCAAAAATTGCAAACAAATGTTTGCTTTTTTCGAACAGATGTGTTACAATAATATTACCAGTTGTGATTGTGTTCAAAAATAATAATATGAGGTGTTATTTTATGATTTATGCAGATTTAACTCCGCGTCAGGCGGCGGTTTTGGAATTTATTAAGCGTGTTTGGGAAGAAAAAGGCTATGCCCCCTCGGTGCGGGAGATTTGTGACGGTGTCGGCCTGAAATCGACCTCTACGGTGCATAATCACCTTAAAACGCTGGAGGAGCTGGGTTATATTCGTCGCAATGATTCTAAGCAGCGTGCCATTGAAATTGCTACCGAAAATAATACTAATGATGACGGTTATTTTTCCGGCATCGCCAACAAAGAGATGGCCGGTGTGCCCCTGCTTGGTACCATTGCCGCCGGTCAGCCGCTGTTTGCCGAAGAACAGATTGAGGACGTTTTTCCTCTGCCGCTGGATTTTTTGAACTCTAACAGCCAGCTTTTTATGCTGCGGGTGCGTGGTGAAAGTATGATCGACGCGGGCATTTTAAACGGCGATCTTATAATAGTAGAAAAAACTTCTACGGTGCGCAACGGAGAAATTGCCGCCCTGCTTTTAGATGACAGCGCAACCGTAAAGTATTTTTATAAGGAACCTAATTATTATCGTTTAGAGCCGGCAAACCCTAATATGTCCAGTATTATTACCTTTGATGTGCAGATTTTAGGGCGCGTTATCGGTTTGCTGCGCCGTTTTTAGCACTAATAAAATTGTTTTGTCATTGTATAAAATTGGGCGTAAACCTTGACTTTTAGCGGTTATTTTGCTATCATATATGCATAAATTTACAATCTGTTTTGGAGGTAAAACAAAAATGAAGAAGTTACTTGCATTGATGATGTCTGTTGTTATGTTGATGGGTTTGGCTGCCTGCGGCGGCGGTAATACGCAAACCGGCGGCAGTGATGATCAGAACGCTAAGGAAAAGCTGATTATGGCTACTAATGCCGAGTTTCCGCCTTATGAATACTACGAAAATCAGCAGATAGTTGGTATTGACGCTGAGGTTGCAGCCGCTATTGCCGACAAGCTGGGTATGGAACTGGAAATCTCCGATATGGCATTTGATTCTATTCTGGTTGCTGTTCAGTCCGGTCAGGCTGATATGGGTATGGCCGGTATGACTATTACTCCCGACCGTTTGGAAAATGCTGATTTTACCAGCACCTATGCAACTGCTCATCAGGTAGTTATTGTTAAGTCTGATTCTACCATTGCTACTATTGACGATCTGTCCGGCAAAAAAATCGGCGTACAGACCAACACCACCGGTGATATCTATGCAACCGACGATTTTGGCGACGAAGCTGTTATGCGTTACAACAAGGGCGCTGACGCTGTTGTAGCTCTTAATCAGGGTATGATTGACGCTGTTTTGATTGACTTGGAGCCTGCTAAAGCATTTGTTGCTGCTAACGAAGGCTTGAAGATTTTGGATACCGAATATGCTACCGAAGAATACGCTATTGCCTTTGCTAAAAACAACACCGAGCTGTTGAATAAGGTAGACGGCGCTTTGCAGGAGCTGATTGCCGACGGTACTGTTCAGCAGATTGTTGACAAATATATCCCTGCTGAATAATTTGAACTGAATTTAAAATTTATTAAAAAAAAGGGCGAGAGCTTTTAATCTCGCCCTATTTTTTACTGTTGGGATGTGTGAAAATGGACGGTTTTAACTTGTGGCTTGCCGATATGCAGCGGCGCTTTTATGTAAGCTTTATTTATGAAGATCGCTGGGTTTATGTGGTAAAAGGTCTGCAAACCACGCTGGAAGTTACCTTTTTTGCCTGCTTAATTGGTATTTTGCTGGGTATGGTGGTGGCAAGTATTCGCTTTACGCACGACACTACTGGCAAACTGAAAATTTTGAACTGGTTTTGCCGCGTGTACCTTACGGTGATCCGTGGTACGCCTGTTATTGTTCAGTTGATGATTATTTGTTTCTTGATTTTAGGTCCGATGGGTTTTAGTGCAAATTTGTGCGGCATTATCGGTTTTGGTATCAATTCAGGTGCTTATGTGGCCGAAATTGTGCGCGGCGGTATTCAGGCTGTAGACCGTGGTCAGATGGAGGCAGGTCGCTCTCTTGGCTTTAATTACCTGCAAACAATGATGCTGATTATTTTGCCGCAGGCTTTCAAAACCGTATTGCCCTCTCTCGGTAACGAATTTATTGTGTTGCTGAAGGAGACCTCTGTTTTGGGTTACGCGGCTGGTATGGATTTGACCAAGGCAGGCGATATTATTCGCGGGCGTACCTTTGATGCGTTCTTCCCGCTGATTTCCGTGGCGTTAATTTACTTGGCAATGGTTATGTTTTTCGACAATCTGGTATTAAGACTGGAAAGGAGGCTGAAGCAAAGTGACCACTAATGGTGTTTTGATAAAGGTTTCTGATTTACATAAATCTTTTGGTGATGTGCAGGTTTTAAATGGCATTGACACCGAGATAACCAAAGGCGAAGTTGTGGTGGTTATTGGCCCTTCCGGCAGCGGTAAAAGCACATTTTTGCGCTGTTTAAACCTGCTGGAACGTCCTACTCAGGGGCAAATATTTTTTGAGGGGCAGGATATCACCAACCCTAAATTGAACATCGACAGGCACCGTCAAAAAATGGGTATGGTGTTTCAGCATTTTAACCTTTTTCCTCATATGACGATTTTGAAGAACCTTACTGTGGCGCCGATAAAGCTGCTTAAGCTGTCTGAAGCCGAAGCTAACGAGCGTGCAATGAAGCTGCTTGCCCGTGTTGGTTTGGCGGATAGAGCTAACGCCTACCCTTCTCAGCTTTCCGGCGGGCAAAAGCAACGTATTGCCATTGTGCGTGCTTTGTGTATGGAGCCCGATGTTATGCTGTTTGACGAGCCTACTTCGGCGTTAGACCCGGAAATGGTCGGTGAGGTTTTAAGCGTTATGAAGTCGCTGGCCTTAGAGGGTATGACGATGGTGGTTGTTACCCACGAAATGGGCTTTGCCAAAGAGGTTGGCTCGCGCATTGTGTTTATCGACGGCGGAAAAATTGTCGAGGAAAACCCGCCGGAGGAATTTTTCGCTCATCCCAAAAATCCCCGTTTGCAAGATTTTTTAAGCAAAATCCTGTAATTATTCAACATAATAGTAAAAGGTGTGACCATATAGCCGGCCACACCTTTTTTGTATTTAGCTGATATTTTACGGACGCAATCCCAGTCCGCCCTCTAAAGTCAGGGTTTCACCGGTTAAAAACTTAAAGTCCGGCGAGGCCAGTTGAACACAAACGCGACCAATTTCGGTTTCTACATTGCCGTAATGCCCCATTGGCGGCATATGAACATTCTTTTCAAAAGCCTCCGGGTAGGCGTTTTTAAAGTTTTCCAGTTGTGCAGTCCACGCCAGAGGGCAAATAACGTTAACGTTTATGCCATCCTTGCCCCATTCGGTGGCGGCCACACGGCTTAGCCCGCGTATACCCTCTTTGGCGGCAGCATATGCACATTGCCCAAAGTTGCCAAAAAGCCCTGCTCCTGAGGCAAAGTTGATAACGGAGCCCTTGCTTTGCGCCAAATAAGGATAGCAGGCCTGCATATAGTAAAAAGCAGCGTACAGGCCCGAATACAGCGCTAAATCAAACTGTTCGGTGGTATGGTCGGCCAGCGTTACGCCCGATGCCGAAGCCTGCGCGTTGTTTATAAGCACCTGAATAGCGCCAAATTCGGCAATGGCACGGTCAACCACGTTTTGTACAATGGCCTTGTTGTCGGCCCCGGCCGATACATCAGCCTGCACAGCCAGCACCTTAATGCCGTATGCAGCTTCCAAATCGGTTTTAGCATCCAGCAGTTTTTGCATATTGCGCCCGGTAATCACCAGGTTGGCACCTTCTTTGGCATAGGCTGTTGCAATGCCGTAGCCGATAGAACCACAACTGCCGTCGCTTAAAGTAGCTTTGCCGGCACCGGTAATAATAGCAGTTTTACCCGTCAAAAATCCCATAAAAACATCTCCTTTTGTGGTATAATATTTAGTATTTTAGCTGATTTTACGTTGTTTGGCAATATAAATTTGTACAAAAAAAGCGAGGAGCTGCGTCCCCGCTTTTTATATTATGCTGATTATTCAGCCGTGCCGTCGATAACCAGACTGTCCTCGTAATCGGCACCGTAGGTATCAAGCAGGGTGGCCTTGTAAGCATCGTGGAAGAAACTGGTTTGAGAAAGCGCATCAATTTCTTCATTCAGCCAGCCAAGCACGGTATCGTTGCCTTTAGATACTGCCGGTGCAATGGTATCCTGATTGCCCAGCTCTGGTATGCACACGGTAAAGTCGGTGTTTTGAGTGGCAAACGCCATAACCTCGGTGTTGTCGCTGCACCATGCTGCGCCGTTGCCGTTTTCCAGCGCGTTTTTAGCAGTTGCATAAGAATCATATCTCTGCATTTTGATGTCCGGATAGTTGTCAATCAGATAAGTCTGAGCTGTGGTGCCGGAAATTACGATCATCTCGTCATCAGCGTTCCACTCGTCCAAAGATGTAAGAGTTGTGCCGTTAGGAGCTACAACGCCCAGCGCAACGTTCATATAGGGGCTGGCAAAGTCAACCTCCTCGGCGCGTTCCGGGGTAACGGTAAAGTTGGCCAAAATAACGTCTACCTTGCCGGTTTGCAGGTATTCAATACGGTTGGCAGCCTCGGTAGAAACATAGTTGATGTCTACGCCCAAATCTTCGCCCAGGCGTTCGGCCAGATAAATGTCATAGCCCTGATAAGCGCCGTTTTCGTCAACATAGCCAAAGGGGTTTTTGTCCGAAAATACACCAATATTGATGGTGCCGCTGGCCTTAATTTCATCTAAGGTGCGATACACCTTGCCGGTATCGGCATCGCCGCCGCAGCCAAACAGGCTAAGCGTTAAAATTGCCAGCATTGCCAGTAAACCAAATTTTTTCATCAGCTTCATAAAAAATCTCTCCTTTTTACATTAGTAATACATTATTTTTTGCCGTGCTTTATATTACAAAAATTTTTTTACACATTGTTATGCCGCGGCTTTACCGTCGAAAAATCGAACATTTGTAAAAACTGCTTGGCGCGGTTGGTTGTTGGGTCAGTAAAAAACTGCTCCGGCGCGGCATCTTCTAAAATTTTGCCGTTATCCAAAAATATTATGCGGTCGGCAATGGCTCGGGCAAACTGCATTTCGTGGGTAACTATCAGCATTGTTCTCCCCTGCTCCGCCAAGCCCAAAATAACATCTAAAACCTCGCGCACCATCTCCGGGTCTAAGGCGGCCGTTACTTCGTCAAACAGCATAACCTCCGGGTGCATTATCAGGGCGCGCACAATGGCCACACGCTGCTTTTGCCCGCCGGATAACTCACGCGGAAAGCTCTTGGCCCTGTCTGCCAGGCCCACACGCTCAAGCAGGCTGAGCGCTTCGGCTTCCACCTCGGCTTTGGCACGCTTTTGCACCTTGGTGGGCGCTAACAGTATGTTATCCATTACCGATAAATGCGGAAACAGCTCGTAACTTTGGAACACCATACCTACCTTTTGGCGTTGTTCGGTGCTTTGTTTGGCACGGCCGTCAATCGGTGTGCCGTCTAACAAAATTTCGCCCGCCTGAATAGGCTCCAGCCCGTTTATACAGCGCAGCAACGTACTTTTGCCGCAGCCGGATGGGCCGATTATTACAATTACTTCGCCCTGCTCTACGCTTAAAGAAACACCGTCAAGCACTGTGTTATCGCCAAAGCGTTTGTGTAAATTTTTAATTTGTAAAAGCTCTGTCAAAAATGCTCACCGCCATTTCTCTATTTCCACTTTTTTTCCAAATATTTTGCCAGCATACTTATGGGCCAGCAGGCCAAAAAGTACAGCACAAATACCGTTAAATATATGCCAAACGCTGCATTGGGGCTGCTTAATCGGTTGGCTTCAATAATCTGCTGCGCCACCTTAAGCACCTCTACCACGCCTATCATCAGCACAAGGCTGGTGGTTTTTATCATACGGGTTATCAGGTTTATTGACAGCGGCAGCAGGCGCCGCACGGCCTGCGGCAGTATTATGTATAAATAAGTCTGTGTACGGTTTAAGCCCAGTGCTACGCTACATTCGTACTGGTGCTTGGGTACCGAAATAATCGAGCTGCGCACCAGATCGCTCATCTCTGCAGTACCCCACAGGGTAAAAACAATCACCGATGCTAATTCTGCCGAAATATCCCAGCCAAAAGCACGGGTAGAGCCGAAAAACACTAAAAACAGCAGCACCATTTGCGGCATAATACGCACAAATTCTAAGTAAATACGCAAAATTGCTTTAATTACCCGGTTTTTGCCGGCCATCAAAATGCCCAGCAATATGCCCAGCGGTATACTTATGGCAACGGCTATAAGGCTTATTTTTAAGGCTACCCACAGGCCGCCCAGCAGACGGGCCATATTCTGCCCCTTTAGCAGTACCTCAAGACCCAAATCCGGCATGGCGCAGCCTCCTTTCCAGCAGGCTGCCTAACAGTGATACCGGCAGCAAAATAAGCAGATAGAAGAATACCAGCAAAAACAAACATTCGGTGGTTTTGTAGTACAAACCGATAAGATCTTTAGCAGTAAACATCAAGTCCATAAGGCTAATGGCGCTGAACACGCTGGTTTCTTTAAGCAGAAAGATAACATTGGCCATAAACGCCGGCACGCTGGTAGATACCGCCTGCGGCAAAATAACGTAGCGCATAGCCTGCATACGGCTAAGCCCAAGGCTAAAGGCACTTTCTTCCTGCACCGGCGGTACGGCTTCAAGGCCGCTTCTAAAAGCTTCGGCCATATAGCTGCCGCCCAAAAATGCCAGACCAATTATACCACAGGCTACAGGGTCGGTTTTTATGCCGATTTTAGGTAAGCCAAAATACAAAAAGAACAACTGTACCAAAATCGGCGTATTGCGGCTAAGTTCTACATAAACAGCCACTATTTGCCGCAAAACGGGCATTTTAAGGTGTTGGATAAACGCACATATAAGCCCGATAATAATAGAAAGTGCTATCCCGGCTGCACCAAGCTTAACAGTTAATATTGCTGCATCTTGATACAGGGGAAGATATTGCTGAATTACCTCCCAGTTCAGGATAGTCACCTCCTTTTAGTAATAGTTAATATTTATATTTTACCACATATTGCAGGGTTTTTGCAACGTTATTATTACATTATTGCAATGCGGCAAAGCCTTTTTCCAAATCGGCAATAATATCATCAATATGTTCAATGCCGATAGAAAGACGGATAGTGTTGGGGCGTATGCCCTGGTCGGCCAGCTCGGCTTCGGTAAGCTGGCTGTGGGTGGTGCTTGCCGGGTGTATAACCAGCGATTTTACATCAGCCACGTTGGCTAACAGAGAGAAAATTTGCAGGTTATCAATAAACTTGTGTGCTGCCTCTACCCCGCCTTTAATTTCAAAGGTAAAAATAGATGCACCGCCATTGGGGAAATATTTTTCGTACAGAGCGTGGTCGGGGTGGTTGGGCAACGACGGATGATTTACTTTTTCTACCAGCGGGTGCTGCAACAGATATTCTACCACCTTTTTGGTGTTTTCAGCGTGGCGGTCTAACCGCAGAGAAAGGGTTTCGACACCTTGCAGCAGCAAAAACGCATTAAACGGAGAAATCGCCCCGCCCAAATCTCTAAGCAGTACGGCACGCACATAGGTTACAAAAGCTGCCTGGCCTGCTGCCTTGGCAAAGCATACACCATGGTAGCTGGGGTTGGGTTCGGCAATTTGCGGGAACTTGCCGCCCACTGTCCAATCAAATTTGCCAGAATCAACAATTATGCCGCCCAGTGTGGTGCCGTGGCCGCCAATAAATTTAGTGGCAGAATGTACTACAATATCGGCGCCGTGTTCAATGGGGCGTATAAGATACGGTGTGCCAAAGGTGTTATCAATAACCAGCGGCAGCCCGTGCATATGGGCAATGGTGGCAATGGCATCAATATCGGGGATATCGCTGTTGGGGTTGCCAAGGGTTTCCAGATAAATTGCCTTGGTGTTGGGCTTAATAGCGGCTTCTACCTCGGCAAGGTTGTGTGCATCTACAAAAGTGGTGGTTATGCCGGCGTTGGGCAAGGTATGCTCTAACAGGTTATAAGTGCCGCCGTAGATGGTTTTTTGAGCAACAATGTGGTCACCCTGCCCTGCCAAAGCCTGTATAGCATAGGTTATGGCTGCTGCACCGCTGGCGGTGGCCAAAGCTGCCACACCGCCTTCCAAAGCGGCAATACGGCGTTCTAAAACGTCCTGCGTGGGGTTGCCAAGGCGGCCGTAAATATTGCCGTCTTTGCTTAAATCAAAGCGGGCTGCGGCATCGGCGCAGTTATCAAACACATAAGACGTCGTCTGGTAAATCGGCACGGCACGGGCATCGGTAGCAGGGTCGGCTTGTTCCTGGCCTACGTGCAGTTGTAAAGTTTCAAATCTATAATTACTCATTTTAAATGACCTCTTTCTTATCTATATATATTCGTCCAAGCAAGAACTTGAGCATAAAAAATCGGGGGCTTACCTAAAAGCTCCCGGGCAAATGACTATATAACGCTTTATATTAACAGGATGAATGCACACCAAAGCGCCAAGCCATACTAAATGCCCGGGAGTAAAACATTCGACAACAACAAACATTTTTGTCAAAACCCGTCATTAGCTTTGCGCCTCCTTATTAAAAAGTGTACATCCAAGCTGATAATTTTCTGCTCAAATTCAATGAATGTCTAAATGATAGCACTCATTTCCTATCTTGTCAATAGGCTTTTGGTAATTTTATTGTATACATTTTGTGCAGCTAACGGCATAAAGCAAAGGGCCCTGCAACACAATAAGCTGCAAGGCCCCGGCTATTTTAAACAATTTAAACAGGCTTAAGCCGCAGTATCCAAATCGGTAGCGCTAAGGCTCATTTCCGGATAATCGGCTAAATCAGCGGGTAAATCTACTACAACGCCGCCAACCTCTACAACGTTCATCGTCAGGTCAATTGTCATATCCATAGTTACATCGTCGGCGGTTATGCTCATCGACATATTCATTTCGACGTTGGTGATATTGCCGGCATCGTCTAAATAAACAGTATAAGGTATATCACCCAGGGTAATGTTGTTGCCGTCACCCAGCACGCCGGTAATTTCATCGGCCATACTCATAACCATATCGGTCATTTTGGTGCCGTCAAGCAGCAGACTAACCACCTGACCGTCGCCGTCGGCAGCAACACTTTGCTCTTTTACCATATCCTGTTCAATCTCGCTGAAAGAAGAAGAATTTACGGTTTCCATAGCGTCCTGCATATCCATAGCAATTTTGTACTTAACGCCCAAGTCCGACATATCGTAGTACATATAACCGTCGGTGTAGAACATCGACATATCAATAGAACCGGCTGCTGCATCAATAGCAGAAAGGTCGGTAGTCATATTGTAGCCAATGTTATAATCGTTTTCGGCAATTTTCTGCATTTTAACATCGCCGCTAAAGTTCATTTGCAGGCTATTTTCAGCATCGGTAGAATCCGACATCTTCATAGCCATTATCATATCATAGGCTACGCCGTCGGCGTTATCCAGCTTTTCACTGGCCTGCTTAACAATTTCGTAAGGGGTAAGCTCGCTCTGTTCTTCTCCACAGGCTGCCAGGCCGCAAACCATCAACAGCGACAGCATTAAGGCTAAAAGCTTTTTCATAGGTGTATACCTCACAATTCATACGGTTTTATAATTTTATACCAATTTTAGGCACGCTCTGCCAGCAATTTTTCTACACTGGCCAGCTTTACGCACAGGCAGAACAGCTCGGCGGCTACCTTTAAATCTTCTACCGGCGGCATAGAAGGTGCCAAACGGATATTTTTATCTTCGGGGTCTTTGCCATAAGGATATGTTGCACCGGCACCGGTCAGCTCTACACCAGCTTCTTTGCACATAGCAACTACCTTTTTGGCCAAACCGGGCATAGTGTTAAACGACATAAAATAGCCGCCCTTGGGGTTAGTCCAGTCGGCGCAGCCCAAATCGCCCAGCTCACGCTCTAAGGTGCTGTTTACCATAGCAAACTTGGGTGCCAGAATTTCGGCGTGTTTGGCCATATGTGCCAAAAGACCGTCTTTGTTGCCAAAAAATTTAATGTGGCGCAACTGATTCAGTTTATCGTGACCGATAGTTTGCGCACCTACCAGCTTTTTAACATAGTTGATAGTTTGCGGGCCGGCAGCAAAAGCAGCCAAACCGGCACCGGGGAAAGTTATTTTAGAGGTGGAGCCAAAGATGTACGGACGTTCCGGGTTGCCGGCTTTGGCACATTCATCTAAAAAGTTTAAAATTTGCGCTTTATCTTCCATATCCAGATAATGCTCGCAGTAAGCATTGTCCCAGAAAACGCGGAAGTCATCGGCAGCAGTGGGCATAGCGGCCATACGGCGAACAGTTTCGTCGCTGTAAACGTAGCCTTCCGGGTTAGAATACTTAGGCACACACCAAATACCCTTTATCGAAGCATCGTTGGCAACCAGCTCCTCTACTTTGTCCATATCGGGGCCGGTGGGTGTCATAGGTACGCAAATCAGTTCAAAGCCCCAGGCCTCGGTAACGCCAAAGTGACGGTCGTAACCGGGAACCGGGCACAAAAACTTCAGCTTACCCTGATCCTTCCACGGGGTAGCATCGGGCAAAACACCAAATGCATAGGCACGCATAACGGTATCATACATAATATTAAGGCTGGAATTACCAAAAACAATTACGTTTTCGGCCGGAACCGACATAAAATCAGCCATAAACTGCTTAGCTTCCGGCAGACCGTCTAACACGCCGTAGTTGCGGGCGTCGGTACCGTCAGCGGCGGTAATCTCTTTAATATCCAGCATCGGCATCGAAAGATCCAACTGGGCTTTACTGGGCTTGCCGCGCGACATATTAAGGCTTAACCCCATCTGTTTGTAATCCTCGTACTGTTTGGCCAGCTCCGCCTGCATCTGCTGCAAGTCTTTAGTTTCCATATCTTTTAATTGCACTGTAATAGCCTCCTAAAATAATAAATTTTGCTACAAATTACCATACAACTACAAATTATTGTACCACTTATTATCGGCTATGACAAGTTTTTTATTTGCAACTTAGGCTGTCGGCGGCAAATCGGTAAGCGGTTTAAAGCTGTAGCCCATATTTTCCCATTTGGTCAGCAGCTCATCTAAAATTTGGGCGTTGGTTTTAGATGTACTGTGCAGCAGCACTATGGCACCGGGGTGTATGCGCCCTATCAGCTTTTCATAGGCTTCTTCCGGGGTGGGCTGGTCGTTTTCATACCAGTCTACATAGGCAAGGCTCCAAAATACAGTGGTATAGCCAAGCTCCTTAGCCTGACTTAAATTGGTTTCGCTGTATTTACCCTGCGGCGGCCGATAAAACTTGGGCATATCGGTGCCAATAAGCTGTTGATAAGCCTGTTGTACGGCCAGCAGCTCACTGTTAAAGCTTTCCATATTGCTTATAGCCGACATATCGGGGTGGGTGTTGGTATGGTTGCCGACAATATGCCCCTCATCTACCATACGCTGCACCAGATCACCGTGGTCACGTATGTAGCTGCCTACTAAAAAAAAGGCTGCCGGTGCTTCGTGTTTTTTTAATGCATCCAAAATTGCTGTGGTGTTACCGTTTTCAAAACCGGCGTCAAAGGTAAGATATATTACTTTTTGCGTGGTATCGCCAACATAGTAAGTATTAAAATCCGCCAGATAATCGGCGGTAGCATTGCCTACCGGTGTTGCCCCCGCTTCCGGAAAACTCAGCCCCCAGTTGTCGGCGCCGCCGGCTGTGGTAACGCTGCCGCTGCCTAACAGTGATAAAATGTTGATGCCGGCCAATATGGCCAAAAACATTAAGCAAGAAGTTAAAATTTGCCGTTTTTTACGCTTAATAAAAGATTTTTGCTGCAAGCTTTGCCTGGTTTGCATAGTATACCCTCTTTTCGGTTATTAAATTCTGCTTAAAATACTATGATACCGGGGCTGTTTATATTCAATTTTGGGTGCAAAAAAGCCCCCTTGGTAAATTTGCTTTACACAAGGGAGCTTTGGTAACAAATATTTAGCGGGCATTTTGCGCCAAAGTGCGTATATCTTCAATGGCTGCCCGGTAGTCTGGTTTGCCAAAAACACCGGTGCCTGCTACCAGCACGTTGGCCCCGGCAGCAGCTACCTTGGCGGCATTTTTTTCGGATACCCCACCGTCAACCTCAATGTCAATATCAAGCCCGGCAGCAGCTATCATAGCCTTTAAGCGTTTTATTTTGGCCAAGCTGCCTTCAATAAAGCTTTGGCCGCCAAAGCCCGGGTTAACGCTCATTATCAGTACCATATCAAGCTCCGGCAAAATATCCGTCAAAACCTCAACCGGGGTAGCCGGGTTAAGTGCCACGCCTGCCTTTAAGCCCAGCGCTTTTATCTGCTGAATATCGCGGTGCAGGTGGCGGCAGGCTTCGTAGTGCACCATCAAAAGGTCGGCACCGGCAGCGGCAAAATCCGCCAGATATCGCCCCGGATCTTCCACCATCAGGTGTACGTCAAAAAACAGCTTGCTTTCGGCTCTAAGTGCTTTAATAACACCGGCCCCAAAAGAAATATTGGGTACAAAAGCACCGTCCATAACATCAAGGTGCAAATAGTCGGCACCGGCAGCCTCTACGCGGCTTACGGCATTGCGCAAATCGCCCATATCGGCAGCTAACAGAGAAGGTGCAATTTTTATCGGGGCAATATTAGTCATAACAAAAACTCCTTTGTGGTTGGTTACTGTGATTAAACTGTTAATAATTTTTATGCTCGGCAGCTTCCTGCAAAAGCGCTAAATACCGGCGGTGTCTATCCTCAGACAATCTGCCGTCGGCAACCGCCTGCTTTACCGCACAATCCGGCTCGTTTTGGTGGCGGCAGCCGTCGAAGCGGCAGGCGTTGGCGTAAGGTGCAAAATCCGGGTAAAAATCTGCCAGCTCCTGCGGTGTAATATTGTCGGGCAGTGCCAAACGGGAAAAACCCGGTGTATCGGCTATCCAGCCGTTGGTATTGGCCAGTGGCAGCAGCTCTACCGTGCGTGTAGTGTGGCGCCCCCGTTGCAGCTTGTGGCTTATTTCGCCGGTAAGCAGCTCGCGGCCGGGGTTAGCTGCCAGCTTTAGCAGCAAATTAAGCAGCGTGCTTTTGCCCACGCCGCTTTGCCCGGCCACCGTGCTTATCCTGCCGTTTAAAAGCTGTGTAAGCGGTGCTATGCCCTGCTGTGTGGCTGCGCTTATGGGATAAACAGGTATACCGGCGGCTTTATACGGTGTCAAACGCTCCAAAAGCTCGTCGGCTCCGGGTTGGTCAATTTTGTTAAGCACTATAATCGGCTTTATATCGGCGGCCAGCAATGCTACCAACATTCTGTCTGTCAGCAGAAAATCCGGTTTGGGGTGTTTGGCCGCCAGCACTATAAGGCATTGGTCTACATTGGCAATTTTGGGCCTTATAAGATAATTTTTACGCGGCAAATGCTCCTCTATAGTGGCTTTGGGCAGCTCGGCCGGTGCCCCGTTAAAGGTTGCTTCGGTGCCGGCCATTTGTTCGTTTAGGGGAGCAATTTTAAGGTTATCCCCCACTATCAGCCCCAGCGGTGCATTTTTAAGCTGCTGCTTTAAGCGCCCGCGCGGGCTGCATACATACACGGTTTGACCGCTTTGTACAAAATAAAACCCACCGTGGCTTTTTAATAAAATTCCCTGCATTAGTTTACATCCTGACTATAGGCAACCTCACCGTCTAAGTAAACCTTTACGGTGCCGCTGCCGACAATTTCCACGTCACGTACAATGGTTTCGCCACCGTTGTGTGTGCCGCTGTATTCGTTGCGCTTGCCGTTATCGTCGGTAACCTCTACCGTTACATAATAGCTTAAATCGTTACCGGCCGGCAAAGTGTAGGTAAGGCGGGCTGTTTTGCTGGCCGGGCCGGGCCCGGTTGATACTACGATATCTATGCCGCTGCCCTCTAACACTGTATCACCTGGGGTAAGGCTTTGGCCAATAACAACGCCCTCGGAATATTCATAGCTTTCGGCACGGGTGGTTTCGCCCAGCGTCAGCCCCTGAATAACCAAAAATACCATTGCATCATCTTCGGTGCGGCCTTTTAAGTCCGGCACGGTAATCTCTTTACCCTTGCTTACAGTCACCTTAATAGTTTCGCCGGCACTAAGCTCAGCGCCCTCCTCCGGTATCTGGTTGATGATAAGGCCGGCAGCTACGGTATCGTCAACTACGTCCTCACTTTCTATCTTTACATCGTATTTGCTAAGCAACACCCGCGCCTGAGAAAGTGTCATATCGGTAATGCTCGGCATACTAAAGGTTTGGCTGCCCTGGCTTACGGTAAGCTCAATAAAGCGCCCGGTTTTTACCTTTTGCCCCGCATTTATATTTTGGCGCATAACCAGATTATTGGCGTATTCTGAACTGTAAGAATAATTAACGGTGCATTTTAAGCCATCAGCTTCAATCAGCCGCTCGGCTTCGGTCAAATTCATACCTACATAGCTGCGCACTTCAACCTCTTGATTATTGCCGGTAAGGCTGTTAACAATGCTGGCCAGAGAACCAAACAGCACCATTATCAGCAGGGCGGCAAACAGGGTGATAAAAAACAGCGGTGTTGGCTTTTTGTTGTTAAAAAAGCGCATCTTTTTAGGTTGTTCCTGCGGCAGGCTTACGTGGCGCTTTACAACCACCGTACGGTCGTCATCAGCCTTTTTGCTGCCGTCAGCCGACGATATCCCGGCCATTTCCAGGTTTATCGGCTTAACAATAACGCGGCGGCTTTTATTTTGGATACTTTTAAGCTCGGCCAGCATTTGGGTGGCACCGGCAAAGCGCAAATCTTTGTCGCGCCGTATAGCCTTCATCACAAAAGAAGAAAGCTCGGTGCTTACCTGCGGGTTTATTTTGTGCGGCGGCACCGGTGTGCCTTTTAAATGCTGGCGGGCAATTTCTACCACGTTATCGCCGGTAAAGGGGCGCTCACCGCAGAGCATTTCGTAAAGCAGAACACCGGCAGAATATATGTCGGTAGAGGCGGTTACGGTTTCTCCCTTAATTTGTTCCGGTGACATATAGTAAACCGAACCCATAATATCACTGCCGCTTTCCTGTGCGGCATTTATCGACATATCTTCGGCGGTTATTGCCAGACCAAAGTCGGTTACCCGCACATTATGCCGGGTATCCAGCAAAATATTGTGCGGCTTTATATCACGGTGTATAACGTTATTTTCGTGCGCGTGCTGCAAGGCTAACAGCAACTGCTGAAAAATATTCAGCGCTTCGTCTACCGGCAGCGGGCCGGCTTTATCCAGATATTCTTTAAGGCTGCTGCCCTCTACGTATTCCATAACCAGATAATGCAAACCGCCGGAATTGGCAACGTCATAAATGTTTACAATATTGGGGTGAGAAAGCTTGGCAACTGCCTGAGCTTCGTTACGGAACCGATTTAAAAATTTATTGTCTTTATCCAACTGTTCACGCAAAATTTTAATGGTAACCAGTCGGTTTAATACGGTGTCTTTGGCTTTATATACCACTGACGTGCCGCCGGAGCCTAAAACCCCCAAAATTTCATAGCGGCCGTGGAATATCGTGCCAACCATATTAGTCATTGGCACTCGCCTCCTCTGTCTGGTCGTTATCGTCTTCTTCCCAAAGCAAAACGCCGGTCATATCATCGCGGCTGCCGGCTTCTTTGGCTAATTCGGTCAACACCGGCAAAACCTGTTCGGCGCGCACCTTGGCAGCCAACTGCGGCAGCAGCTTTTCCATCGGCAGATAAGCACTTATACCGTCGGAACACAGCAAAATATAGCCGGGTATCGGCAGTTCAAAGGCGCTTATATCCGGCAGAACCTTTTCTTCTACACCAAGGGCTCGTGTAAGTATATTCTTTTTGGGGTGGTTTATCGCCTGATCCGGCGATATTAAGCCTTCACGCAGCATTTCACCAACCACCGAATGGTCACGGGTAAGGCTGCGGGCATGGTCTTTATTAAAAACGTAAACACGGCTGTCGCCCACGTGCGCCACATACAAAAGCTGTTCCTGCCGCCAAACCACGGCAATGGTAGCACCCATATTGCGGTGTTCCTCGCTTTGGCTGCTGTCGATAAAAATTTTGCTGTTGGCAGCGGCTATAGCCTGCTCCAACAGGGCGTCCGGTGCTGCTGTACCGGCGTTGGCCGTTAAAAAATCGGCACAGGTGTTTACGGCCAAACGGCTGGCAACCTCGCCGGCGTTATGCCCGCCCATACCGTCCGACACTATAAACAGGTCGTTTTGCGGCAAAACACAAAAACAATCCTCGTTGTTGGCACGCCCCTGCCCCTGCAGAGAAACTGCCTTATGCTTAATAATCATTTTTCACCTCTGTTATAGGCCAGTATATGTAATATTTTTGCGCCTTAGCTGCCCGCAGGCACCGTCAATATCGGTGCCGCGTTTTTCTCGCACGCTGGTTTCTATACCGCGGCGGCTAAGCTCGGCTGCAAACCTGCTTATTGTTTCGTCAGAGCTGGGGCAAAATCCTGTTTCTTCCACAAAATTTACCGGTATAAGATTGATATGTGCCAATCTGCCGGTTAAAAGCTCCGCCAGCTCGGCGGCCAGCTTGGGTGTGTCGTTTACCCCGGCCAGCAGTGCGTATTCGTAGCTTATGCGCCGGTGGGTTTTGTTGGTATAATTGTCGCAGGCCTGCATAAGCTCGGCTAAGGGGTAGCGGCGGTTTATCGGCATAAGGCGGCTGCGCAGTTCATCGTTGGGCGCGTGCAGCGATATTGCCAGATTTATTTCTCCGGCTTCGTCGGCAAAACGGTTAATTTGCGGCACCAGTCCACAGGTAGATACTGTTAAGCGCCGCCTGCCAAGGTTCAAACCGCCCTCGCAGGTAAGCAGATTAAGGCTTTGCATTACGGCATCATAGTTGGCAAAAGGCTCGCCCATACCCATAAACACCAAATTGGTAATATCACCTAAATTATGGCTGTTTAGCCAAATTTTGCCGCATAACACCTGCGCTACTATTTCTCCGGCGGTAAGGTTGCGGTATAAACCGCCCAAGCCGGTAGCACAAAAGGCACAGTCCATAGCGCAACCTGCCTGTGTGCTTATGCAAAGCGTGTGGCGGTTTTTGCTGGTTTTGCGGTCATAATTCATAATAACCAGCTCTATTTGTACATTTGCGCCAAAATCCAGCAGCAGCTTGGCGCAGGTATTATCACTGCTTTGCTGCTCGGCAATAACGCGGGGCAAAATAATCGGGTGGGCATCAGCCAGCAGTTCACGCTCTTTGCGGCTTAAATTGCTCATGGCGTTATAATCTACGGTGCCCTGTTGCAGCCAGCCAAACAGAATATCACCTTTAAATTGTGCAAAACCAAGCTGCTTGCACAGTGCTTTCAGTTCGGTGCGGCTTTTGCCCAGCATATCGCAGTTTGCCAAAAATTCCATTGGGCCGGTCTCCTTACATTACAAATATAATCAGTTAGATTTTTTAAATTTAGCAAAATAAAAGCCGTCTAAGCCGTGTACAAAAGGCAAAAGCTGCATTTGCGGTCGGTTGGCAAAAAGCTCCGGCAGATATTCTATCGGCTGCGGTTTAAGCTCCGGGTGGGCAGCCAGCAAACGCTCGCAGTTGTCCTCGTTTTCTTCCTGACTTATGGTGCAGGTGCTAAACAGCATTTGGCCGCCAGGTTTAAGCTTTTTGGCAGCCTCGTTTAATATGGCAAGGCTTACCTGCGCCAGTTCGGCTGAAGCCTGCGGTGTTTTATGCCAGCGACTGTCCGGGCGGGTGCGCAAAACGCCAAGGCCGGAACACGGTGCATCTACCAAAATATAATCCGCCGAAACATCCTGTACCATTGACAAGTCACGGCTGTCGGCAGCCTGCGTTTTAATAATAGCAATACCCAGACGGGCTGCGTTTTCATTTATCAAATCAAGCTTGTGTTCGTGTACATCAAAAGCGGTTATTTGCCCTTTGTTTTGCATAAGCGCTGCCATATGGGTGGTTTTGCCGCCGGGCGCCGCGCAAACATCCAGCACAACGGCACCGGGTGTGGGTGCCAAAGCGTGTGCCGCCAGCATAGAGCTTAGCTGCTGCGGGTAAAGCATACCGCCGGCTATAAGCTGTTGCAGGGTCGGGGCACCTGCGCCGCTGGTTATCTGTATGCCATCTTCTGCCAGAGGGCAGGCGGCTGCTGCTACACCCTGCTCAGTCAGGTGGTCTAACACACGGTCGCGGTTTATCTTCAGGGTGTTTACCCGCAATGTATAATCCGACGGTTGATTGTCAAAGGCTGCCAGTTGGGCCGCATCGTCAAAGCCAAAACGGTTCAGCCATTCCGTCATCAACCACTGCGGATGAGAATAAAAGGCCGCCAAATACGCGGCAGGCTCCTGCTCTTTATCCGGAAAAATACTGCCGTTGGTAATTTGCTCACGGTTACGGTCTATGTTGCGCAGCAGTGCGTTGCAAAGCCCGGCTGTGCCGCTGTGCCCATAACGCCGTGCCAGCTTAACAGCTTCGTTAACAGCAGCCGACGGCGGAATTTTGTCCATATACAGCAGTTGATAAGCCCCCAGCCGCATTGCCAGCAAAATGCGCGGCGGCAATTTGTTAAGCTTTTGCCTGTAAAATTTGCTCAAAATATAGTCTATGGTACCCTGACGGCGCAGAGTACCATAAACCAGTTCGGTACACAGTGCTTTGTCCTGCGGTGACATATTATGCTGACGCAGGGCGGCGGCCAGTGCCAGGTTGGCATAAGCATCATTACTGTGTACATCGTATAAAATTTGCAGCGCCAGTGCGCGTGCATTTATGCTCATAATAACCTCGTAAAAATAAATTGCTTAAAAACGGTTGCGGCGATACATTAACGCCATAATTATCAGGCGTATCATCGACAAAATAGCCGTTACCAACGCAGCAACATAGGTAAGCGCTGCTGCCGAAAGCACCTTTTTGGCACCGGGAATTTCGTCGGCGCTTAAAATTTTTTGACTTTGCAATATTTTTAAGGCGCGGGCCGAAGCATTAACTTCTACCGGCAAGGTAACAAGCTGAAAAATTACCACAGCACCAAACAGCAGCGCACCAAACATAGCGCAGTTAAACGAGCTTAACAGTATACCGACAAACAGGATTATCCACGATACCTGCGTAGCTACCGAAGCTGCCGGGGCAATTGCCGAACGCCAACGCATAGGCTGATATTCTACGGCATCCTGAATAGCATGGCCACATTCGTGTGCGGCAACGGCTACCGCCGCCAAAGATGTGCTGGAATATACATTGTCGGAAAGCCTTACAACCTTGCGTGATGGGTCATAATGGTCGCTGAGTTCACCGCTTACACGCTGCACTGCAATATGAGAAAGATTGTTGCTGTTAAGTATCATACGTGCTGCCTGCTCGCCGGTTATGCGCTTGTTGTTCTGCACGGTAGAATACTTGTGATAATTCATACTTATTTTCATCTGGGCGTAGCTGGCAAATATAATGCCGGGTATCATTATCAAAAACGATATCATATAAATAGGGTCGTAATATATCATTAAAACTTCTCTCCTTATGCTGATTTATGCTTATATTTTTAAATGCTATTCAAATTTAAGCCCGCTCTCCTGTAAGTCACGGCGTCCGCGCCACCAGTCGGCAGCTTTCATTTGGCCTTTGCCCGGCGGCTGCACCGTTACCAAACGTATAACGCTGCTGCCGGCAGCCACCAGCAGACCTTTTTTATCGGCAGCTATAACCTGCCCCGGTGTGGCATTGGTTGCTTCTCCGTCGGCAAGCTCGGTTTGCCATATTTTAAGGCGGGCGTCTTTATCGGCGGCTTCGGCAAAACAGGTGTACGCCGATGTATCCGGCGTTAAGCCCCGCACCAGATTATGCAGCGCAGCGGCGGGCAACTGCCAGTTTATACGTTCCTGTTCGGCAGTTATTTTACCGGCATAGGTTGCCAAAGCTTCGTCCTGCGGCTGTGGCGTTATGCTGCCGGCACGCATTTTTTCTATGGTTTCTATTAAAAGCCCCGCCCCTATGTGTGACATTTTTTCGCGCAGGGTGCCGGTGTTGTCATCGGGCAATATCGGGCAGTTTACCTGTGCCAGCATATCACCGGAATCTAACCGGGGCGCAATATACATAATAGTAACGCCGGTTTCGGTTTCACCGTCTATTAAAGCCTGCTGTATGGGTGATGCCCCGCGGTATTTTGGCAGCAGCGACCCGTGAATATTTATAGCGCCCATAGGTGCGGTGTTCACCAGAGCATCGCGCATTATTTGCCCAAAAGCGGCCACCACCAATATGTCCGGTTTGGCAGCGGCAACCTCGGCTACAATTTCCGGTTGGTTGGCATTTTCGGTTGCCAGCACTTTAATACCGTTAGCTTCGGCCGCACATTTTACGGCTGTTGGCATAAGCTGATGTTTGCGGCCCTTGGGTCTGTCTGGCTGGGTTATTACCAGCGGCACGGTATAGCCGGCATCCAGCAGCTTTAACAGCGGCGGCACGGCAAAATCCGGGCTGCCCAGATAAACTATTCTAAAATTATGCTTGTTATCAGTCATTATTCCTCACAATCTTCTTCGGCTTCCAGCGCGGCAATTTCCTCATCGGTGGGGCTGGCCAGCTTATCTACATAAAGCACCCCATAAAGATGGTCAATTTCGTGCTGGCAGGCACGGGCAAAAAAGTCCTCGGCATCAAATTCAAAGGGTTCGCCAAAACGATCTTGGGCGGTAACGTGTATCTGCTGTGCGCGATAAACATAGCCCTGCTTTTCCGGTATCGAAAGGCAGCCTTCTACCCCCAGCTTGCGGCCGCTTTGCGCGGTAATTTCCGGGTTTATCAGTTCTACCAGCCCATCTCCCACGTCTATTACGGCAATGCGCTTGCTTACGCCTATTTGCGGGGCCGCCAGACCAACGCCGTCATACTCGTACATTGTTTCGGCCATTTCGTCCAGCATTTTGTGCAGGCGTGCATCAAAGCGGCGCACGGTTTGGGCAGTTTGGCGCAAAACATCATCGCCTATTTCTACTACATTATAGCTTGTCATAGTTATAACCTCATTATTTGTATGTATTTGATATTTTAAATCATTATATTATTATAACATTATTACGCCAAAACAACAACAGCAATTTTAACACAGCGGTTGGTTTTTTGCTGTTAAATATAACGTTTAATCGTAATAAAAATGCGGTCTTTGCGGGTTGTGCCGTTGGTGCTTACAAAAACAGCCTTACCCTTGCCGCGCCAGGTAACAGCATCACCGGGGCTAAGCAGGTAATCGGGTTTGGTAATTTGCAGGCCGTTTACGGCTACCAGTCTGGTACGCACTGCCTCGGCTGTTAAACTGCGCGATACTCCAAAAGCAGCGGCTGCCATACTGTCTAATCTAAGCGATGGTACGTTGGCTGAAAATTCTTTAGCCGGCGGTTCATAGGCACTTACGGCAGCGGTCGGCAAAACTTCGGTGGTTATGCGGTGGCGGCCCACCTGAGTAAAATTAAGCTGCAAATAGTCGGCCATATCCCGCAGTATCAAAATGTCGGCGCCCTCTGGCTTAACAATAATATCACCCACCTTTTGGCGTTTAATGCCCAGTGCCAGCAGTGCGCCCAAATAATCGCGGTGGCTAAGTGTTGTCTGGCGGGCCACCGGTGTGGCTCTAAGCACGGCAAGGGGGTTCAATTCGGCATCGGCGGCAGAAAAATCGGTTTGCAGCTCAGCCAGATAATCCGGCAAAAACACCATACAGCGGCGCTCGGCCGTATCATATCCACCCCATAAAACAAAACAGGCGCGGTTATGCAAATGCTCGGCAGCCAGCGCCTGTTCACGTGCATCCAAAAAGTCGCTGTTGGTAGGATACATTTTGTCCTCGCACTGCTTGTGGCGGTCGGCCAGCAAAGCTAACAGTAGCTTGTCTTCTTTGGTTTCGGCAATCAAAAAATTCACCCCTTTACAACCAATATTAGCAAAAATTTGTTAACCCATAATTAACAGCCTTAATTATGCCTTAATTGTAGCACAAACAGCGGCACCGGTGCAAATTCTATGCACCGGCCGGCAGCCAAAGCATATATTGGTTTAAGCAATATTTTTTTAGGAGGTAATTATGGTTAAGCAAACTGAACAGACTGGGTGCAGCGGTTTGGCCATTGCCGGCGTGCCCATACAGCAATGGCAACGTGTTTACAGCCCCGAAGCAGCCTTTTACAGCGGCACAATCTTTCCGGAGCTTAATTTGCCCTATAACCCACCGGGCAGCAACAGCAGCGCCGGTATGCAAAGGGGGTTGGATAAATGACGGAAAAACAGCAGTTGCTTAAAGATATTCAGATTGTGGCTTTTTTGGTAAAAGATGCGCAACTGTTTTTAGACACCCACCCTACCGACGAAACCGCGCTGAGCTTTTTTGATTATTATAACCAATTGCTGGCGGCTTTAACTGCCGATTACGAGGCCGCTTTTGGCCCGCTTACGGTTAGCAGTGTAAATGCAGAAAACGGCTGGAGCTGGATAAATGACCCCTGGCCGTGGGAAAGGGAGGCGCAATAAATGTGGACATATGACAGAAAGCTGCAATTTCCTGTTAACATAAAAAATACCGATGCCCGTGCCGCTAAAATTATTTCCAGCCAGTATGGCGGCAGTGATGGCGAACTGGGCGCCTCACTCAGGTATTTATCACAGCGGTATGCTATGCCCTACCGCGATGTTGCCGGCGTGCTTACCGATATAGGCACCGAAGAACTGGCACATATGGAAATGATAAGTGCTATAATACACCAGCTTACCCGTGACCTTACCCCGGAGCAGATAAAAGAACAGGGCTTTGCGGATTATTTTGTAGACCATACCCTGGGTGTTTACCCTATTGCCGCCAGCGGTGTGCCGTTTACAGCGGCCTATTTTCAGTCTAAGGGTGACGTAATTACCGACCTGCACGAAAATATGGCAGCAGAACAAAAGGCACGCACCACCTACGATAATATTCTGGCTTTGATAGATGACCCGGATATTATAGAGCCGATAAAATTTTTGCGCACGCGGGAAATCGTGCATTTTCAACGCTTTGGCGAAGCCCTTGAGCGCACCAAAGACCGCTTGGACTGCACCAACTTTTACGCTTTTAATCCGGGCTTTGTAAAGTAAAATATGTAATTAAATTTTATAAACCGTTGTGCCGACTTTTGCCGGTACGGCGGTTTTTTTCTGCAAAAAATATTCGTCTTGATTTGCTTTACCGATGAACATTTTAAAAATGTATATGTTATAATGTTAACGGTTTAAGTGTTTAGACGAAAGTGAGGGATAATTATGGAGCTGCAAAAGCAGGTTTGCACCTTGGCCGACAACTTTGCCGAATGTTCTAAAATGTTAACGGCAATTGGCGACGAAACGCGGCTGCACCTTATTTTAGAAATGATAAAAATCGGTAAATGCAGCGGCGTGCGCGTAGGCGAAATAACCGAAAAAACCAACCTTTCCCGTCCGGCGGTGTCGCATCATTTGCAGATAATGAAGAATGCCGGTATTGTAAAGGTGCGTAAAGAAGGCACTAAGAACTACTATTACTTTGACCCGGAAGCCGAAGCCTTTGACCAGTTGATAACTACCCTGCAACTGGCGCAAACAATATTGCACAATCTGCCGGACAGAACAGTTAAAGATGAATCTGTAGAATAAAGCAAATATTAAAATTTTGGAGGATTACTTTTATGAAAACATTGGAACTTATGCAGGCGCGGCATAGTGTGCGCCAATATACCAACGCCCCCATAGAGGCGAAAAAACGTGCAATTTTAGATGAACTGATTGCCGACATCAATGCAGAAGCCGGGCTGCATATTCAAATATTTTACGATGAACCCAAGTGCTTTGATTCGATGATGGCGCATTACGGCAAGTTTAGCGGCGTGCAAAATTATATTGCTCTAGTTGGTAAAAAAGCTACGGATTTAGATGAAAAGCTGGGCTATTACGGTGAGGAGCTGGTGCTTAAAGCGCAGGAGCTGGGGCTTAATACCTGCTGGGTGGCACTTACGCACGGCAAAAGCCGGGCACAAATTTTAAACGGCGAAAAGCAGGTTTGCATAATATCCCTGGGGTATGGCCAAACGCAGGGCGTGCCGCATAAAGATAAAGACTTAAAGCAGGTTTGCAACTATACTGCCGACAAGCCCGACTGGTTTTTAGACGGCGTTAAAGCTGCACTGCTGGCCCCCACTGCTATGAATCAGCAAAAATTTTATTTTGAACTGCTGGCGGACGGCACCGTTAAGGCTGCCTGCGGCAAGGGTTTTTATGCCAAGGTAGATTTGGGTATTGTAAAATATCACTTTGAAGCTGTTACCGGCAAAAAACCGCACGCTTAAAAAAATAGGCCCGCTACTGTTTTGGCATTGTGCCGGGGCAGCAGCGGGCTTTTTTTATTTTTTATGACATTTGCCAGGCCATTTGCCAAAAATTAAGCTCGTATTCAGAACACACGGTAAAAATTTCAATAAGCTTTTGGGTTTGCGCTTCACTGTAACCAGCGGTCAGCTCATCAAGGGTGTTTAGCAGTATAACATTTTCGGCAGTATATTCGTCGGCGGCATAACCCTTTATCCATTCGCCGTAAAAAGCATCGTTGGTGGCAGCCGGGTTGTTTTGCATAATTTTTTTGGCAATTACCTCGTAGCTGTACGCGCAGGAAAGCACCGCCGTTAAAATCTCCACCTCGCCCAGCTCGTAGGCTATGCGCAGCATATAAGATGTATAGGATAAGTTGTCTAAGGCACGCGGGCTGGCAGCAATTTCCGCTTCGGTTATGCCAAGCTGCCCCATATACCCATTATGGATATTAAGTTCGGCGTGCATTTGCGCCATATATTGGGCAAACAAAGCAGCTGTTTGGGGGCTTTTAGCCTTGGCCACGCCTATGGCAAAAACCTTGGCGTATTCTTCAAGGTAAAGGTAGTCCTGAATAATATAGTAGCGGAATTTTTGCCGCGGCAGGGTGCCGTTTTGTATGCCCAGCACAAAGGGGTGCAAATTATAATCCTGCCATATGGCCTTGGTGGCGGCAAGCAGTTTTTCGGTAAGCTTCATAAATATGCTCCTTACTATTTATTTTGTTGTGGTAAAAAATTACTTTTACCCTATTGACTTAAAGTCAACTTTAGGATGTATAATAAATTTAAACAGCAATATAAACCATAACAAAACATATAGTAGCATATTGTTGTTTAAAATTACAAGTATTTTTATACGGAGGTGTTTTTTATGCAAACGGTTACACTTAATAACGGTGTGGTAATGCCGCAGTTGGGCTACGGTGTTTATCAGGTTACCAAAGATGAATGTGAACGCTGTGTTGCCGATGCCTTAAAGGTTGGTTATCGGCTTATTGATACCGCACAGTCTTATTTTAATGAAGAAGAAGTTGGCCGTGCTATTGCCAAAAGCGGTATTAACCGCGAGGAGATTTTTTTGACCACCAAGGTGTGGATAGAACATTACGGCTACCGTGAATGTATGGAATCGGTGCTGGAGTCTATGCAAAAGCTGCAGGTAGACTATTTGGACTTGTGTTTGCTGCACCAGCCCTTTAGCGATGTTTACGGTGCTTACCGTGCGTTAGAGGATTTGTACGATGAGGGTAAAATTCGCGCTATTGGAATTTCTAACTTTTACCCCGACCGTATGGTAGATATTGCCTCGTTTGCGCGGATTAAGCCGGCAGTAAATCAGATAGAAATTCATCCGCATCATCAGCAGGCCGAAGCCCTGCTTTGGCACGATAAATACGGTGTGCAGTTAGAAGCCTGGGCACCCTTTGGCGAAGGCCGCGGCGATATGTTTGCCTTGCCGGAACTTAAAGCCATTGCCGATAAATACGGCAAAACCACCGCTCAGGTTATTTTGCGCTGGCATTTGCAGCGCGGCATTGTTGTAATTCCCAAGTCTGTACACATTGAACGTATGGCCGAAAACTTTAATGTGTTTGACTTTACGCTGACCGCAGAGGATATGGCAGCCATAGCCGCTTTAGACCGTAAGCAAAGCTCGTTTTTTGCGCATACCGACCCGGCTATGGTGGAATGGTTTGTTAAGATGGTAGAAGAACGCCGGCAAAACAACGATTGCCGCAAAGAGAAAAAAAGCTGGTAAAATTAAGTCAAATAAAATTTGGTGAATTTGGGTAAAGGAGAATTGTAAAATGAGCAAAAAAGTATTGATATTATCCGGCAGCCCCCGCAAAGGCGGAAATTCCGATACCTTGTGTGATGAATTTGCCAAGGGTGCGCTGGCCGCAGGTAATGATGTGGAGAAAATACGTGTAGCAGAAAAAAAGGTGGCCTGCTGCCTGGCCTGCTATGCCTGCCGTGGCACCGGTGTTTGCGCCATTAAAGATGATATGGCCGAAATTATGCAAAGGATAATTGATGCCGACGTTTTGGTGCTGGCCAGCCCGGTATATTTTTATTCGATAGATGCCCAGCTAAAGGCCGTTATAGACCGTACTGTGGCCCACTGGACAGAGGTTAAAAACAAAGAATTTTACTACATTGTTACGGCTGCCGATGCCGAAGCGGAATCGGCCGAAACTACCCTTGCCTGCTTCCGCGGGTATGCCGACTGTGTAGACGGTGCCAAAGAAATGGGCGTTGTTTTGGGTATGGGCGTTTACGAAAAAGGCGAAGTAAAAGCTACCAAAGCTATGCAGCAGGCATATGATATGGGCGCTGCTGTGTAAAACAGGTGTATAACCATAATAAAAACTCTCCCGGCACACTGCAATGGGAGAGTTTTATTTTTTGCGGTAGCAATTTGCCCTGCTCGCTTATTCGCCTTTAAGGTAGGCTAAAATTTCAGCGGCATTGGTGTCCGGCTTTACTTTGGGCATAACCTTTTCAATATTGCCCTGCTCGTCAATAATATAGGTAGTACGCACCACGCCCATACTTACCTTGCCGCACATCTTTTTTTCCTGCCAAACATCGTAGGCTTTAATAGCCTCCAGCTCGGTGTCGGCCAGCAAAATAAAGGGCAGCTCGTGCTTGGCGGCAAATTTTTGGTGAGATGCTGCGGAATCCTTGCTTATACCGATAACCACCGCATCAATTTGTTTAAAATCGTTGTAGGCAGCAGCAAAGGCACAAGCCTGACGGGTACAGCCGGGGGTGTTATCTTTAGGGTAAAAATACAATATTACCTTTTTGCCGGCAAAATCGCTGAGGCTTACAAGGTTGCCGTCTTTATCCGGCAGTGTAAAATTTGGTGCCGCTGTATTGATATCCAACATAATTATTCCTCCGTATTCTTTAACAGGTTTTGTTTTTGTGTTTTTATTGTAGCATATTTGCTGTAGATTCTACAATATATTTTTTTGCACGTTTTACCCACAAACATCATCTGCCAGCTAAACGGCTATTGTGTTTTGCTGCCGTTTATAATATAATATTAGGGATATTGCTTGTTGCGCCTTTGCTGCCGGTATCAGTGGCGCCTGATGCCCTGCGGCAAAAATGTCAGTGGCGCCTGACTGCCGCGCGAACAGTAAATCACAAAAATATTTAAACATTAAGGAGTTTATGCTTACAATGAAGAAAATTCTGGCACTTATTTTAACACTTAGCTTTGGTATTTTGGGGCTTGCTGCCTGTGGCGGCGGCGATACTCAGCAGGGTAACACCTCCGGCGATGCCAACACACTTTCGGCACAGTTGACTAACCTGTTTGTTGAAACCGTAAATGCCAACCCCGATGCTTCCGGCGAGGAAATTGCCGAAATGCTGATTGCCGGCGACCTTTTGGCAGGCCGTGATCTTTCTACCTACAATATGATGGACACCGAATTTATGGTGGGCTTTGATGCTGATTTTGCTCCCGAACCGTTTGAAAAGGCTACCTATATACAGACCTATGGCAACGATGTTTTTTTAGGCTATGTGTATGAGCTGGCTGATGGTGCGGATACCGAGAGCTTTATGAACTACCTTAAAGATCACGCCGATACCGCGTGGAACGGCACTGTAGCTGCCGACCAGCTTGCAACGGCCTGTGCTGATAATCTGGTATTTTTGGTAATGCTCAGCGAGGCTATGCCCGAACAGGTTGATTACAATCAGCAGTTGCTTGACCGCTTCGAGACCTATATGTCGGAAGAAGCCGACACCGATGCTTTAAGCATTGCCGAGCATATTTGCGCTATTGACAATTTTCCGCTGGATTTGTCGGCAGCAGCGGTTGAGCCCGGTTGGCTGGCCGGTTTAGAAGAATTTACCGACTTTGCCGATGGTGCCCAGTTTGCACCGATGATCGGTTCTATACCCTTTGTGGGCTATGTATTTATGTTAGACGCCGATGTAAATGCCGATGATGTGGTCGAAACCATTAAAGCGCAGGCTAATTTGGCGTGGAATGTTTGCACCGAAGCCGATGTTTTGCTGCAAACCACCTATAAAGACCGCGGCCGTAATGCGCTGCTGGTAATTATGGCGCCCGAAACCTACTAAAAATCAGAAAGGTACTAAAGGCGGGCTAACACCCGCCTTTTTTAAATAGGTAAACGCTTTTGCTGTTTTCAAGCATTTCTTTTTTATATTATTTTTTGGCGGCGGTGCTGGTGCTGTATTTTGCCGTGCCTATGCGCCTTAAAAACGGCGTGCTGCTGGCGGCCAGTCTGTTTTTCTACTTTTGGGGAGAACAGCTTTATACCCTGCTGATGATTGCCAATGTGGTGCTGGCTTATGTTTTGGCGCTGCTGATTGACCGCTTTAGGGGTACGCCGTGGGCGCGCCGGTTTTTGGTGCTGTCAGTAACGCTTAGCCTTGCCACGCTGGGGCTGTTTAAATATTCCGATTTTTTTGTACAAACGGTAAATTCTCTGCTGCAAAGCAATTTGGCCTACCTGGGCCTAAGCTTGCCTATCGGTATCAGCTTTTATACTTTTCAAACGCTTAGCTACACCATAGATGTTTACCGCGGCAATGCGGCGGTGCAAAAAAATCTGCTTAACCTTGCCACCTATGTAATGTTGTTTCCGCAGCTTATTGCCGGCCCCATTGTGCGCTACACTACTGTAGAACAGGAGCTTAGGCAGCGTACACATTCGTGGCAAAATTGTGCTGACGGTGCTTTCCGTTTTACGGTTGGTTTGGCCAAAAAGGTGCTTATTGCCAACCAACTGGGCGAGCTGTGTGATATTTTCCGCAGTATATCAGATACATCGGTAGCGTTTTACTGGCTGTACGCGCTGGCGTTTTCTATGCACATATACTTTGATTTTTCCGGCTACAGCGATATGGCTATCGGCTTGGGT
>CAZMTO010000011.1:0-49400 GCA_964569265.1 uncultured Peptococcaceae bacterium | reverse complement strand
CGCCGCACGGCGTATATAGGGCGGTGGGCGGGAATAGATAAGACCCACTTTAGCGCGGCTTTTGGCCCGGAAGTGACAACTGCACACCATCTGCTGTCGTGTATCTGGCGCACTCTTGCGCTAACAAAGGCTTTCATCAAGCTTTGCCTAAAAAGCCGCGTCGCCGTGCGCCCTTATCCCCTTATACTGCTGATAAATTTATGAATAAATACACAAAAAAGCTGGAAATTTATTTGATGTTATGATACAATAATAAAATAATACAAAAAAACCGAGGTGCTTAAATTGACGGATAACAAGCTGTGGGGCGGCCGTTTTGCCAAAACCACCGATAAACTGGTAGAAGATTTTCACTCCTCTATAAGCTTTGACCAGATTTTGTATGCGCACGACATTAAAGGGTCTATGGCGCACGCTAAAATGCTGGGCAAACAGGGTATCATCAGCGAGGACGAAGCTGCCCGCCTGATTGAAGGGTTGGCCGGTATTCTGGCGGATATTGATGCCGGGCTGGTAGAATTTGAAGTAGGGGCCGAAGATATACATATGAACGTGGAAAAGCTGCTCACCGAGCGCGTGGGTGAGGTTGGCAAAAAGCTGCACACGGCGCGCAGCCGCAATGATCAGGTGGCGCTGGATGTGCGTATGTATACTATGGCGCAGATAGACGAGGTATCGGCGCTGCTTAAAAATTTGCTGGCGGTGCTGCTGGATTTAGCCGATAAGCACAAAACTGACGTTATGGCCGGTTATACGCACCTGCAAAAGGCGCAGCCCATAACCTTTGGTCACCATATGATGGCGTACTTTAATATGTTTAAGCGAGATTTGGAGCGTATGCAGGATTGCCGCAGGCGCACCGATTATATGCCGCTGGGCAGCGGTGCCCTGGCTACCACCACTTTCCCTATCGACCGGGAATTTGTAGCCGGAGAGCTGGGATTTTCGGCTATTTGTGCCAACAGCCTTGACGGTGTAAGCGACCGTGATTTTGTGGTGGAATTTATCAGCGCGGCCAGCCTGATAATGGTGCATTTGTCGCGCCTGTCGGAAGAAGTTGTGCTGTGGTCATCTAACGAATTTGGCTATGTTACGCTGGATGACGGCTACAGCACCGGTTCTTCGATTATGCCGCAGAAGAAGAACCCCGATGTTGCCGAGTTGGTGCGCGGTAAATCAGGGCGGGTGTTTGGCCACCTTTTGGGCACACTGACGATGCTTAAAGGGCTGCCTTTGGCCTACAACAAGGATATGCAGGAGGACAAAGAGGCCCTGTTTGACAGCGTTGATACCGTTAAAAAATCGTTGCTGGTGTTTGCCCCGATGTTGGCCACCATGCGCGTTAACACCGAGCTGATGCACAAGCGTGCCAAGGGCGGTTTTATTAACGCCACTGATGCCGCCGATTATTTGGCAGCACGTGGGGTGCCCTTCCGCGAGGCACATTCGGTGATAGGCCATTTGGTAAAATACGCCGAGGATAAGCAGGTTGGTCTGGAAGATTTGACGCTTGACGAATTTAAGCAGTTCAGTGAGGTTTTTGCCGACGATATTTACGGTTATATTGCCGTAGATAAATGTGTGGAAGCACGTAATATTCCCGGTGGGCCGGCGCTGCCAGCTATGGAAAAAGCCGTTGCCGACGGCAAAGCGTGGTTAGAGCAGCTTTAAGCGCTGCCCTGAGCAACGCGGCGGCGGGAAGTGCCTTGCGGTTAAAAAACACCCGCAATGCCGCCCAAAGCTGCGCCGCAAAAGATAATAATGCCCTTAATTAAAAGCGCCGCTATGCCGGGGGTGCTGCCGCCTGCCAGGTTGATTATAACTACCAGCACCAGCAGCAGGGCAGCCAGCCTAAGGCCGTGTATAAGCCCTTTTTTACCGGCGCGCCGGGCGCTTGCCATAGCCCCGGCAAAGGCTGCAACACCCAAAACCGGCAGTTGCAGGGCGTGTGCGGTGCTGCTGTTTAAGTCGGTAAAGCAAAAAAGCAGGGTAAGCAGCAGGGTGCCGGCCAAAAATGCTGCGGCTGCAACCAAAAATCCAAAGCCCAACGGCGGTATATGCCGGGTGGGCTTATTTTTTTGCTTAAAATTGGTCTTGTCAGGTAAAATAGTCATTGGCATAACCTCTTTGGGGGTGGCTTTTGCCAATGTATATGCGGCGGCGCTGTGGCTTATGCAAAAAAAATGACGAGCCGCTAAAGGCTCGTCGGGTGGGGGATTAGTTAAGCTGCCAAACGCCGTAGTTAAGGTAGGCGGCAAAGGTAACCCAAAGCAGATACGGTATTTGCAGTCGGGCAGCGCGTTTATCTACCCGATAAAAGCTGATGATCATAGCGATTATAAGCGCCCAAAGCACCAGCAGCCAAACAAGTGCCGCGCCATAGGCCATAAAGTTAAAAAAGATAATGCTCCAGCCAAAGTTAAACGCCAGTTGCAGGGCAAACAGCAGCAGTGCCGTGCGGCGGGCCTGCGTGGGCGGTGCCTTGTAGATGCGGGCAGCGCCAATGCCCATAAGAGCAAACAGCAGCCCCCAAACTATGGGGAATACAATGGCCGGCGGCGAAAGCGGCGGCTGCGTTACTGTGGCGTTATAAAGCCGGGTACCGCGGCGGGTAAGCCAGCCGGATAATGCACCTATGGCTTCGGTTAGGGCTATGCTTATGGCGTAAGTTTTACAGGTTGGTTTGTTCATAATTATCACCCGTTAATAGTATATGCCGTGTAGGCTGTAAATTATGCTTTATTCAAAGGCTTTGCCCAAACGTTGCAGGGCCTTTTTTTCTATGCGCGATACATAGCTGCGCGATATGCCCAGTTGGCGGGCAACCTCGCGCTGGGTCATTTCGTCCTGCCCATCTAAGCCGTAGCGTTTTATAATAATATAACGTTCCTTGGGAGACAGCGTTGTAAGGCTTAGCTTTAGCCAGCGTTCGTCATCGCGGCTTTCTACTTCGTCTAAAATTTCGCCGCCGTCGGTGCCCAGGGTTTCCAGCAGGGTTATCTGGTTGCCGTCTTTGTCGGCGCCTACCGGGTCATTAAGAGAAACCTCGGTGCGGCTGTTTTTGGTGCTGCGTAAATACATCAGCACTTCGTTTTCAATACAGCGTGCGGCATAGGTGGTAAGCTTGATGTTTTTTTCGGCATTAAAGGTGTTTATGGCCTTTATAAGCCCAATGGTGCCAATAGATATTAAATCCTCACGGTCGATACCGGAAGTTTCGAACTTGCGCGTAATGTGCGCCACCAAACGCAAATTATGCTCAATAAGTCGTGACCGGGCGCTTTCGTCACCGTGGCCCATAGCCAAAACCGCCGCTTTTTCCTCCTCGGCAGAAAGTGGCTTGGGGAAGCTGCTGCTGTTTAAATAGCCCAGCAAAAACCCCAGCCCCGGCGCCAACGTCCCAAAAAGATAAATCAATTCCCACATAGCAAAACCTCCGCAACAGCAAATTACTGCTAAAAATATATGCGGGTTTTGGCGTAAAATACGGGTTTTTTATGCCGTTGACTGCCGCCTTATACGCTGCCGGTGTGGGCAATATCTTCTAACAGGGCCAGCTTTTCGGCTGTTTCGCGGCAAACAGTGCCGGCGTCTTTGCCGCCGCTGCTGCCGTCGGCAATATAAACGGCCATAGCCCAGCGCGGTTCATCGGTTGGGAAGAAACCGGCAAACCATACGCCAAAATTTTGGCTGGTGCCGGTTTTGCCGCCAATACCGATAATTTGGCTGGCTGCCGGCTTGCCGGTGCCGCTGCTTACGGCGTTGGCCAGCATTTGCCGCAGGCGGTTGGCGGTTTGGCTGCTTATAACCTGCCGCGGTTCGGCGCTGCTTAGGCTTTGCTGTACGTTACCGCGGGCATCTTGAGTGTTTATTACCAGACGCGGTTCGGGCAGCAGACCGTTGTTGGCAATGGCACAAAGCAGGCGGGCTAACATAAGCGGTGTGGCGCGTATACCTTTTTCTCCGATGGAAACGTTGGCAACATCGGCGGGGACATTTTGGGTTAAAATTAAGCATATTGGCAGAATTTACTTTGAAACCGCGTAAAACCTGTTCGCAAAGCCCCAAACGCCAGGCGTATTCACTTATAACCTGCCCGCCTAATTTTTGCCCCAGCGTAATAAAGTAGGGGTTGCAGGAATTCGCCAGCGCCGCCGCCATATCTTCGGTGCCGTGGCCGTTGGTTTGCCAGCAGTTTACCGTGTGGCCATTGCTTAGCGTAACCTGTCCGGTGCAGCAAAACGCCTCAGCGGCGGTATCAATGCTGATGTTTTCTTCCAGCGCGGCAGCGGCCAGCACCAGCTTAAACACCGAGGCCGGCGGGTAGTAGCTGAACACCTTGTTAAGGTAGGCATCGCCGCCGGTTTGCGGCTGCCCAACGTTGGGGTTATAGCCGGGGCTGCTTACCAGCGCCAGCACATCGCCGTTTTTTACATCTAACAGTACGGCACCGCCGTTTTTGCCCTGCATAGCCTGTTCACATATCTGCTGATAGCTTTGGTCAATGGTAAGCCTTATATTAAGCGCTGTGTTGGCAGCCTGGGGCGGCAGCAGGCGCAGAGCGGTGCCGGTTTGGCGCTTTTGTTCGTCTACGGTAACAGCCAGCCGGTTGGTTGCCCGCCCGCGCAAAATGTTGTCGTATTGCTGTTCTAAGCCGCTTTTGCCAATGTATGACGTATCTGCCGCGCCGCTTGCCGCAAGTTCGGTAGCTTCGGCAGGGGTAGTGCGCCCCACATAGCCGATAAGGTGGGTTGCCATAGCGGTGCTGCTGTAGCGTGGGTGGTAGGTGGTGCAGAACAGCCCTGTTTGGTTTTGCAGATGGGCGTTTAGGGTGCTTACCTGCTGTGGGCTTAGGTTGCGCGCCAACACAAAGGGGGTGCTGCCTGTCAAACGGGTGGCAAGGCTTTGGGCAGATGCCGCCATAGGCAGGTTAAACCGGCTAAGCAGGTCGGTAAGGTATTGCTCGTCGGCGGCGGTAAGCAGGGCAGGGAACACCAGCAGCACGTTTTCGGCATTACCGGTTAGCGGTATGCCGTTGCGGTCTAAAAAATCGCCGCGGGCAAATTCGTAGTCGTTTACGGTGGTTAAGCGTTGGTTTTGCGCCATTGCCACAAAATACGGCCCCCTGTAGCAGTTTATCCACCAAAGGCGTACCAACAGCAGCATAAAAACCGCCGCCAGCGTGCAGGTCGTAAGCTTAAAGGCTTTTGTCGGCATAAAAAAATCACCCCTGTATTAAAGTATGTAAGGCACTTTAATATTAAGGTGATTATTTTTTTGCGGATTATACATAAAACCCTGTTTTTACAGGCAGATAAGCTGTTTGTCAAAATGGGTCAGCGGCAGCAGACCGTCGGCTGTAACCAGACAACTGTCTTCTATGCGCAGGCCGAACTTGCCCGGCAGGTAAATGCCCGGTTCTACCGTGACAATTTGGCCGGGGGTTATAATGCCGTCTGAGGCCGGAGAAAGCGTGGGAGCTTCGTGGATATTAAGGCCGGTGCCGTGCCCCAAAGAGTGTGAAAAATATTCGCCAAGGCCGGCATCGTCGATAACGCGGCGCACCAGCTTATCGGCTTCGGCGCAGGACATACCGGGTTTAATGCTGTTTACGCCAAGCTGTTGGGCATTTTGCACGGTTTGGTAGGCGGCCCGCATTTCGGCAGTGGGCTCGCCAAAGGCCAGCGTGCGGGTGCAATCGCCGCAATAGCCGTTATAAAGTGCGCCAAAATCCAGCGTTAAAAAATCGCCGGGGCACAGCGCATAGTCAGACGGTATGGCGTGGGGTTTAGCCGAATTTTTGCCGCCTGCCGCAATGGTGTTAAAGCTTATACCATCGGCACCGGCTTCGTGCAGGGCAACCTCCAGCCGCCAGGCAATTTCGCGCTCGGTCATACCGCATTTAAGCTGCGGCAGCAGGGCGGCAAGTGCTTTATCGGCAATTTCTCCGCAGGTTGCAAGGCAGCTAATCTCCCAATCGTCTTTAAGCAGGCGCGGCAGCAGGGGCATATCACCGCAATCGACAAATTGGCTGTGCGGCAATTGCTGCGCCAGGGCATTAGCCAACGCCTGCCATTGGGCGTAACGCAGGTGCGCACCTTCAAAGCCGATTTTTTGCGGGTTATTTAGCGTTTGCAGAGCCGCAAGCAGTATGTCGGCAAGCCCCTGCCCGGGGCGGCGGCAAAGCATTTCGGCATCGGGTGCTTCGGCGGCTGCCTGAGCGATAAAACGCCCGTCGGACAGCAAAAAGAGCCTATCGGCGGTTAGCAGCAGGTAGCTGTCGTCGCCGGCAAAGCCGCTGTAATAAAAAATATTTTTACGGTCGCTTAGCAGCAGTGCATCAAAACCGGCGCGGTGCATAGCCGCGGTAAGCTGCTGCAAACGGTTTTTACGGTTGATATCGGGCATGGCAAACTCCTTTATACAGGCTTATATATGCAGTTTAATAAACCGAACCAAAATCACTGAACGGGGCAATACGCCAAACGGCCTTGCCGTAAATTTTATCCTGATCAACGCAGGCTACATCGTCGGCGCGGCTGTCGTGGCTTACGGTGCGGTTATCGCCCAGCACAAACACGGTATCGGCCGGCACCTGCGTGTTTATATAGCCTTCGGTGGGCACCCCGTTAAGATAAGGCTCGTTAAGCAGTGTACCGTTAACATAAACTGCACCGTCCTCAATTAAAACAGTGTCACCCGGCAGGCCGATAACACGCTTTACATAATATATACCCTCCGGCTCGTTGGGCGCCTGAAAAACAATTATATCACCGCGATCCGGCTCACCCCAAAGGTAGGGCAGCGGGCTGGTAAGCAGCTTATCGTCAGAATTAAGCGTGGGCGACATTGACGAACCGGAAACCTCGGTGGGCATAAGCACCCAGGTGCGTATGGCTAGGGCAGCGGCTACAGCCAGCATAATACACAGCGCGTAGCTAAAGGCTACTTTTAAGCGGCTTTTAGGGCTTATATCTTCGGCCGGTTGGGCTGCTGCTTCGGTGTCGGCAGCTTTGGGGGCCGGGGTGTTAGCCCCAGTATTTTTAAGCTTTAAGGCAGTGTGCTTGTTTTTTACCCAAAAATCGGCGTTGGCGTGGTTTTTAGCGCCGTTATCTTCGGGGGTGGCTTCTTCCTGCGGGGGCACCAGCCCGGTTATCGGCGGCAGGTCGGTGGTGGTGCCGCTTTGCAGCGCCTGCATAGCGTGTTCCTGTCGGCTGCCATAATAGCTTTGTTGCTGTAATTCTCCGACTAATTTTTTGGCCTGCTGTTGCTGCGCCAAAAGCTCGTCACTTTGTATATCCACCTGCGTATGCAGCTTTTTAACGCGCTCTAATTCCTTATTATAAGCGCGGTTCAGCTCGTCACTTTTTTGTTTGGCTTTGGCCAGCGCCAAAATGGCGGCGCGGCTTTCCTCGTCAAGGCGGTTAAGCTCGTTTTGTTCGGCCTTTAAGCGGTCTTTAACCGATTTTTCCATACCGGCGGCGGCCGCAATAAGCCCCTGCTGGCGTTCTAATTCTCGCTTTAGCCAGGCCTGACGGGCAGCATTTTCTTCAATAAGCTGTGCCAGCTCCTGTCTGTAGCTTTCGGCAGCGGCGGCATCGTCAAGCCTTACATCGTCGGTTTGGGCGGCTGCCTGTGTTTTATTTTTGGCTTTGTTAAACAATATATCATCCTCCCGTGGAGATACTGCTGATAAAGCGTGGTAAAATCCTTTTACATAACGCTGTTTTTATGATATAATACACGCAGCGGGTGTTGCAGATGCTGCTGCGCTGCTTAAATACAGTATAAAAAAGTGTTATTACAAAAAACAGCCACCCGCCTGGTTCGGCAAGCAGCTTGATACGCTTAAATTATAGCAAATAGTGCTGCTTTCGTCAAGATTGGGCTTGGGCAAGTTTGATGCAGGAGTTGATTTTTTTGGCAGATAGTGTAAAAGAGTTAAAAAGTGTGGTTATTTACACCGACGGTGCGTGTTCGGGCAACCCGGGGCCGGGCGGCTGGGGCGTGGTGCTGCAATATGGCAGTGCGCACAAAGAACTTAGCGGCTTTGAGGCCAACACCACCAACAACCGTATGGAGCTGCTGGCGGCTATAAAGGGCCTTGCGGCGCTTAAAGAAGCCTGCCGGGTAGATTTGTTCAGCGACAGTGCCTATTTGGTTAATGCCTGGCAAAAGGGCTGGCTGAACAGTTGGCAAAAAAACGGCTGGCAGACGTCGCAGAAAAAACCGGTAGAAAACCAAGACCTTTGGCAGGAGCTGCTGCGCCTGTGTGCGGTGCATAATGTGGTTTGGCACAAGGTAAAAGGGCACGCCGATAACCGTTGGAATAATCGCTGTGATGAGCTTGCGGTGGCCGAGGTTAAACGCCATACGCATACAAATTAGTTTATAGTTTATAAAAAGGACAGGTTATTTATTATGAAAATGCGCAAAAAAACATTTGCTTTGCTGCTGTTTTCGGTAGCGTTTATGTGTTCGGTGGGGGTTAGCGCCTTTGTGCTTTGGCAAACAGACGCGCTTGACCTGCAAAAACCCAATCAGCCGGTAATGTCTGACGATGTGCAGACCAGAGTGCTGTACCCGGCAGTGGATGCCGCCGGCCTTTGGGGTTATATTGACGAGCAGGGTACCTGGCAGGTGCCCGCCAAATTTGAACAGGCAATGCCATTTGAAGGCAAAGCAGCCTGGATAAAGCAGTATGGGCTGTGGGGGGCAATAGATACCGCCGGAGAATTTATTGTACAGCCGGAATACGCCGATATTGAAATGTTTGCCGACGGTGCCAACCGCTTTGTGGCGGCTTTTAACAGTGTGGTATCATCGCAGTTGGTAAATTCGTCGCTGTATGATATTAACGGGCAAAAGCTGTTTGGTTTGTCCGGGCGGCTGCGTGCGCCCAGCAGCGGGCTTATGGCGTTTTCTCGTATAAAGGGCGGCGTTACCACCTGGGGCTTTATAAACCCGCACGGAGAAATTATTATCGAGCCGATATACACCGAGGTGGGGCAGGCTGCCGGTAACTTTGCCGTAGTAAAAGACGATGCCGGCCAGACAATGCTGCTGAATATTTATGCCAAAACGGCTGTGCCCTTTGCCGCTGCGCAGGATATGAACGCGGTGGGCAGCCGTCTGGTGCTGGTGCAGGATGATACTACCGGGCTTTACGGTTATATGGATGTAGACGGTAATTTGCAGATAAACTATGCCTTTAGCCGGGCCGAAGCCTTTAGGGGCGGCGCAGCACTGGCTGCCGAGGCGCCGCAGGGCGCCGCAGGTGACGCTGCCGGGCTTTATGGCCTGCTGACACCGGAGGGCGTTTGGGCGCTGGAGCCGGCGTACAGCGACGGTAAGTATTTGGATAACGGTGTGTATGCCTTAAAGCTGGCAGACGAGCCGGGGTATCACATTGTAAACGCGCTGGGAGAAATGATAGTAGACGGCACGGTTTGGCGCTACGATGAATGGCGCAACGGTTATATGGCCTGCTACACGGCAGACAGTACGCAGTTTGTGGATACCAATGCCGAGCTTAAAGCGGGCTTGACGCTGGATTTGCTGCCGGGTGCTTATTGGCAGGGGCGGCTTTATGTCGTGCAGGACGTTAACGGTATAAGCTGGTTTGCCAAGGACGGCACAACGGTTTATACCCAAGGTAGAGACTTGGAGCTGACAGACGGTATGCGGCTGGTTACCGAGCTGGAAAAAACATCGCCGGCCTATGTAACCTATTACCCGCAGGTGACGTGTGACGGTAATATGCCGACACAGTGGCGCAGGCTTAACACAGCGCTGAAAGCGGTGGCGGTAGATGATTATTTTGACGAATTTATGGACGGCGAAGAAATAAACTTTACGGTTTGGGGCGGCTTTAAGCTGCAACCTCAGGGTAATGTTATTACGGTGTGCCAGCAGTTGCAGTTAGATGATAGCTGGCAGGCCGGTGGTTCTGATGTTGAAAATATTATCCATACGGTTTGCTTTGACCAAAACACCGGGCGGCAATATCGTTTGGGTGATTTGTTTGCCGACAGTGTAAATTGGCGCACCGAGCTTTTGCAGCCGCTTAAAATAAGCTACGAACTGCAATGTGCGCGGTCCGGCGGCACGGCAGAGGGCGAGGTTGTGCAGGTAGAGGTGCTGGAGCTGTTATCCAAGCGGTTGGCGCGTAATGTGGATTTTGCCTGCGGTGCCGACGGTGTTACTCTGTACTTTGCTTTATCCGACGGCAGTACGGTGGCTATAAAGCTGCTGTATGCCGATGTTGACGAATGGCTGGACAAAGACGGCGCTATGTGGCAAAGTCTTGGTGTGGCGGCAGCCGAATAAGTTGAGCGGAGGTTAGGCTATGGCTTTTCAATCGCTTTATGTACATTTGCCGTTTTGCCTGCGGCGCTGCAACTACTGCGATTTTTTGTCGCATACATATGCCGATGTTATGCCGCTGGCGGCGGCCTACCCCGAAGCCGTAAAGCAGGAGCTGCGAATGTACCGTAATTATGCCGAACCGCTGCGGTCGGTGTATTTTGGCGGCGGCACGCCCACTGTTTTGCCGGCGCAGGTGCCGGCCGATTTGCTGACATTTATTAAGGAAACCTTTGCTTTGTGGCCCAATGCGGAAATTACCGTGGAATGTAACCCGGCCACCGCGGATTATGACTATTTTTGTTCTTTGCGGCAGGCGGGCTTTAATCGCTTATCCATAGGGGCGCAAAGCTTTATTGATGAAGAATTGCGGGCTATGGGGCGTTTGCACAGCGCGGCTGATACCGTGGCCTGTGTGGAAATGGCGCGCCGTGCCGGCTTTGACAACGTGAGTCTGGATGTTATTTATGCCCTGCCCGGGCAGACGATGGAACAGGCACGCTACAACCTGCTGGCGGCGCTGGAGCTTTTGCCGCAGCATATATCTTTGTATGCTCTGCAACTGGATAATAACAGCCTTTGGGGGCAGCAGGCCGCTGCCGGGGCGCTTATGCCCATTGATGAGGATTTGGAAGCAGATATGCTGCAAATGGCGTGGGCACTGTTAAAGGAGCGCGGCTTTAAGCAGTATGAAATAGCAAATTTTGCGCTAAAGGCCGAAAGAGATTTTCGCAGCCGGCATAACCGTTTGTATTGGCAGCGAGAAGATTATCTTGGTGTGGGGCTGGGTGCGGCATCTTGTCTGGGGCTTAGGCGCTGGCAAAATGTGGGCAGCTTGCAGGACTACATTGCGGCGCTGGCCAGCCTGCACCGCCCGTCGGTAGACGAAGAAGTTTTAAGCCGCTGGCAGGGATTATCCGAGGCGATGTTTTTAGGTTTGCGGCAAACCGCCGGGTTGGATATTTACCCGATAATTGACAAATTTGGCGTAGACCCACTGATTTTTTATCAAAACGAACTGCCGCCGCTTTATAGGGCGCAGTTGCTGGAATATATTGAGGATTCGCACACTTTGCGGCTGACGGAGCGGGGGTTGATGGTGGCGGATATGGTGGCGCTGAGCTTTATCAAATAGACCGGAAGTCCAATAGCACCCCAACTGCTGTGTCATATAATTTCTCGCTTGTCGGCGTACATTAAGTACGCCTCTGTCGACTCGTCTCCAGAAGGGACAACTGCACACCATCTGCTGTGTCGTGCTTATATTTTGCTCGCGACGCGCACTATCAGTGCAGCTTGCTCGACAAAATACAATCACTCCTTGCATATGGCGCACATTTGCCCTTCTGGCATACTAACAAAGGTATCTGTACCACTCTTGCAATTCCTCGACTTTGGGTGCGTAACCGGCAATAGCGGCACATCTACTTTGTCTTATAATTTCAATCAAGGCTGCCTGCCAAGGTATATAGGGCGGTGGGTGGTAATAGATGAAAGTTTGTTCAGCCTTGATTGAAAAACTTATACAAGCCGTGCCGCACGGCGTATATAGGGCGGTGGGTGGTAATAGATGAAAGTTTGTTCAGCTTTGATGTAGACGGTGTGTTTGCAAGTTAGTGTATTAGCTGTTTAAATTGTGGAGTGTATGGTTATGAAAATTTTGCGACGTAAAAAATTGGCGGCGGCACTGTTATGTCTGCTGTTGGCAGGTGTAACAGCGGTGTTGGGCATAAACGCCTATGTGAAAGCGAGTGTCAGCGATAATATCATCAGTGCGGAACAGGCGGCACAGCTTGAGGATGTGGACTGTGTTCTGGTGCTGGGTTGTGGTGTGGATGAAAACGGCCGGCCCAAGGGGCTGCTGACCGACCGGCTGGTTACTGCTGTTAGTTTGTATGAAAACGGTGCGGCCCCCAAGCTGCTGTTGAGCGGTGACCACGGGCGCACGGAATATGACGAAGTTAACGCGATGAAAGCTTATGCTATGAATGTAGGGGTGCCCGGCAGCGATGTGTTTATGGATCACGCCGGTTTTTCTACCTATGAAAGTGTTTACCGGGCGCGTGATATTTTTGCGGCGAAAAAAATAATTATTGTGACGCAAAACTATCATCAGTACAGGGCGCTGTATTTGGCGCAGGCGCTGGGGTTGGATGCTTATGGTGTGGCGGCGGATATACACACCTATAAGGGCGGTCTTTACCGCGAATTCAGGGAGATTTTGGCACGTTTCAAGGATTTTGCCACGGCGCATATTAAGCCGCAACCTACATATTTGGGTGATGTTATACCGGTGAGCGGTGATGGCAACGCAACCAACGATTTTTAAAATAAAAAAGCAAATAAGTAGGAAAAAATTTGTTGTGAATATTGACAAAAGCAAAACATAGTGCTACCATATGGTTAGCACTCAGGGGGCGAGAGTGCTAACAACACTTTCGCCTGAAATTTTTAAAAGGAGGATGCCTTGATGGATGAGCGTAAAAAGCAGATATTGCACGCGCTGATTCGCGATTATGTAGATGTCGGTGAACCGGTAGGGTCGCGGACGATTGCCAAAAAATACGATTTGGGCGTTTCTCCGGCCACTATCCGCAACGAAATGTCGGACTTGGAGGAGATGGGCTTTATTAAACAGCCGCACGCCTCGGCAGGCCGCGTACCGTCGGATAAAGGCTACCGTTACTATGTAGATAACCTGATGGAGCCGGACGAAAAGCTGCTTACCGAACAGGAACAGCAGCAGGTGGCAGATTTTTACCGTAATTGTGAAGCCGAAATGGAGCAGCTTTTTCAGCAAAGCTGCCGTTTGCTGAGTAAAATGACCAACTATACGGCTATGCTGATAAAACCGAGACTTTCGGCCAGTGTGCTGGAAAAATTTAAGCTGGTGCGTTTAAATGACGAACAACTGCTGGCGATAATGATAACCGATGACGGCAAAATTCATAACAAGGTACTGCACGTGGCAGCAGGCATAACCGACGGCAAGCTGGGCGAACTGGAGCTTTTGTTGCAGGAACGTCTGGTGGGGCGGTCGATATCCGAGGTGTCGGATTCGATAGTGTCGGAGATGGCGCGCCACCTGATAGAGCAGCAAAATGTGCTGCGTCAGACCATAAAGCTGTTGCAGGAGCTGTTTTTTGATTACCGCCAGAATGAATCGCAGGATAAACCGTTGATACAGGGCACGCTTAATTTGCTTAAGCAGCCGGAGTTTCACGATGTGGATACGGTGCGCGAGCTGTTTTCGGTTTTGGAAAGTGATGATGTGGTAAAGGAGCTGCTGCTGGTGGCTACCGAACAGCAAAAGGGCACAGTGGTTTATATCGGTGATGAGCTTAACCGCCGGGGGATGTCGGCTTGCAGTATGGTAACAGCACCGTATTATGTAAACGGCGAACGTATGGGCAGCATTGGTGTTTTGGGGCCAACGCGTATGCCCTACCCCAAGGTTATTGCGCTGGTAGAACAGGTGAGCCGTGCTGTTAGTGAAAAAAGCGGCGGCAAGGCCAAAAACGGTGATTGACCAAAGTGTTATAGTTGCATTGGCGGCAATAAACCAAACCGGCTGTTTAGGCCGGGTGTTATACCGAGAAAGGAGATAATGTGGTACTGATGGATAACGAAAAGGATAAAAATGTAAATGCCGAAGATACTAATGCCGAGGTAATGGCAGATAACGCAGAAACCGAAGCGGAGATTTCGGCGGACGAAGCGCTGGCTAAGCTGGCGGCGGCATATGCCGAGCTGGAGCAGAAGAACAAAGCGGTGGATGATCAGATGTTGCGTTTGCAGGCTGATTTTGACAATTTTCGCCGCAGAACGCGCGCTGAAAAAGAGGAGTGGACAAAAAATATCACCGCCGATTTTTGCAGTGAGCTGTTGCCGGTTATTGACAATTTTGGCCGTGCATTGCAGGCTCTGCGCCAAACCGGTGCAGATGAGAGCCATTTGCAGGGTGTAGAGATGATAGCGCGCCAGTTGGGTGAGCTGTTGATAGCCAAGGGGGTAGAAAAAATACCCACTGTGGGCGAAGCTTTTGACCCGAACTGGCACGAAGCTGTTGGCCGCGTAGAGGTTGAGGACGAAGCTCAGGTGGGCAAAGTAATGGCCGAATTCCAAGCGGGGTACCGTATTGGGGGGAAGGTGTTACGTGTGGCTATGGTACAAGTCGGTGTGCAAGCTCAATAGCACATCATCTGCTGTGTCATAAGTTAATTTTGCTCGCCACGCGCACTATCAGTGCAGCTTGCTCGTCAAAATCAACTTATTCCTTGCACCTGACGCACTCTTGGGCTTGCACAGTGCAGGTTCAATAGCACATCATCTGCTGTACCACTCTTGCAATTCCTTGACGTTGGGTGGTTAATCGGCAATAGCACACCATCTGCTGTGTCTTATAATTTCAATCAAGGCTGCCTGCCAAGGCATATAGGGCGGCGGGCGCAAAAAAATAATCAGCTAAATAAAAATTTATAAAAATTTACAGATATAAAACAATTTTTTAGGAGGAATTTATTATGGGTAAAATTATTGGTATTGACTTAGGTACAACAAATAGCTGTGTAGCGGTTATGGAGGGCGGCGAGGCCGTTGTTATCCCCAACCCCGAAGGTGCGCGTACTACTCCGTCGGTAGTTGGTTTTTCTAACACCGGCGAGCGTTTGATCGGTCAGGTGGCCAAACGTCAGGCTATCACCAACCCCGACCACACGGTTATCTCTATTAAGCGCCAAATGGGCAAAAAGTATGATGTAAAAATTGATGACAAAACCTACACCCCGCAGGAAATTTCGGCATTTATTTTGCGTAAGCTTAAAGAGGATGCCGAAGCTTATCTGGGTGAGAGTGTTTCGCAGGCGGTTATTACCGTGCCGGCTTACTTCTCCGATGCTCAGCGCCAGGCCACCAAGGATGCCGGTAAAATTGCCGGTTTGGATGTAATGCGTATCATCAACGAGCCTACTGCTGCTGCTTTGGCTTACGGCCTTGATAAAGAGGACGAGCAAAAGGTATTGGTATTTGACTTGGGCGGCGGCACCTTTGATGTATCCCTGCTGGAGATCGGCGACGGTATCTTCCAGGTATTGGCAACCTCTGGCAACAACCACTTGGGCGGCGACGATTTTGATAAAAAGATTATGGATTATCTGCTGGTTGAGTTTAAAAAGACCGAGGGCATTGATCTTGCCGGTGACAAGATGGCTATGCAGCGTCTGCGTGAAGCTGCCGAAAAAGCCAAGATTGAGCTTTCCGGCGTGTTGACCAGCAACATTAACCTGCCGTTTATTACTGCTGACCAGAACGGCCCCAAGCATATGGATATTACCCTTACCCGTGCCAAGTTTGATGAGCTGACCGCCGAACTGGTAGAAGCTACTATGGCACCCACCCGTCAGGCACTTTCCGACGCCGGCCTTTCTGCAGGCGATATTGACCGTGTATTGCTGGTTGGTGGTTCTACCCGTATCCCTGCTGTTCAGGAAGAAATTAAAAAGCTTATCGGCAAAGATCCCCACAAGGGCATTAACCCCGATGAATGTGTAGCTTTGGGTGCTGCTATTCAGGGCGGTATTTTAAATAAAGAAGTTAAAGATGTTGTTTTGGCTGACGTTACGCCGCTTTCTTTGGGTATTGAAACTTTGGGCGGCGTGTTCACCAAAATTATTGACCGTAACACCACCATACCCACCGGCAAAGCACAGGTATTTTCTACTGCGGCCGATAACCAGCCTTCGGTAGAGGTACACGTATTGCAGGGCGAACGTCAGATGGCTGCCGACAATAAATCTCTGGGGCGCTTTACTTTGGGCGGTATTGCACCGGCTCCGCGTGGTATCCCGCAGATTGAGGTTCGCTTTGATATTGATGCCAACGGCATTGTACACGTTAGCGCCAAAGACCTTGGCACCGGCAAGCAGCAGGAAATCACTATCAGCGGCAATAACGGCTTTAGTGATGACGAGATAGACCGTATGGTTAAGGACGCCGAGCAGTATAAGGCCGAGGACGAAAAGCGTAAGCAGGCAGTAGAGGTTCGCAACCAGGCCGATGCTATGCTGTATCAGACGGATAAGGCCCTTAACGAGCTGGGCGATAAGGTTACCGAAGAAGAAAAGGCCGAGGTTAACAAGGCTAAGGAAGCTTTGTCGGAGGCTTTAAAGGGTGACGATACCGACAACATTAAGGCCAAGAGCGAGGAGCTTTCTAAGGCATTTTATAAGATAAGCGAAAAGCTGTATCAGCAGGCTGCGGCAGACCAGCAGGCAGCAGGCGGCGCAGGCCAGACCACCGGTGCTGCCGACGCAGATGATAATGTGGTGGATGCCGACTACAAAGTAGTTGACGACGACAACAAGTAATTTAAGGATTCCAGGTGGATTATTAGATGAGCAACAAGGATTATTATGCAACATTGGGTGTTGCCCGCGGCGCTACCGCTGATGAGATAAAAAAAGCCTATAAGCAGCAGGTAAAAAAATACCACCCCGATTTAAACCCCGACAGCAAAACTGCCGAGGAAAAAATGAAAGAGGTAAACGAGGCTTACGAGGTATTATCCAACGAGGAAAAGCGCGCCCGCTACGACCAGTTTGGTGCGGATGCCGTTAACGGTAATTATGCCGGCGGCACCGGCTACGGCGGGCAGGGTTTTGGCGGCGCCGATTTTGGCGATATCTTTGATATGTTTTTTGGCGGCAATGGCGGACGCAGCGGTGCGCGGCAGCAAAATATGGCACGTCAGGGCGAAGATATGCGCCTTGACGTTACCGTAAGCTTTGAAGAAGCAGCCAAAGGCACCACCCGCGAGGTACCGCTTACCCGTAGCGAAGCCTGCCCGGATTGCGGCGGCAGCGGTGCCAAGGCCGGTACCGGCCGCACTACCTGTTCTCAGTGCGGCGGGCGCGGGCAGGTGGCCACGGTGCAAAGCACGCCGTTGGGGCAGTTTCAAACGGTTAAAACCTGCCCCCGTTGCGGCGGCCGCGGCAGTGTGGTAGAAAGTCCCTGCCCCAAGTGCAGCGGCAGCGGGCGCGTGCGTAAGCAGCGTAAAATAAAGATAAATATCCCGGCAGGTGTTGATAACGATTCGCGCCTGCGAATGTCTGGCGAGGGTGAGGGCGGCTATAACGGCGGCCCGGCCGGTGATTTGTACATTTTTGTTACGGTAGAGCCGCATAGTTACTTCCGCCGCAGCGGCGATGATATTTTGTGCGACCTGCCCATTACAATGGTGCAGGCGGCCCTGGGTGACGAAGTAGAGGTGGATACGCTTGACGGCAAGGTTAAGCTTACCATACCCGAAGGCACCCAAACCGGCACATCGTTCCGTTTGCGGGGCAGGGGCTTCCCCAAGCTGCGCGGCTATGGCAAGGGCGACCAGAACGTGCGCGTAACGGTGCAAACGCCTAAAAATCTTTCGGCAGAACAGAAGGACTTGCTGCGTAAGTTTGCCGGTATGGCCCCGGCTGTCGAAGATACTGCCAAGGGTAAGGCTAAAGAAACCAAAACTCGCGGCTTTTTTAACAAGGTTAAAGACGCGATGAAGAACGATTAAACAAAAAACGATTAAATAAAGTCCGAAAAAAAATAAAAAGCAAATCGCTGTTAAAAAATTTGTTGATAAAGGCACAGTTTTTTGACGGCGTTTTGCTATATATAGGAGGAATGACGATGATTTGGCAGGAGGTTAAAATTTACACCACCGATGCCGGTGTAGACGAGCTTACCGCCGGGCTGGTGGAACTGGGCGTAAGCGGTTGGCAGCAGCAAAGTGCAGCCGAGCTGCGTGAGTATTTGGCGGCGGGGCAGGCGTTTGACTATGCCGACGAGGCGCTGACTATGCAGGCTGCCGGTGATGCGGCACTGTTTACGCTGTATATTGATGATGACGACGAGGGCGATAAGTTGATAGCGGCGATAAAGGCACGTTTTGCCGACCTGCAAATAGACGTAAAGCGCCGGGATTCGGCGGAATGGGAAAACAACTGGCGCGAATACTACAAGCCGTTTAAGGTAGGGAGCAAGCTGGTGGTTTGCCCCGAATGGGAAAGCTACGAGCCGCAGCCAGACGAAAAACTGTTGCTGATAGAGCCGGGCAGCAGCTTTGGCACCGGCCAGCATTACACCACGCGCCTGTGTCTGGAGCTGCTGGAGCGCCACCTGCCGGGCGATGCACACCTGCTGGATTTAGGCTGCGGCACCGGTATACTATCGATTGGGGCGCTGCATTTGGGCGCTAAAAGTGCCGTAGCAATAGACATTGAAGAAAACGCGCAAAAGGCATCAGTGGCCAACGCGGCCATAAATGGTTATGCTGAGCCGCAATATAAGGTGCTGTGCGGTGATATTTTGGCCGATAAAACCTGTTATGATGAGGTGGTGGCTTGCGGCGGCAAGGGCGGCTATGATATAATTGTGGTAAATATTGTGGCCGATGTAATTATTGCCATGAGCGGGCTTTTTGGCAATATGCTGGCACCGGGCGCGCCGGTAATATGCTCCGGTGTTATTGACGAGCGGCGTGCCGATGTGCTGGCGGCAATGTCAGATGCAGGGTACCGGCTGAAAGAGGAAGTGGAGGAAAACGGCTGGTGTGCCTTTGCTTTTGTGCGTAAATAGCGGCCACGGCAAAAGGAGTGAGGCAAAATGACGGTTTTGTTTAAAGATGTGCTTTATCTTGCGGAGGATTTTTCGGTAAAGACGGGCTGTGTGGCGGTGGCCGGGCGTGATATTGTGTATATTGGCGAACAGGCGCCGGAAATGGCAACCCCTGCCGACACTGTGATAGACGGGCGCGGCAAGCTGCTTATGCCGGGGTTGTTTAACACGCATACGCATTTGGCTATGGATCTTATGCGCGGCTATGGCGAAAATTTGAGTTTGCAGGATTGGCTGTTTAAGCGAATTTTTCCGTTTGAAGCCAAGCTTAGCCGCAATGCCGTTTACTGGGGCAGCCTGCTGGCAATAGCCGAAAGCCTGCACTTTGGTGTGGTGTCGTCTACCGATATGTATATGGGGGTAGAAGATGTTTGCCGGGCGGCGGCCGAAAGCGGCTACAAGCTTAACGCGGCCCTTATGGGTGCTGTTGGTGTGGACAAAACCACCGAAAAGCCGTTTGTCGGGGCCGAGGCGGCCATTAAGCAGTGGCACGGCTACGATGATGGGCGCATAAAGGTTGACGGTGCCATACACGCCGAATACACCACCGATGAGGCTTTTTGCGTGATGATGCGCGATGTGGCGGCGGAATATGATTTAAATATGCACCTGCATTTATCGGAAACCAAAAGCGAACACGAGGAATGTAAGGCGCGGCACGGTGGGCTTACGCCGCTTGGCTGGTTTGCACACCTTGGTGTGTTGCAGCGGCCTACCACGGCGGCACACTGTGTATGGGCAGACGAAGCCGACATTGCCCTGATGACGGAGTGGGGCGTTACGGCGGCGCACAACCCCATAAGCAACTTAAAGCTGGCCAGCGGTATTGCGCCGGTGCCGCAAATGTTGGCCGGCGGTGTTAACGTTACTTTGGGCACTGATAGTTCGGCCAGCAACAACAACCAGAACCTTTGGGAAGAAATGAAGCTGATGGCGATTTTGCACAAGGCGGCGGCAGGTGACCCCACAGTGGTTACCCCGCGAGAAGTGCTGGCAGCGGCCACAATAAACGGTGCGCTTTCTCAGGGGCGCAAAAATACCGGCAGCATAACGGTAGGCAAACGCGCCGACTTGCAGTTGCTGGATGTTGATAAGCCGCATTTGCAGCCCTGTTATGATTGGCTGAATAATCTGGTGTTTGCGGCGCAGGGCAGCGATGTGGTGCTGACTATGGTAGACGGGCAAATTTTGTACCACAACGGCGAATACACCACGCTGGACGTAGAAAAGATAGTTGCCGAAGTGGAGCGCGAAAGAAAACGCATCCTGAGCGAGCTGTAAGCCCTGCCGACGTAGGTTTTGTGCATAAGGGGCGGGCTCTTTGGCAGTAAATAAAGCAAAAAAATAAACCCTACCGCATAGGCGGTAGGGTTTTGTGCTGTCAGTTGTTCATAAAGCGCGTAAGGAATTCCTTGGTGCGCGGGTTTTGCGGGTTGGTAAATATCTGCTGGGGTGTACCTTCCTCTGCAATAACACCTTTATCCATAAACAGGGTGCGGGTGCTTACATCTCGGGCAAAGGCCATTTCGTGCGTAACAATCAGCATAGTCATACCGGTAGTGGCAAGGTCTTTAATAACATCCAAAACCTCACCAACCATTTCCGGATCTAATGCCGATGTCGGCTCGTCAAACAGCAAAACCTCGGGCTGCATACAAAGCGCACGGGCAATGGCCACACGCTGCTTTTGGCCGCCGGAAAGCTGCTTGGGCTTGGCGTTTACGTAAGGATCCATACCAACCTGCGTAAGATATTTAAGCGCCAGATCCTCGGCTTCGGCCTTGGGGCGTTTAAGCACCTTGGTAACGCCGATGATGCAGTTTTGCATAACTGTCATATTATCAAACAGGTTAAAGCTTTGGAACACCATACCTACCTTGGCGCGGTACGCCGAAACCTTGTTGGCCTTGTTTAAAATGTTTTGGCCGTTATGCATAATTTCGCCGCCGGTGGGGCGTTCCAGCACATTTATGCAGCGCAGCAGGGTGCTTTTGCCGCTGCCGGACGCACCGATTATGGTTACGATATCACCGGGGTATACTGAAAAGTCAATATCTTTTAGCACATTATTTTTGCCAAAGGTTTTTTGCAGGTGTTTAATTTCCAGAATCGCCTTAGTTTCGGCCATTATTGGTCACCATCCTTTCTGTCGGGGTAGTGTACCATACCGCTGGTGTGGGCCAGGGTGTCGGTGGTGGCTAAATCAAAGCTGTCGGCGCCGTCGATATGTTTTTCCATAAGGCGCAGCAGGCGCGAGCTGATAAAGGTAAGTGTTAAGTAAATTGCACAAACAATGGTCATAGATTCGAACATTGTGTAGTATGTACCGGCCACTGCCTTGCCCTGAAACATAAGTTCGGAAACCGAAATAATAGACAGCACCGAGGTATCTTTAATGTTGATGATAAGGTTGTTGCCTATTTGCGGCATAATGTTGCGTATGGCCTGCGGCAAAACTACATACAGCATAGTCTGAAAATGTGTCATACCGATAGCCTTGGCACCTTCGGTCTGGCCTTTATCAACCGAAAAGATACCGCCGCGCATGGTTTCGGCCATATAGGCACCGGTGTTGATAGAAACAACCACCATACCGGCAAACAGGGTGGTGGGGGTATACGATGTGTACTGAATGATGCCGTAGTAGAACATCATAGCCTGTACCATCATAGGTGTGCCGCGGAATACTTCTACATAAATATTCAGCAGGGCTTTGGCGGTTTTAACAACGATTTTTTTGCCCAAACTGTCGGATTGTGACACCGGGATAGTTTGGATGATACCGCAGATAAAACCAATAAGGCAGCCAAAGGCCGTGCCAACCAGCGCAATTAGCAGCGTAAGCTTGGCACCTGCCAAATAGGCGTCACCGTAATGTTCGGCTAAAAACAGCACCTTGCCGACAAAACTTTCGGGTAAAACTGTGGTCATAAAAGAGCTTTCCTTTCAAAAAAATATCAAAATAAAAGTTCAAAATAAAAGTGCTTTAATACGCGATTAAAGGGAGGAGCAAATTCTGCCCCTCCCTTAAGTGTGCAGGTCTTAAAAATTATTCGTTGGTAAGGGGCTGAACAGCAATGGCTTCGTTCATAACCTCTTTAAAGTCCTCAGCGGTCATATTGTCCAAAACAGAGTTCAGCTTTTCACACAGCTCGGTGTTGCCCTTCTTTAAGGAAATACCAATGTTGATATCTTCTTCCGATGCTTCAAAGTCCTGACCTTCGGCCATCTCCAGCAGAACAAAGTCGGGGTAAACAAGCTGGGCAGCCATAGCAGTGGGCATATCGGTTACAACCAGATCAACTGCGCCGGTGTTCAGTGCCAGCAGCATCTGCGGAGCAGATTCGGTAGCGGGCTGAATGTTGGCATTGGGGATCTGGGGCAGCATAGTGTCGTACCAAACGGTGTTTATCTGGCTGGTACATTTGGCGCCGGCCAAATCGGCAACCGAAGTAGCATTGGCATAAGCAGAATCTGCCTTGGTTACTGCTACAATAGAAGCATAGTAGTAGGGGCTGGTAAAGTCTACGGTCTGCAAACGTTCAGCAGTAATGGACTGACCGGCAATAGCACAGTCAATTACACCGGACTGAACCGAAAGCGGCAGGCTGTCCCATTCAATTTTGTAAACCTCCAGGTCGTAGCCAATAGCATCGGCCAGCTTTTTGGCCATCATAACATCATAGCCGTTGGCATACTGGGGAGAATCTACGATCGGTACAGCGCCGTTCGCATCATCAGCCTGTGCCCAGTTGTAGGGTGCATAGCCACATTCCATACCCACGCGCAGAACATTGCCCTGAGCATCGTTGTTGGTAGTATCGCCGCCGCAGCCGGCAAGGCCAAATACCATACCGCACATAAGCAGAGCGGCAGAAAGCATACAAATAATCTTCTTCATCTTGTCAAATCCTTTCATCAGTAAACATTTTTTTTGTAAAATTATGGGGTTTAATATGTGGCCGCCAATGTAAGCATACATATTTAATGGCGGCAAAAAACTTATAATATGATTTTAACTTGATATTCAGTTGATGTCAAGGGGTGAAGATGTTTATGCTAAAAGAACATTGTATGCAAAATGCCGAACACGCTAAAAAATATACAATTTGCGCTGGTTATTGGCGGCATAATGTGCTAAAATATAGTAAGAAAAATACATTGCAGCTATTTGGCTGTGTTGGATGGAGGTATAGCTATGAATTTGCGTGATACTTTTAAAAATTGGGGCGATGCAGCAGCCGAGGCAGCCAAAACTGCCGGCGGCAAAGCACAGGATTTAGCCAAGGCAGCGCAGGAAAAGGCCGCTTATCTTAAAGAGGTTAACGAGCTGAAGGGTTTGATACGTGAGCAGAAAAGCAAAATTGCCGAGGTACGCAGCCAAATTGCCGATAAAGTGCTGGCGCAGGTGGCCGACGGTAAAAACGAGCTGCCCACCGGCGTTATAGAGCTGGCTGCCGATATTAAAGCGGCGGAGGAGCGTATTGCCGAGCTTAATAACCGCATTGAGGATTTAAAGGCGGCTGCTTCGGTTAAAAACCCGGAAATTGAACGTGAAATAAACCGTGCCATTGCCGAAATAGACAAGGTTGGTGCCATTGATATTGAACCTGCCGACGATGATACCCCGGCAGAAGATACCGCCAAACCCGTCGAACCTGCTGATACTACGGCGGAAAAAACCGAATAATTTAAAATTGTTGCAGCAAAAAAAGCCTTTCTGTAAAAAACAGAAAGGCTTTTTGTTTGTAAGCATACAGGCTTATTCTTCGGTGATAGCACCAACCGGGCAGGTAGCGGCACAAGCGCCACATTCCAGGCAAACCTCCGGGTTGATTTTGTACTGATCCCCTGCTTCAATAGCATCTACAGGGCAAACGCCGGCGCAAGAACCGCAGGCAATGCAAGCGTCAGTAATTTTCATCATTTAAAACTCCCCCTCTAAATCATATAAATTTTTACCCAATGTATGGCCACCACAGCATACGGCGGCTTCTATATATAAAGATAACAATATCTGACGCAAAAATCAACCCTTATGCGACATTTTTTACTAAAACATTTTGGTAAAAATGCGGGTAAAAACCGCCGCATTGTTTACAGGTAATTGAAATTTGCCGACTATAATGTTATACTATGTATAATAGGGTATGTAATATGTATTTTTTACAGCTTTTGCACAGGAGGTTTATTTTACGATGAAGTTTCAACCGTATGGGGTATGTTCCCGAGAGTTTGATTTAGAGATAGAAAACGGTATTATCACCAAGCTGGATATTGTCGGCGGCTGCCACGGTAATTTGCAGGGCATAAGCCGTTTGCTGGTGGGCCGCCCGGCCAAAGAGGCTGCCGATACCCTGTTTGGGGTAGATTGCCGCGGCAGGGGAACATCCTGCCCCGACCAGATAGCCCGGGCAATTTACGCTTATCTTTCTGTTGATCCGGGTCAATAATAAGGCAGGGATAAATTATTTTGGGATATTTGGTGACGTATGATGAATATGGATTATATTGAAGGCTTGCAGCAAAAAACCGGCCTTATGCTGGTGCCGCAGGCTGTGCCGGCGCATATTGCCATTGTTATGGACGGTAATGGGCGCTGGGCCAAACAGCGCGGCTTAGAGCGTACTGCCGGGCACCGTGCCGGGGTAGAGCGCGTGGAGGATGTGGTTATGGCCTGCCGCAAGCTGGGCGTAAAACATCTTACGCTGTACGCTTTTTCGACGGAAAACTGGCGCCGCCCGCTAAGCGAGGTTGGGGCACTGATGAGCCTGCTGGCGGAATTTGCGGCCAGTAAGCTGCCCAAACTGCGTGATAATCAGGTGGAAGTGCGGGTGTTGGGTGATATGGCCGGGCTGCCGATGCTGCAAAGGGCTGCGCTTAACCGCCTGATAGAAGCTACAGCCAATGTGCGCACCGCCGAAGAAGGGCTGATACTTAATTTGGCACTTAATTACGGTGGCCGTGCCGAAATTTTGCAGGCAGTTAAAAATGCAGCGGCTAACCTGCCGCCGGTCGAGCTTGCCAACCTTACCGAAGATGAGTTTGCCGGTTGGCTTACCACTGCCGGGCAGCCGGAGCCTGATCTTTTGATCAGGACATCGGGTGAGCAGCGGCTGAGCAACTTTTTGCTGTGGCAGTTGGCCTATGCCGAATTTTATTTTACCGATGTTTTGTGGCCGGACTTTGACGAAGCCGAGCTGTTTGGCGCTATCTGCGCATATCAACAACGCAGCCGCCGCTTTGGCGCGCTGTAAGGGGGTGCTGCCTTGCTGAAGGATAGATTAACAAGTGGAATTATGGTAGTTGGCCTGGCCTGCTTTGGTATGTATTTGGGCGGCTGGGTATGGACGTTGCTGGTGGGCCTGCTGATTTTGGGCGAGCTTAAGGAATACGCCGATATGATGAAGCTGCGCGGGCATAACATACCGCTGCCGCTGCTTTCGATACTGGCGGTTTTAATGGTGGGGCTGCAAAGCTATAACATAGGTATTATAAGCGAACTTGGTCTGGTGATATCATTTGTGGCCATGGTAGCGTGGCTTATAACCTCTCAGGATGATTTTGCCAACTTTGCCTACGGTTTGGTGGGCTATATGATGATAGCGTGGGCGTTGTCGTTTTTGGTCTGCCTGGAAAATATGGAGGAAGCCTGGCTGCTTACCATGGTGGCCTTTTTAACCGTATGGACAACAGACACCGGTGCTTACTGCGTTGGTATGCTTATCGGCAAGCACAAAATGGCGCCGGTAATAAGCCCCAAAAAATCGTGGGAGGGTGCTGTTGGCGGTACAATCTGCTGTATGCTGGCTATCAGCGTGTATAACGAATTTGTGCTGCATTATGCCTGGTGGTTTGCGCTTATTATGGCGCTTGTAGGGTCGGTTGCCGGGCAGGTTGGTGATCTGCTGGAATCGTGGTTAAAGCGCTGGGTAGGCGTAAAGGATGCGTCGGACATTATACCCGGTCACGGCGGCCTTATGGACAGATTTGACAGTATGGCGCTGGTGGCACCGGTGGTGTATTATCTGGTAATTTTGTATCAAAGCATATCTATATATTTTTGGGCATAGCATAGCAATATATTTTTGCAGTAGAGAGGCTTGCTATGTTGGCTGGTTTAATTATGCCCCTTTTGCTGGCTATGCTGTTAGCCCTGTTGTTAGAAGCCCCCGTGGCGGTGCTTGGCCGGTTGTATGGCAGCAGGCAGGCGGCGGCAGCGGTGGTGTTTGGCGCGGCGCTGGCGGCGCTGCTGTTGGCAGTGGGGTTGGGGGTATCTCGTTTGTTTGCCGAAGCCCAAAACCTGCTGAGTTACTTAACCGCATTGGATATGCCTGAGCAATTGGGCGGTTTGCCTTTAAGCTGGGAATCTGCTCTGGCTGATTGGGGCGTAAAGCTGTTGGCATCGGCAACAGATATGCTGCGCGCCACGCCGGAGCTGATGCTCAGCTTTTTTGTAACGGTGGTTGCGGCGTATTATTTGCTGGCCGAGCCGGATTTGCCCTTAAAGGCGCTGTGTTTGTTTGCCCCGGTGCGTTTGCACGCGCATATTGCCGAGGTTTATGCGCAGACGCTTAATGCTTTTGCGGCTTATCTTAGGGCGCAGGCGGTGGTAATGCTGCAAACTTTTGGGCTTTCGGTGGTGGGGTTAAAGTGCCTTAATGCCGAATACGTGCTGCTGCCGGCGGTGTTTATAGCCCTGCTGGATATGCTGCCGATGATAGGCCCCGGTGCGCTGCTGCTGCCTATGGCCGGCCTTGTGGCCTTGCAGGGTGATACACGGCTGGCGGTGGGTGTTTTGCTGTTGCTGCTGGCAATTATTATTGGCCGGCAAATAACCGAACCGCGCATTATGGGCAAGGGCCTTGGGCTGCACCCGTTAGCATCATTGCTGGCGGGTTTTGTTGGGCTGGCGGTGTTTGGGGCGTTGGGGTTGGTGATAGGGCCGTTATTGGTCAGCCTCCTTTATATGGTTAAACAGCGGAATTGACAATAGCGGCACATCTACTTTGTTGTCAGTTTCCTCACTTGTCGGCGTACTTTAGTACGCCTCTGTCGACTCAAAATTCTATTCCTTGCATCTGGCGCACATTTGCCCTTCTGGCATACTAACAAAGGTATCTGCACCACTCTTGCAATTCCTTGACTTTGGGTGGTTAACCGGCAATAGCACCCCATCTGCTGTGTCATATAATTTCAATCAAGGCTGCCTGCCAAGGCATATAGGGCGGTGGGCGGGAATAGATAATCCTTTATTCAGCCTTGATTGAAAAACTTATACAAGCCGCGCCGCACGGTGTATATAGGGCGGTGGGCGGTATCATACATAAAATTAAACAAACACATAAAACGGAGTGTAGACAATGGATACATACAGCGATAAAAAAATTAAAAAAATTGTGGTTTGCGGCAGCACCGGTTCTATCGGGCGGCAGACATTAGAGGTTTGCGATTGGTTTGCCGACCGTGTGCAGGTGGTGGGCCTTACCGGCGGCAGCAATGTTGAGCTGCTGGCCGCGCAGATAAAGCAGTTTAAACCCAAAGCTGCGGCTCTGGCGGCTGCCGATAAATATGCCGAGCTTAAACAGTTGCTGGGCGATTGTGACACTGAAATTTTGTTGGGAGAAGACGGTGTGGCGCAGGTGGCTGCCATGCAGGAGGCTGATCTTCAGGTGGCGGCAATATCCGGGCTGGCAGGTTTAAAGCCCACGCTGCTGGGCATAGAAGCCGGGCTGGACATTGCTTTTGCCAACAAAGAGGTTTTGGTGGCGGCCGGTGAGCTGGTTATGCGCCGTGTGGCCGAGCGCAAGGTTGGCTTTTTTCCGGTAGACAGTGAACATTCGGCTATTTGGCAGTGCCTTGACGGGCGCGCCAAGCCGTATTCGCTGGTGCTTACCTGCTCCGGCGGGCCGTTTAAGCACGCAACAGCCCGGCAGATAGCCGAAGCCACCCCGGAAGAAACGCTTAAACACCCCACGTGGCATATGGGTGCCAAAATTTCGGTGGACAGTGCTACCCTGATGAACAAGGGGCTGGAGATAATTGAAGCGCATTGGCTGTTTGATATGCCGTATGATAAAATTTCGGCGGTGATACACCCGGAAAGTATTATTCATTCTATGGTGCAGTATGCCGACGGATCGCTGCTGGCACAGATGAGCTACCCCGATATGCGCCTGCCGATACAGTTTGCGCTGTTTTATCCGCAGAGATTGCCCAACCCGTTAAAGCCGCTGGATTTTCCCTCGATTGCCGAGCTTAGCTTTTGGCAGCCTGATGAGGAAAAATTTCCCTGTTTGCGGCTGGCCAGGCAGGCCGGTGTAGCCGGCGGTACGGCACCGGCAGTGTTGTCGGCGGCCAACGAGGTTATAGTAGCCGCTTTTTTGCAGGGCCGCATAAAGCTGGGCGCGGTTTACGATGGTGTGGCGGCTGTGCTTGACAAACACTGCAACACCCCGGCTGATGATCTGGCTGCGGTTTTGGCTGCCGATGCCCGGGCCAGACGTGAAGCAGCGGATTGGTTGTTAACAAAATAAAAAATTTGCAAAACGCACAGTTATGGGTTATACTATAAAGATGTACAAAAGCTGTACAAAAAAAAGCTGTAAAATATAAGTGTGTGGTAGTCGGTGTGTTGACGGGAGGTTAAAGCGTGAGTGTTGTTTATACGCTGATAATTATTTGTGTGCTGGTGCTGGTACACGAATTCGGACATTTTATTGTGGCTAAAAAATCCGGCGTGCTGGTAGAAGAATTTTCGCTGGGTATGGGGCCGCGGCTGTTAGGCTGGCAATGGGGAGAAACCGAGTATTCCATAAGGGCGCTGCCTATAGGCGGCTATGTAAAAATGCCCGGCGAAGATGAAGAAAGTGACGACCCGCGCGCTTTTTGCAACAAAAGCGTATGGGTGCGTATGGCCGTTACCTTTGCCGGCCCGCTGATGAACCTGCTGGTGGCGGTGGTGTTCTTTTTGGTGGCCTTTATGTACTTTGGCACCCCCGCATATGACGGGCTTATCGGGTCGGTGGCGGAAGATACCCCGGCTGCGGCGGCCGGCTTGCAGGCCGGTGATGTTATAACATCGCTTAATGGCAGTGAAGTTAACAGTTGGGCTGATGTTACCGCCCTTATGGCCGGGGTTTTGCCGGGGGATGAGGTAATTGTGGGCTACGAACGTAACGGCAAAGCGCAAACCCTTAGTCTTAATGCTATGGCCAATGATGAAGGCCGTGCGCTGCTGGGTGTAACGCAGGGCATACGCAGGGCCGATTTTGTCAGCTCGCTGAAGCTGGGCTTTGCCACTACGGTAAACTTTACGGTAATGATTATTCAGTCGCTTAAAGATATGCTTATCGGGGCGGCCGAGGTTGATGTGGCCGGGCCGGTGGGTATGGTATCGCTGGTGGGTGAATACGCCGATGTGGGGCTGATGTATTTGTGCCTGTTTGCCGGTATGCTAAGCGTAAATTTGGGCGTGATGAATTTGCTGCCGATACCGGCGCTGGACGGTGCGCGTCTGGTGTTTTTGCTGATAGAGGCGGTGCGCCGCAAACCCATAGACCGCGACAAAGAAGCTATGGTGCATATGGTGGGCTTTGTGCTGCTTATGACCCTGATGGTGGTAATAACCTATTTTGACGTAACCAAGCTGATATCTTAAAAAGGCAAATATAAAGAGGCGAATACAGATGGAAAGACGAAAAACCCGCCGCATAATGGTAGGTGATGTGCCGGTTGGCGGTGATGCGCCGATCGTAATTCAATCTATGACCAACACCGACACTGCCGATGTTGCCGCTACGGTGACGCAGATAAAACAGTTGGCTGCTGCCGGTTGTGCGCTGGTAAGGCTTACGGTGCCGGATATGGCCGCAGCCGATGCGCTGAGCAGGATAATACCGCAAAGCCCGGTGCCGCTTATTGCCGATATTCACTTTGACCATAAGCTGGCGCTGGCCGCCATAAGCCGCGGCATTGCCGGGCTGCGCATTAACCCCGGTAATATCGGCGGGGCAGATAACGTGCGTGCGGTGGCAAGGGCTGCCAGGGCAGCCGGTGTGCCTATACGCATCGGTGTTAACAGCGGCTCACTTTCTAAAGAGATTTTGGCAAAATACGGCGGGGTTACGGCGGCGGCACTGGTAGAAAGTGCCCGGCAGGAAATTGCCCTGTTAGAGGCCGAAGATTTTTATGATATAAAAATATCACTAAAGGCCAGCAATGTGCCGCTTATGCTGGCGGCTTACCGAGAGCTGGCGCAGTATGTTGATTATCCGTTCCATATTGGTGTTACCGAGGCCGGAACCTACCGCCGCGGTACTATAAAATCGGCGGTGGGCATTGGTGCGCTGCTGGCCGAAGGCCTGGGTGATACGGTGCGTGTGTCGCTTACGGGTGACCCTGTGCAGGAGGTTTTTGTGGCGCAGGAAATTTTGCGCAGCCTTGGGCTTTACAGCAGGGGCGCACAATACATAGTTTGCCCAACCTGCGGGCGTACCAAAATAAACCTGCCGCAAATTGCCGACGAGCTGGAAGCCCGCGTGGAGGCGCTTAATATACAAAAGCCGCTTAAACTGGCGGTTATGGGCTGTGTGGTAAACGGCCCGGGAGAAGCTAAAGAGGCTGATTTTGGTTTGGCCGGCGGCAGCGGCGAAGGTGTGCTGTTTGCCAAAGGTAAAATTATCGGTAAGTACCCGGCTGAAGTTTTGGTGGACGAGCTTATGCGTCTGATAGAAGCCGATGTAAAAGACGATACAAAAGACGATGTTAATTAGTAAATTATACATATAAACAGTTATTTAGGAGGATTTTTTGATGAAAGCAAGTAAAATGTTTATGCCTACCCTGCGAGAAGTACCCGCAGAAGCAGAGCTGGCCAGCCACAAGCTTATGTTGCGCGCCGGTATGATGCGTAAATGTGCATCCGGTGTGTACAGCTATTTGCCGCTGGCCTGGCGTTCTATCAAAAAGATAGAAAACATTGTGCGCGAGGAGATGGACGCTAAGGGTGGTCAGGAGCTGCTTATGCCGGCAGTGCAGCCGGCCGAAATTTGGCAGGAAAGTGGCCGCTGGGCGGTTTACGGTGCCGAAATGTGGCGTATAAAAGACAGAAACGGCCGCGATTTTTGCCTTGGCCCCACACACGAAGAAATGATCAGTGTGCTGTTTAAAAACGATATACGTTCTTACAAGGCCATGCCGCAGTTGCTTTATCAGATTCAGACTAAATACCGTGACGAGCGCCGCCCGCGCTTTGGGCTTATGCGCAGCCGAGAATTTATTATGAAGGATCTGTATTCTTTTGATACCGATGAGGCCGGTTTAAGCGTAAGCTACGACGCTATGTACGATGCCTACAGCCGTGTGTTTACGCGGTGCGGCTTAAACTTCCGCCCGGTAGAAGCCGACAGTGGTGCTATTGGCGGCAAGGGCAGCCACGAATTTATGGCGCTGGCCGAAGCCGGTGAAAGTGCAATTTTGTATTGTGATACCTGTGATTACGCGGCAACCGATGAAATTGCCGGGCGCGACCCGCTGCCGGTTGCAGCCGAAGAAATGCTGCCGATGGAAAAGGTAGATACCCCCGATTGTGCCAGCGTAGAGGATGTAGCGGAATTTTTGCACGTGCCCACCAATCGTATTGTAAAAACTATGTATTATCAGGCAGATGATGAGCTGATAATTGTGCTTATCCGCGGTGACCGTACTATTAACGAGGCTAAATTGCAGGCGCTGCTGGGTTGTGCCGAGCTTAATCTGGCAGAACACGCCGGTATTGAAAAGGGCGGCAGCAAGGTGGGCTACCTTGGCCCGGTGGGCGTACAGGGTATAAAGATATACGCCGACAGCGAAGTACCGCTGATGTATAACGTTATTGTTGGTGCTAACGACGGTGAACGCCACCTGCTGAACGTTAACTATCAGCGCGGCGATTTTAATATTGATGTGGTGTCTGACCTGCGTTACCTTACCGAAGGCGAGCAGTGCCCCTGTTGCAGCGGCCACTTAAAGCTGGCACGCGGCATAGAGGTTGGCCAGGTGTTTAAGCTGCACACCAAGTACAGCGAAAGCCTGCACGTTTATTATACCGGCGAGGACGGCGTGGAGCGACCGGTGGTTATGGGCTGCTACGGTATTGGTGTTGGCCGCACACTGGCGGCGGTTATTGAACAGAGCCACGATGATGACGGTATTATCTGGCCGATGACGGTTGCGCCGTATCAGGTGGTGGTTATACCGGTTAACGACCGTGAGCCGGAGCTGGTGGCTGCTGCCGAAAAAATATACGCCGAATTGCAGGCCCGCGGCATAGAGGTTGTGCTGGATGACCGCGGCGAGCGTGCCGGTGTTAAATTTAAGGATGCCGACCTGATTGGCTACCCGCTGCGCGTTACCATTGGTGCCAAGGCATTGGCGCGCGGTAATGTAGAAGTAAAATTCCGCGCTACCGGCGAAATGGAAGAATGGCCGGTAGATGAAGCTGCCGATAAGCTGGCCGCATATGTTGCACAGGCTATAGAAGCACTTACCCCGGAGCGTTAGGACGATGCTGCGGGCGATAAAAACCGAAGTAAACAGCCGCCGGCTGGCAGTGCTGGGCGTCATAACCCGTGATTACCTGCCGCTGGCGGACAATTTGGCGGCGGCGGTGTGCCCCAGGCTTGATTTTGCCGGCCGCGATATGCTGCCCCTGTTGGTGCTGCTGCCTACCACCGGCCTTGCCGAGGCTGCGGCGGTAAATTTGGCGGTAGCTATGGAATTTTCGTATTTGGCGGGGCGGGTACACGATTTAAATACGGAGAGCGGCAGCGCTTTAAGTGGGCACGCCATTTTGGTGGGCGATTATTTGTATGCCCTGGCGGCGGTGCGGCTTAATAATGCCGGTTATGATAACTGGCTGGATAAAACAGGCCGTGTGCTGGCCAGAAGGTCTGAGGCGCGAATAGAGCGGCTGGCTTGGGACAAGCGCGCCTATGTTACCGATGATGAGAAACTGGCCAACCTGCCCAAAGAACACGCCGAGGCTGTGGCGCTGGCCGCACAGATAGCGGCTGATGCTGCCGGTATGGCCGAGAATGAAAAGGCTGCTTATGCCGAATTTGGCTATTATTTGGGTATTTTGCAGGCTATGCAGGTGTATGCCTGCCCGCCTGCCGATGCTTATGTTAAAGCGGCTTGTGCGGCGCGGCAAAAAGCCGAAGCAGCTATAGCCGGGCTGCCAGTTTTGGCACCTGCGGCCGTTGATATGCTGCTGAAACCCCTGTTGGGTGCCGGGGTGCAGACCAACGCTTTGGGCTATGGGCGGCAAAGTGTCGAATTATAAAAAATATTAAAAATTATCAGCAGAAGGTGGGTGGAGCGATTGTCTAAAACTTTGGTGGGCGAGCTGGCAGCCGGTAAAAAATGGCACGAACAAATGCTGGCCGAATTAGCGCCGCTGGAGGATTATCTGCTGGGTACGGTATGTTCTGAGGACGCAACGGTAGAAGCGGCATCGCAAAGCCTTATAAAGGCCGGGGGTAAGCGCATACGCCCCGGCTTTGCTTATTTGACCGGGCAACTGTTTGGTGCCGAGCTGTATGATATGCTGCCGCTTTTGGCGGCGCTGGAGCTGATACACACCGGCAGCCTGGTGCATGACGATATTATTGACGGTGCCAGATTAAGGCGCGGGCTGCCTACCACGGCTTTTGTTTACGGTGGGCAAACGGCGCTTTATGTGGGCGATTTTTTGATTGGCCGTGCATTGGAACAAATGGCATTGTGCAAAAACGCGCGCATAAATTTAAGCATAAACCGCACGGTGCTGCAAATGTGCCGCGGTGAACTAAGGCAGGAGCGGGACTTCTTCCGCGTGGAGCAGGGCACGCATACTTACTTTACGCGCATACGCTGCAAAACCGCCCTGCTGTTTGCCGGTAGCTGCGAATGTGGTGCGGCCTTTGCCGGTGCCGCCGAGGAGAAGGTGGATGCCCTTTGGCGGTTTGGTTACCGCTTGGGTATGGCTTTTCAGATAATTGATGACTTGCTGGATTTAACATCGGACGAAAAAACGCTGGGTAAGCCTGACGGTAACGATTTAAAGCAGGGCAACCTTACGCTGCCGGTGCTGTTTGCCCTGCAAAAGCCGGGCGCAGACGAGCTTGCAGCGCTGATAATGGCGATAAAGGCCGGTGATATGTCGGCATTGCCCAAGGCTTTGGCGCAGGTAAGGGCATCGGGTGGGGTAAAGCAGGCGGCTGCGGTGGCACGGCGCTTTTTAGATGAAGCGGCAGCGGAGCTTAATGTTTTGCCTAAATCGGTGCGGCGGCGGCAGTTGGCGGCAGCCCTGGCCGACTATGGGGCTAAGCTTAACCGGTTTTAGCACTGCCCAAAAGCCGCGCCCAAGAAGCGTAGCGGCGGGTGTGCTGCCTTGCTGCGCGGGAGCGCTGTCGGCAGGGGAGCGGCGGGCAATTTGCTGCACAAAAAAATTATATACCGCGCGGGTATTGCTTGGGGGCAAGGGCTTGCGCGGTTTGTTTGTATGTGATAAAATTAGCGTATAGGCGAAAAATTGCGCCAAAAATAATGCAAAAAAAAATAATAAGGAGGCACACTTTTATGAATTTAGAGAAATATTTAGAGCATACCCCTAAGGTTAACGACAAAGCATATGTTGCCGAAACCGCAGCCGTTGTTGGTATGGTAGAGCTTGACGAGGGCGTAAGTGTTTGGCCCAATGCAACTATCCGCGGCGACGTAAACTATATTAAAATAGGCAAGTACAGCAATGTGCAGGATAACGCTATGGTACACGTGGCAGCTACCCCTTGCCCCACCATTATCGGCAGCCACGTAACAATTGGCCACAGTGCAGTGGTACACGCCTGCATTGTAGAAGATAACTGCTTGATTGGTATGGGCGCTACCGTGTTAGACGGTGCTATTATCGGTCACGGTTCTATTGTGGGCGCCGGTGCAGTGGTTGCCCCCGGCAAAATAATCCCGCCGTATTCCAAGGTAATGGGCATACCCGGCAAGGTTATGGCCACCATGACCGAGGAGGACGAGCAGGAACGTATTCGCCACGCCCGCCGTTACTGGAATTTGGCTACCTGCTATATCCCCGGCGGTGAAAAATACCGCCTGGATGAGCCGGAAATTCCGCTGGAGACTACCGAGCCTTATCAAAAATATCTGTAAAAAGTTAGCATTTGTGCAAAAAAAAAGCTTGCATTTTAGCGCAAGATAGGCTACAATCATAATCAGACCGAACAAATGTTCGATTTTTGCGAACGTTTGTTCGAATGATGAGCCGACAGCAAGTAAAACAAAACAGTATATAAACAATATAAAATAGCATAAATAAAATAGATAATTTAATTATTGGGGGCGCACATATGGCAGCACAAACAACGGATAAAGACAGATCGGCGGCACTTGATGCCGCTTTGCAGCAGATAGAAAAAAACTTCGGTAAAGGTTCGGTGATGAAGCTGGGTACGGCTTCGGCACAAAGCATCGAGGTGATTCCCACCGGCTGCCTGCCGCTGGATATTGCGTTGGGCGTGGGCGGTATTCCGCGCGGGCGTATTATCGAAATATACGGGCCGGAATCTTCCGGCAAGACTACGGTAGCCCTGCATATTGCGGCCGAGGCGCAAAAAATGGGCGGCACGGCGGCTTTTATTGATGCCGAACACGCGCTTGACCCGATATATGCGCATAATTTGGGCGTAGATTTGGACGAGCTGCTGGTTTCTCAGCCGGATACCGGTGAACAGGCGCTGGAAATTGCCGAAGCGCTGGTAAGAAGCGGTGCCGTAGATTTGGTTGTGGTGGATTCGGTGGCGGCGCTGGTGCCCCGTGCCGAGCTTGAAGGCGATATGGGTGATGCACACGTTGGTTTGCAGGCCCGCCTGATGAGTCAGGCGCTGCGCAAGCTTACCGGTGCTGTTAACAAAAGCCGCTGTGCCATTGTGTTTATTAACCAGTTGAGAGAAAAAGTGGGCATTATGTTTGGCAACCCCGAGGTTACACCGGGCGGCCGTGCGCTTAAATATTATTCTACCGTGCGCATTGATGTGCGCCGTACCGAAACCTTAAAGCAGGGCGGCGACAGTGTGGGCAACCGCACCAAAGCCAAAATTGTTAAAAACAAGGTGGCACCGCCGTTTAAAATGGCCGAATTTGACATTGTGTTTGGCGAGGGTATTTCTCGTGCGGGCGCTTTGGTAGATTTGGGCGTAAATTTGGGCGTGGTAGAAAAAAGCGGCTCGTGGTTTTCGTACAATGGTGAAAAAATCGGTCAGGGGCGAGAAAACGCTAAAAAATACCTTAAAGATAACCCCGAAATTTTTGACGAGATAGAAGCCAAGGTGCGAGAGCTTTCGGTAACGTCTAATCGGTTGGCCTTTGGTACTACCGATGAAGAAAACGCCGAGGACTGAGCAGCGCAAAATCATAAAAGCTTAAACAATTATAAAGACGACAGGAACATTTGCCTGCCGTCTTTTTTTGTGAAAAAATTTTTTAGGCTTTATTTGCCAAATTTTGACAGTATGCTGGCTGTGTGTATCAATTTGTGGGTGCAAAAGGCTTTGGTATGTACAATATATAGTATGATCTCTGGCGGACTTGTCGAAAAAATGTTGATAAAAATCGGTTTTGTGCCGCAGCTTGTGAAAAAAACTTGCAAAATGGGCTTGCAATTTTACGTAATGCGGTATAAAATTATGAAGTAGTGCAAAAAAGTGTTAAAAAGTGTTAAATGGTGGTAAATGTATAGTTGAAAATTGCGTCGATCCATGTCTTGGCCGCAAATATGTAAAGCAGGAGGTGAGAGCCAATGCCGTTTATGGGCACCTATCAAAATAATGTAGACCCCAAAGGGCGCGTAAGTATCCCGGTAAAATTCCGCGAGGCTCTCGGTGAGCGCTTTTATATTACCAAGGGCTTTGACAACTGCATTGATGTTCACACCGCCGCAAGCTGGGCCAAAATGACCAAAATGCTGCAAAAGCTTTCAGTCACCAAGCGTGATATGCGAGAATATGTGCGTTTTGTTTTTGGTAATGCCACTGATGTCGAGCTGGATAAGCAGGGCAGAATTTTGTTGCCGGCACCCCTGCGAGAAGCTGTGGGCATAAGCAAAGAAGTTGTGGTGATGGGCGTTGGCAGCAAGATCGAGATTTGGGATAAGGCTGCGCTGGATAAACATCAGAGCGATGTTTTGCCCAGAATGGCCGATATTTCCGAAAATGTTGGGGCGTTTGATATTGACTTTGACTTTGATTTTGACGAGTAATATGGCGCCGCGGCAAATGTTTAAGTGTTTGTGTGATAATGTGTTGTGATTTGTGATGTGGATAGTGGTGTTGGCAAAAATCTGACAAAACGGAGAGTGTGGCAATGGCAGAGGATAAATTACAGTTTAATCATTTGCCGGTGTTGTTTGAACAAACTATGCGTTCGCTTATAACCGACCCTGACGGTATTTATGTTGACGGTACCCTGGGCGGCGGCGGCCACACTGAAGGTATTTTGCAGCGAACTGCGCCCAACGGTATGGTTATCGGCATTGACCAGGATGCGGACGCACACGCTGCGGCGGCATCCAGATTGGCACCCTTTGGCAGCAGGTTTGTGCCGTACAGGGCTAATTTTGCCGAAATGACTGCGGTTTTGGCCGAACTTGAGGTTGCGGCGGTAGACGGCGTTTTGTTGGATATCGGTGTTTCATCTTATCAGTTGGATACACCGGAAAGAGGTTTTTCTTATATGCAGGATGGTGCGCTGGATATGCGTATGGACAGACGCGGTGGGCGCACTGCGGCCGATTTGCTGGCGGAGCTTTCTGCCGAGGAATTGGCCGATATAATTTACAGGTATGGTGAAGAACGTTTTTCGCGGCGTATAGCGCGCCGGATAGTTGAAGAACGGGCAATAACGCCGATAACCGGCACGGTACAGCTTGCCGATATTGTAGCAGCGGCAATACCTGTGGCAGCCCGCCGACAGGAAAAACAGCACCCTGCTAAGCGTACTTTTCAGGCGCTGCGTATAGCTGTAAACGATGAGCTTGGTGTTTTGGAAAGAGGCCTAAAGGCTGCTTTTGCCGCTTTAAAGCCGGGTGGGCGTTTGGCGGTTATTACGTTCCATTCGCTGGAGGACAGAATAGTTAAGGAATACTTTGCTTCTCTGGCCAGGGGCTGCACCTGCCCGCCGGAATTTCCCATATGTGTTTGCGGTAACACGCCCAAGGGCAAGCTGCTTAGCCGCAAGCCTTTGGTGGCCGATGCCGATGAACTGGCGGCAAACCCGCGCGCACGCAGTGCCAAGCTCAGGGTGATAGAAAAACTGCCTGATAATGCATAAGAAAGCCTTTGATTTAAGGGTTTTATAAGAATTTTAAATTATGTGGTAAATAAGGGTTTTATAAGAATTTTAAATTATGTGGTAAAAACGTATGGTGGTAATTATTTTGCAAAAAAGGGGGTGACGGCAATGCAGTCAGCAGCGCAGCGACAGCTTAGTGAAGCAGAATTAAGACGCCTTGCTTTGCGGGTTTATGACGGCAAGCAGAGCGAGGCGCAAAGCACGGCAGCTAAAGCAGCTAAAGAAGCCGAGGCAATAAAAGCGGCTGAAGCGAGATCGCTGAAGATACAGTTGCTGGTATGCATTGCCGCCCTGTTTGTACTTATAATGGGGTATATGTTTATCAATACGCAGGTTACTATGATAGGCTACGAGATAAACAAGCAGGTAAAGCTTAATGATGAGCTGCAAAATGAAAACAACCGCCTGGTGCTGCAAATAGAACAGGCAACATCGCCGGAAAAGGTAGCCACCTTTGCGGCCGAGCATTTTAATATGGTAAGCCCCACCGAAGAAACCGTTATCTACTACGATACAACCAACTGGCAAACCGAATCGGCACCGGTGGTGCGCACCGGTATGGCGGTAGATGCCAAAAGTATTGGCTATGGTACACTGGAATTGGTAGACGATGATGAAAGCGGCGGGCTGCTTGGTATGTTGGGTTCTCTGATAGAACAAATAACTGCCGACGACACTGTTTCGTTAGGTATGCGCAATTAAGTTTCATAAAGCGACAGAAATAAAGCCTGCGGCATACCCGGCTTTATTTCTCTGTTTTTTCGGGCATTTTTTGGCCGTGCCGCCGTATAATAAATTAGCTGTTACAAACTGCAAGGGGGTAAACGGATGAGCAAAAAGCAAAGTGCGTATATGGCCGGCAAAAGGCTGATGAAAACTTTTGCCTGGATGCTGCTGGGCTTTGCGGTAATTTGTGCAGGGTTGGGGTATCGCACACTTATACAGGGCAGTGAACTGGCGGAAAAGGCCGCCAGCACCCGTACAAGGTCGGTTACAGTGGCGGCTAACCGCGGTACCATTTTTGACCGTACAGGGTCGGTGCTGGCCATAAGCATCAGTACAGATTCGGTGGCGGTTAACCCCGGCCAGATAAAAGAAGAAAAAGTGCCGGAGGTTGCCGAAAAGCTGTCGGCAATTTTAGAGATAGACTATGATGCGGTAAAAACGCGTTTAACCAAAAATTCTTATTTTGAATGGATAAAGCGCAAGGCCGATTTTGATAAAGTGGACGAAATTAAAGAAGCCAAGCTGCCCGGCGTTATGCTGGTAGAAGAAACCCAGCGTTATTATCCCAAGGTTACGCTTGCTGCCAACCTGTTGGGTTTTGCGGGTATTGACAACCAGGGGTTAGAGGGTATAGAGTATTCTTACGACGAAATATTAAAGGGCGTCGATGGCTCGATAGTTACCGAATATGACAGTAACAATAATATAATTCAGCAGGCCATACAGGAATATAACCAGCCGCAGGACGGCTACAATATTTATTTAACCATAGACGAAAATATTCAATACTTTGCCGAACGTGAGCTGGACAACCTGATGAACAGCGAAACCCCGCCCAAGGCGGCCGCGGTGTTGGCTATGAACCCGCAGACCGGTGAAGTGTTGTGTTGGGCCAACCGGCCTACTTATGATCCTAACAACTACCAGGATTATGATGCCGGCCACCGCCGTAATATGCTTATAACCGATACCTACGAGCCGGGTTCGGTGTTTAAAATAGTTACGGCATCTTCGGCATTAGACAGCGGCGCGGTTACCGTAAACGACCGTTTTTATGACCCCGGTTATGCCGAGGTTTTGGGGCACAAAATTAAATGCTGGCGGCATTACAGGCCGCATGGCAGCCAAAGCTTTGCCGAAATTATTCAGAATTCGTGCAACCCGTGTTTTGTTAATCTGGTGCAAAAAATGGAAGCCAAACAGCCGGGCACCTTCCATAAGTATATAGAGGCTTTTGGCTTTGGTACGGCTACCGGTTTGGGCTTGCAGGGAGAATCTTCCGGCATTGTTATTGACCAAAGCAAGGCCAGCAAGCTGGATTTGGCAACTATGTCTATTGGGCAGAGCATTGCCGTTACACCGCTGCAAATGGTTACGGCGGTGTCGGCGGTGGCAAACGGCGGTATGCTGCTTAAACCGCAGATAATTCATCATATTACCGATAATCAGGGCAATTTGGTGCAAACCTTTGAGAAAAAAGAAGTCCGCCGGGTGGTAAGCAAAGACGTTGCCGATACGGTTTGTTTGATGCTGGAGGCAGTTGTTACCAAGGGTACCGGCGGCAATGCCTATGTAGAAGGCTACCGTGTGGGCGGTAAAAGCGGCACGGCGCAAAAGCCCGGTGTGGGTGGCTATATGGACGGCAAATATATTGCATCTTTTTGTGCGGTGGCCCCGGTAGATGACCCGCAGGTGGTTATGCTGGTGATGATTGATGAACCGTCGGGGGCGCTGTATCAGGGCGGTCAGGTGGCAGCACCGGTGCTGCAAAAAATTATGAGTGATACCTTGCGTTATCTGGGTGTGGTTTCTCAGGTGACGGATATAGATTCGGACAAAATAAAAGTAACGGTAGAACAGCAGACTTCGGTGCCGGATGTTCGTAATCTTACGGTAGAAGAAGCTAAAAAGGTAATATCGGTGGCCGGGTTAGAGTATGAATTTTCCGGCGGGGGCGTATACGTAAGCAGCCAGACGCCGGCAGCCTTCAGTCAGGTGGCTGTTGGTACCAAAATAATGCTTAAAACCGTTGGCAGTGCCGATGCCGATACGGTTGCCGTGCCCGACCTTACGGGTAAATATGTGCGCGAAGCTGCCGAAATTTTGAATGCTATGGGCTTAAAGGTAAAGGCCGAAGGCAGCGGCCGGGCGGTAGAACAATCGCCGGTGCCGGGCACAGCCGTAAAACGCGGCGATGTTATAACCGTTATTTTTGGAGCAGATGAAGCCGATACGATGACCGAGCCGTATTAAGGCGGCCAATACCAAGTATATTAACAGGAGGAAAACAGTATGAGATTGAAAGATATTGCAGTTTATCTGGGTATAGACCCGCAAACGGTGCCGGATATTCAGGTAAAGGGCTTGCAGTACGATTCCCGCACTATTCAGCCGGAGGACGCTTTTATTGCGCTTACCGGTACCAACACAGACGGACATAATTATATTGAACACGCTATTGCCGCCGGTGCGGTGGCTGTTATTGCCGAATACGCGCCGGAAAGTGTGGCAACACATACGCCGGTGCTGGTGGTTAAGGATACCCGTGCGGTAATATCGCTGCTGGCCGAGGTTATGCATGACTTTCCGGATAAAAAGCTGAAGGTTGTGGGGGTTACCGGCACTAACGGCAAAACCACCACCACCAATCTTATACGTTATTTGTGGCGCTGCCGCCAAATTAAATGCGGGCTTATTGGTACCATTTGCAATTACTGCGATGACCGCCGCCTGCCGGCAGCAGCTACCACGCCGGAGCCGCTGCGTTTGGCCGAGCTTTTGGATATGATGGTAGAAGAAGAATGTACGCATTTGGTGATGGAGGTATCGAGCCACGCCTTAAAGCAAAAGCGCGTAGATGCTATGCATTTTGACGGCGCTGTATTTACCAACCTTACGCAGGATCATTTGGATTACCACAAAACGGTAGAAGATTATTTGGACGCCAAGCTGGAGCTGTTCCGTATGTTAGACCGTGACGGGGCAGAAGGCCGCTTTGCTGTGGTAAATCTGGATGACCCTTATGCCGGGGAGTTTGCTGCGGCCAGCCACGCTCAGCTTTGGACATATGCTGTAGATAAACCGGCAGACCTGCGTGCCACGGCGTTTAAGCTTACGCCCGGCGGCACCGAAGTAGAGCTGTTGTATAAGGGAAAAACCTATACGGGCAAACTGCCGCTCAGCGGTAAATTTAACGTGTATAATTCTTTGGCGGCGCTGTGCGTAATGCTTGCGCAGGGCTTTAACCTTGCCGATTTGCTGGAAGATTTGGCTAACGTGCCGCAGGTGCCGGGCCGCTTTGAAAAAGTAGATTGTGGGCAGGACTTTACGGTGGTGGTGGATTATGCCCACACGCCTGACGGGCTGGAAAACGTGCTTAATACGGCGCGTGAGCTGCTGCACGGTACCGATGGCAAGCTGATTTGTGTGTTTGGCTGCGGCGGCGACCGTGACCGCGGCAAACGCCCGATAATGGGTAAGCTGGCAGTTACGCTGGCCGATAAAGCAGTGGTAACGTCGGATAACCCGCGTACCGAAGACCCGCTGGCTATTATCGACGAAATTAAAGCCGGTATTGAAGAAGCCGGAGCTGCCTGTGCTGCTAAATACGAGGTAGAGCCGGACAGACGTGCTGCCATTGGCCGGGCTATTGCTATGGCACAGCCGGGCGATGTGGTGATGATAGCCGGTAAGGGGCACGAAGATTATCAGTTGGTTAACGGCCGCGTGTTAGACTTTGATGACCGCGCCGTAGCCCGTGAATTTTTGGGCGGCAAGGCCGCTGAATAAAGCATTTTTTACCCGGGAGGGCAGGTTTAATGTATAACGCATTACTGGCGCTGGCTGCGGCATTTGTGCTGGCAGCCATACTGGGCAGGCCGCTTATAGCCGGGCTGCATTACCTAAAATTTGGACAAACTATCCGCGAGGACGGCCCCAAACGCCACCTGATAAAATCGGGCACGCCTACTATGGGCGGCGTAATATTTTTGCTGCCGTCTGCGGTTGTGGCATTGGCGCTGGGCGGTGTATCGCCGTCGGTTCTGCTGTTTGTGGGTGCGGTGATGCTTTTTGAGCTTATAGGAATTGTAGATGACGGCATTATTATTATGCTGCACCGGTCTTTGGGGCTTACGGCCAAGCAAAAGCTGGTGCTGCAATTTTTGTTCGCTTTTGTGTTTATTTATCTGGCAGAAAGCTGGCTGGGGCGCGGCACCGACCTGATAATACCGCTTGTGGGCTGGCATTGGGAGCTTGGCTGGCTGTTTTATCCGCTGGTGGCCACAGCTATGGTGTTTATTGTTAACGCCGTAAATTTAACCGACGGCTTAGACGGTTTGGCCGGCGGTATAAGCTTTTTGGTGTTGCTGGCGTATATGCTTATATGCCTGGTGGCGGCCCTGCAACCCCCGGCAACAGCCATAGATTACCCCGGACTTGGGGCGGCTGCCGGTGCATTGGCCGGCGGTGTGCTGGGCTTTTTGCTGTATAACCGCTACCCTGCCAAGGTGTTTATGGGTGATACCGGCAGTTTGGCGCTGGGCGCTGCGGTGTTTGCGCTGGCCATTTTAACCAAAACCGAATTTGTGTTTATTTTGCTGGGGCTGGTTTACATAGCCGAGGCGGTTTCTGTTATGTTGCAGGTTGCCAGCTTTAAGCTGTTTGGCCGCCGTATATTTAAAATGAGTCCGCTGCATCATCACTTTGAAATGTGCGGTTGGGCCGAAACCCGCATTGTGGCCGTTTTTTGGACGGTGGCAGCCATAGGCATACTTTGCGGCCTGCTGGTGCTGGCCCTAAGCTAAGGCGTTGCTTTGGTGTTTATCAAGAATAAAAAATTTTGATATAAATTGTTGTAAGTTGTTGGCTGTGAGTATAAGTTGAAAAATTTTCGGAGGTATAGTGATGTTAAATTTAAAGGATAAAAATGTTTTGGTTATCGGCGCGGGGCTTTCCGGCCGGGCAGCGGCGATATTTTTAGCCGGCAAGGGTGCCAACGCTGTGCTGGCCGACAATAAAACAGCGGCTGATTTGCCCGACCTCGGTGATGTGGAAGCGGCGGGCGCCAAGCTGCACCTTGGCGGTATGCCGGATGATGCGGCGGCGTATGATCTGGCAGTTATAAGCCCCGGTGTGCCGCTGGAAATACCCGTGGTAGACGCTTTAAAGGCGGCTGGTGTACCTGTTATCGGTGAGCTGGAGCTGGCATATCAGTTTGGGCACAGCCCGTTTTTGGCCATAACCGGTACCAATGGCAAAACCACCACCACTACACTGTTGGGCTATATTTTGCAAAAGGCCGGGCAGCAGGCATTGGTTGGCGGCAATATCGGTGCGGCACTTTGCAGCGATATTGAAGCTTTGCCGGAAACATCGGCGGTGGTGGCCGAGCTTTCCAGCTTTCAGTTAGAAAGTGCCGTGGATTTTAAGGCGCATATTGCCGCATTTTTAAACCTTACCGAAGATCACCTGTATCGTCACCATACTATGGAAAATTACGGCGCCATAAAGTGCAAAATTTTTGCCCACCAAACTGCCGACGATTTTGCTGTGCTTAACTATGATGATGAAACGGTGCGTGCCTATGCCGACGGGCTTGGCGGTCACGTGGTATATTTTAGCCGCAAGGCGGAGCCTGCCGAAGGTATGTTTGTGCGTGACGGGCAGGTTATCTGGCGTTTTGACGGGCAGGAAGTTGAGGTTATGCCGGCGGCGGACATTTTGATAAAAGGGCCGCATAATTTAGAAAACGCCCTGGCGGCGGCTGCTATGGCAGTGCTTTGGGGTGTAGATATGGGCTATGTGCGCGCAGCGCTGGCGGATTTTCCGGGTGTGGAGCATCGGCAGGAGCCGGTAGGAGAATTTAACGGTGTGCTTTATATCAACGATTCTAAGGGCACTAACCCGGATTCGACGATTATGGCGCTGCTGGCCTGCGAACGCCCCTGTGTGCTGATTTTGGGCGGCTTTAATAAAGAGTCTGATTTTCATCCGCTGCTGCCTCTGATTAAAGAAAAGGTTAAGCACATTGTTTTGCTGGGCGCAACTGCCGACACCATTGCCCAAACTTTGTACGAAGGCGGCATTACCTGCTATGAACACGCCGGTATGGATTTTGAAAAATGCGTAAAGCTGGCTATTGCCGCTGCCGATAAGGGCGACGAGGTTTTGCTTTCTCCGGCGTGCGCAAGCTGGGATATGTTTACCTGCTTTGAAGAACGCGGCGAAATGTTTAAGCAGTTGGTGCAAAAGCTGGCGCGGTAATATAGCGGCTGTATTTTGCATAAGCTTAATTACAAAGGCTAAAATTATAAATATAAAATTTTAATAAAACTGAAAAAATTTAATAAAACTGAAAAAAGGAGGAATCGCATTGCGTAAGGGCGCTGCCAAAAAAGGCCACATAGATTACTGGCTGTTTGTTATTGTGCTTATTTTGTGCTGCATTGGGCTGGTAATGGTGTTATCTGCCAGCCAGTACGATGCCGCATACGACAAGGGTGATTCCTTTTATTATTTAAAGCGGCAGATGCTTAACATTGCGGTGGGCTTGGTGGCAATGCTGGTGGCGGTAAAAATTGATTATCGAATATACGGCAAATTGGCGTGGCCGATATTTTTTGCCGGGTTGCTGGCTATGGGGCTAATGCTGTTTACACCGCTGGGCGATGATGGCGGCGGGTCGGTGCGCTGGTTAAAATTCGGGCCGGTACGCTTGCAGCCGTCCGAGATTATGAAGCTTTCGATGCTGGTAATATTGTGTAAGCAGCTTGTAAAGCCCGATATGATGTTCAGAGATGAATTTTACCAAAATGTGCCGTTGGTAAAAAGCCGCTGCATAGGCTTTTTTGCCCTGCTGGGCGTATCCTGCATTGTGGTGGCCGTAACCGACTTGGGTTCGGCTATAGTAATGGCGGGGGCAGGCTTTTTTTTGCTGTATATCGGCGGTATAAAAAAGCGATATTTAGCGGGGCTGGTAGGCATAGGCTGTATGCTGCTGGCGGCTATGGTGCTGCCGGAAAAATATCAGTACCGTATGAACCGGCGTACCAGCTTTTTAGACCCATGGGCCGATTATTACGGCGACGGTTATCAGGTGGTACAGTCGCTGTTGGCTATTGGCAGCGGCGGTTTAATGGGCGTGGGCCTGGGGCAGGGCGGCGCCAAGTGGTATTATCTGCCGGCGCGGCACACCGACTTTATTTTTGCCATTGTGGTAGAAGAAGGCGGCTTGTTGCTGGGTGCCCTGCTGCTGTTGCTGTTTGCCCTGTTTACGTGGCGCGGGCTTACCATTGCTCTGCGTGTAAAAGACTATTTTGGCCGCCTGATGGCTACCGGCTTAACGCTGATGATAACTATTCAGGCACTGGTAAATATTGCTATTACTTTGGGTATGCTGCCGGTTACCGGTATTACGCTGCCGTTTATCAGCTACGGCGGCACATCGCTGGTAATATCGCTGGCATCTATCGGCGTGCTGCTTAATATATCCAAATTTGCCGAAAAACAGCGGTAAACTAAAGCACCGCAGCAATATTTTGTAATACCATAAAACAATTTGTGACGGAAATGGATTGATCCCTATGCGAATGATGATCAGCGGCGGCGGCACCGGCGGGCATATTTACCCGGCGTTGGCCATTGCCGAGGCGATAGCAGCCAAATACCCCGGCAGCAGCATTTTGTATGCCGGCAATGCCAACGGTATGGAGCATAAGCTGGCAACTGCTGCCGGTTATGATTTTCTGCCGCTTTCGGTGGCGGGGCTTACCAGCAAAAACCCTGTAAAGCTGCTGGGGGTGCTGGCCAAAAATATGGCAGGTGTGCGCGAGGCTAAGCGCGCTATACGCGATTTTAAGCCGGATATTGTGGTGGGCACGGGCGGTTATGCCTGCGGCCCGCTGTTGTTGGCGGCCGAAAAGCTGGGTGTGCCGACCCTGCTGCACGAACAAAATGCCGTTATGGGTAAAACCAACCGCCTTTTAAGCGGCAAGGTAAGCCGTTTGTGTATAACCTTCCCGATAAACGGGTTGCCTGCCGAGGTGGCAAAACATACGGTGCTTACCGGGCTGCCGGTGCGCCGGGCTGTTTTGGCGGCAGATAAAGCCGAGGGGCTGCGCCGTTTGGGTTTAAAGGCAGATAAGCCGGTTTTGCTGCTTTGCGGCGGCAGCCAGGGGGCGCGGCAGTTAAATATGGCACTGGCGGCAGCGGCGGCAGATTTGCTGGCTAAAGGTGTGCAGATAGTGCATTTGTGTGGCGAAAAGCTGTTTGACGAAACTGTGGCGGCACTGGCTGAAAACGGTGTGCCGTATTCGGTTGAGGAGGGCGGCGGCTACCTGTTGCTGCCGTATTTGGAGCATATTGAATACGCTATGGCGGCAGCCGATGTTGTTGTGGCGCGGGCCGGGGCATCGTTTTTGGCGGAGCTGGCGGCGGTGGGCCGGGCGGCGGTGCTGGTGCCTTATCCCTTTGCGGCAGGTGATCATCAGGCACATAATGCAGCCTGCTTTGCCGATGTAGGGGCGGCAGTGGTTATAAAAGATGTCGAGCTTAATGCCAACAGTTTGGCGGCGGCTTTACAAAATGCGCTTTTTGATATACAATTAAACCAACAGATGGCTAAAGCCTGTAAGGGGCTTGGCAAACAAACGGCAGCCGAAAATATTGTGGCCGAGGCTGCGTCGATAATAAAAAGCAGATAACAGCGCGGCTTGCCGCGATATAGGGGGAAACGATTTGTTGGATTTTGGAAGACGTGTACATTTTGTCGGTGTGGGCGGTATAGGTATGAGCGCCCTGGCCCGTATTTTGGTGGGCTGGGATGTTAAAGTATCAGGGTCAGACGTTGTGATGAGCAATATGACCGAAACCCTTGCTGATTTGGGCGTTACGGTATATATAGGCCATTCGGCGGCTAATTTGGCCGAAGATGTGGATATGCTGGTGTATTCATCGGTAATAAAGCCGGATAACCCGGAGTTTGCCGAAGCTGAGCGCCGCGGCATACGCATATTATCGCGTGCGGAGCTGCTGGCGGATATGCTGGCTATGCGCCGCGGCATTGCGGTGGCCGGTGCGCACGGCAAAACCACCACCACCGGTATGATAGGCACTGCTCTGCTGCACCTTAAACAGTCACCGACGATTGTGGTGGGCGGTGTGTTGGCTAATATCGGGGCAAATTCCTGCTGGGGTGTCGGCGATTATATGGTAGCCGAGGCCGATGAAAGTGACGGCTCTTTTTTGCTGCTGCCGACTAAAATAGCCGTAGTAAATAATATAGAAAACGACCATCTTGACCATTACGGCAGTATGCAAAACCTGATAGCGGCGTTTAAGCAGTTTATTGAACAGTTGCCGCCGGAGGGCAAAGCGGTTATTGGTTTGGATTGTGAAATTTTGGCAGATATGGAGCCGGAGCTTACGGCAGAGCATATCAGCTTTGCGGTAAACAACCCGGCCGCCGATTATACCGCCGGAGAAATACATTTTGACGGCATTGGCAGCCGCACCGATGTATATTATCACGGGGAGCTGCTGGGCGAGCTTAAGCTTAATGTGCCGGGCGAATATAATGTGAAAAATGCGCTGGGTGCTGTGGCGGCGCTGCACAGCCAGGGTTTTGCCTTTGCGGACATTGCTGCCGGGCTGGCGGAATTTAGAGGCACCGGCCGCCGTTTTGAGCTGCTGGGAGAAGATAAACAGCGTGGTATTTGCGTGTACGATGATTACGCGCACCACCCCAGTGAAATTTCCGCCCTGCTGGCGGGCGCCCGCAATGTGGCCAAAAACCGTCTGGTAGTGGTGTTTCAGCCGCACCGTTTTAGCCGCACGCAGTTGCTGTTTGATGAATTTGCGGCGTGCTTTGGTATGGCCGATGTTTTGGTACTGAACGAAATTTACCCGGCGTTTGAAGCGCCGATACCGGGGGTAAGTTCGGCGGCGCTGGCTAAGGCGGTGCAAAAGCATACACCGCAGTTGCCCGTATATTATGCGGCCACGGCCGAAGATGTATTGTCTACTCTTGATGATATTGTTACCGACGGTGATTTGGTATTGATTGTGGGGGCGGGGAGTATAAGGCGGGTTGGCGAAGATTATGCTGCGGGATTGACCCGGAAGGGGCAATAGCACCCCAGAAGGGACAATAGCACCCCATCTGCTGTGTCATATAATTTTTCGCTCAGCGGCGTACTATCAGTGCGCCTAAATCGCCTGTGCCCGTATGGGTGCCTGCGCAGCCGTACTCACCTAAATCTAAGGCACTCTTG
>CAZMTO010000010.1:3142-49521 GCA_964569265.1 uncultured Peptococcaceae bacterium | reverse complement strand
CTACTTTGTCGTCAGTCTCCTCACTTGTCGGCGTACTTTAGTACGCCTCCGGCGATTCGTCAACTGACTTCGCGTATCTGTACCACTCTTGCAATTCCTTGACTTTGGGAGCGTAACCGGCAATAGCGGCATATCTACTTTGTCGTGCTTGCATTTTTCTTGCGACGCGCACTATCAGTGCAGCTTGCTCGACAAAATACAATCACTCCTTGCATCTGGCGCACATTTGCCCTTCTGGTATTCTAACAAACGTTTTCTGAGAAACTGTGTTCTGAAAAGCCGCGCCGCACGGCGTATGTAGGGCGGTGGGCGGGAATAGATAAGCCCCACTTTAGCGCGGCTTGTTATATCGGAATTGACAATAGCGGCATATCTGCTGTGTCGTGCTTGCATCTGGCGCACATTTGCCCTTCTGGTATTCTAAGAAAATTATCTGTACCACTCTTGCAATTCCTTGGCTTTAGGTGTGTAACCTTGCAAAAAAGCCGCGCAGCAGGGCGTATATAGGGCGGTGGGCGGGAATAGATAAACGTTTGTTCAGCCTTGATTGAAACAAAATAAAAAGCTGCGCCGCCCAAGGTGTTCGCTTAACAAAATCAGGCAAAATAAAAAATCTTACTCTTATGGCAGAGCCGCGGAGTAAGATTTTTTTTGTTACAGATGATTGTTTAATTAGCGGCCGGTTTGGTGCTGCCCTTAACAAACACCAGCGTAAGCACCAGCGCCAGCAGGCACATAGCCGTAATAATATCAAACGAAACATGTATGCCGTACAGGTTAGATGCTACATAGCCCTCGTCGGCTTTAAGAGCGGCAAAGCCCGTCATAACGGCGACGAAAAATGTTGTACCGATAGAGCCTGCCACCTGCCGCAGTGTGCTGTTTATGGCCGTGCCGTGCGCCATAACGGCGTTATTAAGGCTGTTAAGCCCCCAGGTGGTAATCGGCATCATAGCCAGAGAAATGCCGGCCATACGCATAGTATAAATAAAGCAGATGGCGGCAAACGGTATGCCCGGCTGGATAAAGCTGAAGCACAGCGCCGAAATTGACAGCAGCGAAATACCGATAACAGCCAGTCGGCGGGGGCCCTGTTTATCAAATATATAGCCCGATGCCATATTAAAGACAGCCATACAAATTGCGCCCGGCAGCATTACCAAACCGGACTGCATAGCGCTGAAGCCCTGAATGTTCTGCATAAATATGGGCAGCATTACCGTGCCGGAAATCAGCGCGGCGTTTAAAATCATAACGATAACCGTGGCCAGCGTAAATTCGGGGTGTACCAAAATACGCAGGTTTAAAAACGGTGTTTCCAGCTTTAGCTGACGTACAACAAACACGGTAATTACCAGCACACCGCCCAGCAGGCAGCCGATGGTGGTGGGGTTAAATATGCCCAAATCGCCGGCTGAACTGCACCCGAACAAAAACAGCGACAAGCCTAAGCTGGAATATATTACCGACGGTGTGTCCAGCTTGGGGTTGCCGGGGCGTGTGGCGTTTTCCAACACGGCGTAGGCCAGCACAATATCTATTACCGCCAAAATTACGATTACATAAAACATAATGTGCCAGCTAAACACGTCTATAACCCAGCCGGAAAGTGTAGGCCCAATGGCCGGTGCCAGGCCCATAACCAGGCCGATAAGCCCCATAGCCGTGCCGCGCTTTTCAAAGGGCACCAGCAGCATGGTAACCGTTTGGCACAGCGGCATCATAATGCCTGCACCCGAAGCCTGCAAAATGCGCCCCACCAATATAACGGCAAAGCTGCCGGACATTGCACACAGCAGTGAGCCGGTGGCAAAAATGCATATTGCGCCGATAAACAGCTTGCGTGTGGTAAATTTGTCAATAAAAAACGCCGTTATAGGTATCATTACCGACGAAACCAGCAAAAAAACCGTAGTAAGCCACTGGCCAACGTTGGCTGTAACGTTCATCTCTGCCATAATGCTGGGCAGGGCCGGGGTAAGCACGGTTTGGTTAAGCATGGTTATAAAGCCGCCCGATACCATAACGCCGATGATAAATACAATTTTGCGCCAATTAACATTGTTAGTACTAAGTTCTTCCATTAGCATCGCCTTCCTTTAAAATAGTTATAATCTAAAGTTTGATTGTCAAACCCGGCGGCAGTGCAGATAATATTCTTTCTGTCGTCTTTTTAGTTAACTTTCCTATTATACGTACTGTTTGTAAACTGATAATTAACATTGCATTTTTTTACAAAAAAAACAGGGCGCTTGCGGCGCCCCGTTATCGGCAAAATTATTTGCGGTGCAGTATTTTTACGGAATTTAGCAGACACAGCATGGCAACGCCGGTATCGGCAAAAACAGCCAGCCACATATTGGCGTGGCCGCACAGACCAACCAGCATTATGGCAGCTTTTATTGTCAGTGCAAAAACTACATTTTGGCGGGCAATGCGGTTGGCAGCGCGGGCAATGCTTATGGCCCCGGGCACGGCGGTGGTGTTCGAATTCATAAAGACCACATCGGCAGCTTCTATGGCGGCATCGGCACCGCTGCCCATAGCGGCACCAATATCGGCACCGGCCAGCACCGGTGCATCGTTTATGCCATCCCCGACAAACATTACAGCACCCCGACGTTGGCGTATTTCGGCAAGCGCGGCCAGTTTATCGTCCGGCAGCAGGCGGGCGTGTACTTCATCAACACCTATGGCCTCGGCTACGGCGGCGGCAGTGTATTCGGCATCACCGGTAAGCATACAAACGTGCAGCCCCTGTTGTTTAAGCTCGGCTACGGCTTTAGGGGTGTCATCTTTAATAGTGTCGGCAATAATTATTTGGCCGCAAAATTTGCCGTTTATTGCTATAAGAACCTCGGTAGCGGCTTCGTATTCATGGCAGGCATCAAGGTTAATGTCAAACTGCTGCATAAGCCGGTGATTGCCGCAAAGCACGTTTTGGCCGTTTATTTTGGCGGTTATGCCCATGCCGGCCAACTCCTGAATGTTGTCGGCGGGCAGGTGTTTAAGCCCGGCAGCATTGGCGGCGGCGGTTATGCTGGCTGCAATAGGGTGGGTGCTGGCAGCTTCACAGGCGGCGGCGGTGGCTAACAGTTCGTCGGCAGATATGTCGGCAGCGGGCAAAACAGTTTGTACGGCAAATTGCCCAAGGGTAAGGGTGCCGGTTTTATCAAAGGCTACGGCTTTAAGCCGGCCGATGTTTTCCATAGCCAGACCGCTTTTAAACAAAATGCCTTTGGCCGAAGCTGCACCAATGCCGGCAAAGTAGGCCAGCGGTACCGAAAGCACCAGCGCGCAGGGACAGCTTATAACCAAAAAGGTAAGGGCGGTTTTAAGCCAATATGCAAACGATGCCTTAAACAGCAGGGGCGGCAGCAGGGCTACCAGCAGCGCCAGCACCACCACAACAGGGGTGTACACGCGGGCAAACCGGGTTATAAAGCGGTCTATTTGCGGCTTGGTTTCGGCGGCATTTTCTACCGATTGCAAAATGCGCGTTACCATAGATTCTGCCAGTGGTTTTTCTACCTGCAATATCAGGCGCCCGTTAATGTTTAGGCAGCCGGATAACACCTTGCTGCCCGGCTGAACGTGTCGCGGCTTGGGTTCGCCCGTCAGCGCCGATGTATCAAGCCGCCCGGAGCCGTTAACTATAACACCGTCCAGCGGTATACGGTCACCGGGGCGTATCAGCAGCAAATCACCGACGGCAGCAGCGGCGGCCGGTATTTCCTCGGTTTGGTCGCTTTGGGCAGCGGTCAGGCGGTTTACCACATCGGGGCGCATATCCACAGCCTGCATAATCTGCTTGCGGCTTTGGGCGCAGGCTTTGTCCTCAAAATATTCGCCAATGCGGTAAAACAGCATTACGCCAACTGCTTCGGGGTATTCCTGTATGGCAAAGGCACCAAGGGTAGCAATGCTCATTAAAAAGTTTTCATCAAATATATGGCCATGTACAATGTTGCGCCCGGCGCTGAGCAACACGTTGCCGCCTAACCACAGGTAGGCTGCGGCCAGTGTGGCAATGGCAAGCCACGCAGGTGCCGCCGATATTTTGAGCAGCAAACCTATGGCAAACAAGCCTGCACCTATCAGCAGCTTGGGCAGCTCGCCGTGTTCCGGCTCATGGTTATGGTCGTGACCGCAGCCGCAGCCGCAGCTTTCGTGGTGGTGTTCGTGGTGATGTTCGTGTTTATGTTCGCAGCAACTATGCTCGTGGTGATGCTCGTGTTCGTGGCCGCAGCAACAGCCATCGGTATGTTTATGGTTATGTTTATGATGATTGCACATAAAGCGGTACCTCCCGGTAGGTTGTATTAACAAATGAACAAATGTTCATTTGTTTGTATTATACGCCTGTCGGGTGGCGTTGTCAATGCCGCAGACTGAATTTATTGTTCGTCGTCAAAAACTTTTACCATAATTTTGGCACCGGTTTTAAACCCGGCGGCAAATGCTGCATAAAATTGCAAGGGAATTTCCTTTATTTGTTCGTCTATTATTGTAATAAATTCCTCGTCGAGCGGCGGTTCCAGTTGTTGCAGCTTTTGAATAAAATCTGTGTGCAAAATAAAGTTCTTGCGGCGAAGTTGGCGGTATTCATCACTTAAACTGGTAAAATTTTCCGCCGGATAAAGCTCGCCGTTGTAAAGTTCTTCCAGTATATTAGCCATAAGTTTACCTCCCGTAATATAAATATATTATTATATTATATATTTATATTATAATAATATATGATACTAAAGTCAACAAAGATCAACTATAATAAACATATAAACTTGACGTGGGGGTGTGTTATGACTGAAAAATTTGTAGTTCGTCATAAAAATTATGATAAAAAGGCTGATACGCATACAATAATAACCTTGCGTATGGAGCGTGATATACAGCAGGCTTTTGATGAATTGGCCGGCAAAAGTGCCCATTCTCGTAATGAGTTGATGTGTATGGCATTGCGTTATGCGCTGGCGCATTTAGAATTTGTGCCGGAAGAAGCAGAGAAAAAGTAAAGAAAACAGTAAAAAAAATAGTAAATAGTAAAAAAAGCCCCTCTTAAAAAGAGGGGCTTTGCTGTTTCAGTCGTTTTTGGCCGGTATATCTCCGGGGGTAACATAAAGGGTCTGCTGTTCAAAGTAAATTACCATACCGGGCTTGGCACCGTTGGGCTTTTTTACGTTTTTAACGGTGGTGTAGTCTACCGGCACCTTGTCGGCAGTGCGGGCCTTGCTGTGGGCGGCGGCTAATTGGGCAGCTTCTAACAGGGCGGTATCGCTAAAGGGACGGCCCGGTTGGTGCCGCAAAATAACGTGGCTGCCGGGAATTTTTTGCGTGTGCAGCCAAATATCATCGGGGTCGGCCAGCTTGGTGGTAAGTCGGTCGTTTTGGCGGTTGTTGCGCCCTAACCAAACGGTAAAACCGTCGGTGGTAAGGCATTGGCGCGGTTCCGTCAGTTGATGATCGGCCTTTTGCTTAGGCACATTTTTGTCCGCCTTTAAGTAGCCGGCTGCTTGCAGTTCGCGGCGCACCGGGGCAATATCCGCTACGCTTTCGGCATCGGCCAGAGCGTTTTGCAGGCTTTCTACATAGGCCAGCTCGTCGCTGTTGGTGCTGATATGCTCTTTTAGCTGGCGTTCCGTTTTTTTAGCCTTATTATACCGGTGAAAAAACCGTTTGGCGTTTTCGGCCGCCGAAAGTTCCGGTTTAAGGTGTATTTTTACCATTTTGTCCGGTTCATAAAAATCGGGCAGTTCAATTTCGGTGGCACCCGGCGTTACCAAGTGCAAATAGGCGGTAAGCAGGTCACCGGCATTTTTATATTTTTCCGCCGATAATGCTTCGTTTAAATCGGTTTGCTCTAACTTCAGCTTTTTTACCAGGCGCTGTTGCTCTTTGGCCAGCAGCTTTTGCAGGCGGTTGCGTTCGGCAGTAAAAGTCTGAGCGTCCTCCTGCGCCTGATAAAATTCATCCAGCGCGGCGCTGATAGTGGGGCAGCAGGTGCAGGCAGCGCCGTTTGCCGGCGGCAGAACATAAAAATCGGTTGTGCCAATTAAAACCGGCGCAAATTTGTTGTCGGCAATAGTTTTTTTAAGCACCTGCAAAGTGGCATACAAATGGTTAAAATCGTAGGCACCAAGCTCCTCGCTGTTGCTGCTAAGGTTAAGCCGGGCATTAAGGCAAAGCTCTTTTGCCAGATACGGCGATATGCCGCTGGTGCAGCTAAACAGCAGCTTGTCCGGCGGCAGGGTCAAATCTCCTGCCAGCATTGTCTGGGCCAGCTCGTCGGCATCATTAAAGCTGTAGATCAGGGGCTTTTCAGACGGCGGCGGTGCCAGATATTCTACATTGGGCAACACCTCGCGGTAGCGCGAAACATTGTGAGAATATCTGCGTGCAGCGTCGATAATAATACCGGTGTCGGTATCGGTAAGTATAAGATTGCTGTGCTTGCCCATAATTTCCAGTATCAGGGTACGGCGGGTGTCCTCACCGATTTCGTTGTGGGCAGCAAAATCAAGCTTAACCACACGTTCTCCCGGCGGTTGTGTTATGCCGATAAGCTTGGCGCTGTCTAAGTGCTTGCGCAGCACCATACAAAACAGCGGCGGCTTGGCAGGGTTGGCATAGGTGCGGTCGGTTAGCTGCAGGCGGCCGGCGGTGGGGTGGGCGCAAAGCAGCAGCTTAAAATTGCCGTTGGGCGTAAAAAAGCGCAGCAGCACCGAATATTTGTCGGGCTGGTGAATTTTGTTTATTTTGCCGCCAACCAGCACATCGGTATCGTGGGCAGCGGCAGATAAGGTTAAACTGTCAAAGGGCATAGCAGCCTCCTGTAATGTGCAAAAATTTTACCAATTATATAGTAGCGCACTTTTTTACTAAAAACAAGCAGTAAATTAGGCAAAATAGATAAAATATTTGCGCAACAAGCAGGATTTTTTATTTTACAGGCGAATAATTACCAAATAATTGGGATGATTATGCCGATATTAGACGGGGGTGTGTTATGGTAAACAGTATGACGGGGTTTGGTCGGGGCGAGGCCGCTGATGAACGTTACAAAATCACGGTGGAGCTTAAATCCGTCAATAACCGTTTTTTAGAGGTTGCCATACACGGGCCAAGGTCTACTATGCCGCTGGAGCAGGCTGTAAAAAGCCGTATTGCCGAAGTGGCAGCGCGCGGCAAAATTGATGTTTATATTCAGGTAGAAACAGTTGGGGAATGTTTACCTACCGTTAATGCTGATGTTGAGTTGGCAGCCGCCTATGTTTTGGCTGCCGGGCAAATAGCAGCCAGAACATCACGTTCCAATGATTTGACGGTAAGCGGGCTGCTGCGCTTGCCGGGCGTATTGGTTACAGAAAAAGCGGCAGATGATATTGAGGCAATAGGGGCGGTTTTGCATACAGCCTTGGGTGATGCGCTGGCAGCCTTTGCGGCTATGCGCCGGTTAGAGGGTGAACGCCTGTGTGCCGACCTTGTGGGCCGCCGCAATACGGTAACAGCTTATGTAAGCCGTATTGAAAAGCTGGCCGAAAACGTTGCCGCCGATTATCAGAAGAAGCTTACGGCGCGTATAACCGAGCTTTTGAGCGGTGTGGCGCCGGTAGACGAGGTAAGGCTGGCCAACGAAGTTGCTTATTTTGCCGACCATGCCTGCGTTAATGAAGAACTTGTACGCCTGAACAGCCATTTAAAGCAGCTTGCCGACTTGTTGCAGGGTGATGCAGCTTGCGGTCGCAAGCTGGATTTTCTGTTGCAGGAAATTAATCGCGAGGTTAATACCATAGGCTCTAAGGCTAATTGTCTGGATATCAGCCAGTTGGTTATAGAGGCTAAAAGTGAACTGGAAAAAATAAGGGAACAAATACAAAACCTGGAATAATTTTTGCCGCAGCAGACACCATATTACTTTATAGTTTTTGCGCTATAATTTTTATGGAAGCTTTTCTTAGCGGGCTTCCCCAATCGGATATTATCCGAAATCCACTTGGAAAGGTTGTTTTACAATGGTAGTTATGCCAACGCTATCGGCTGAACAAAAGCTGGATGGTCTTAAAAAAGCTCAACAGGTGCGCGCTCGCCGCGCCCAAATACGCGTACAGTTAAAAGACGGCAGCCTTACTATGGCTGACCTTTTGGCTATGGCAGATGACGATGATGTTATTGCCAAAACACGCGTTAAGTATGCGTTAGAAAGTCTGCCGCAGGTGGGCAAAATAACGGCTGCCCGTATTATGGAAGAAGTCGGTATCGACGAGGTTCGCCGTATACGGGGGCTGGGTGTTCGCCAGCGAGAAGATTTGCTAAAAAAACTAAATAAATAACAAAATTTTAAATCCTTGTGGGGGCAAGGAGAAGGGGAGATTATTTTATGACTACTTTGATTAACATTGGTTTTGGTAACATGGTTGCAGCAGAGCGCGTAGTGGCTATTGTAAGCCCGGATTCCGCACCGATCAAAAGAATTATTGATGACGCTAAAAAAGAGCGTGGCCTGCTTATTGATGCTACCTATGGCCGCCGCACCCGTTCGGTTATTATTATGAACTGCGGCCACGTTGTTTTGTCGCCGGTTCAGCCCGAAACTGTTTCTCACCGTTTTGTGGACAACACAGCCGGTTTGGAGGATTGTGATGACTAAAGCGACCTCGCTTTATGTAATATCCGGGCCTTCGGGCGTGGGTAAGGGCACGGTTTGCAAAGCCTTGTTAGACGGAGCGGATGATCTGGCGGTGTCGGTTTCGGCAACCACCAGAGCGCCGCGCGCCGGCGAGGTAAACGGCCGCCACTATTATTTTTTGACCGAAGAAGATTTTAAAGAGCGCATAGAACGCGGCGAATTTTTGGAATGGGCCAAGGTTTATGAGCATTACTACGGTACGCTTAAAAGTGTGGTAAACGATATTTTGGCGGCGGGCAAAAATGTAATTTTAGAAATTGACACTAACGGTGCGCTTCAGGTAAAAAAGCTGATGCCGCAGGCAGTGCTGGTATTTTTAGCCCCGCCCAGCGAGGCAGAATTGCTGCGCCGTTTACAGGGCCGCCAGACGGATTCGGCGGAAGAAATTGCCAAACGCCAAAAATGTCTGGAATATGAATTTGCCCAGCGGATATATTATGACCATACGGTGGTAAACGATGATTTGCAAACCACGGTGGCCACTATCCGCCGTATTATAGACGGCGAATAAGCAATATAACAGGAGGCTTTTTTAATGAACAAACCCTATATCGACAGTATTGATACCAAGTCGGATTCTAAGTATGAGCTTATTGTGGCAGCGGCCAAGCGCGCCCGCCAGATAAACCTTAACGAGCCGGAGCTTACAAGGTCGGGCAAGGTAAACCCGGTTTCTATGGCTCTGCACGAAATTAACGACGATATTGTTACCTGGGATACCTACCCCGAAGAATAAACCAAAACAGAGGCTTAAAAAATATGTTTGCTAACAAAAAGGTCGTTTTGGGCATAAGCGGAGGCATTGCCGCCTACAAAGCGGCAGATATTGCCAGTTGGCTTTGTGGTCAGGGGGCCAATGTGCATTGCATTATGACAGCCCACGCCGCCGAGTTTATCTCTCCGGTGACTTTGCAGGCGCTTACCGGCAACCCTGTTGTTCAGCAGGAATTTGTAACCGGGCCGGGTTGGGGCATTGTGCATATTGATTCGGCAGATGGTGCCGACCTGCTGGCTATTGTGCCGGGCACAGCTAACATCATTGCAAAAATTGCGGCGGGCATTGCCGATGACGCACTGACATCTACAGTGCTGGCGGCTGATTGCCCGTGCTTTATTGCGCCCGCTATGAATACCAAAATGTTTAATAACGTGGCTACTCAGGCCAATTTGCAGGTGCTGGCCAAGCGTGGCTGGCATATTTTACCCCCGGCCAAGGGGCGTTTGGCGTGCGGCACCACCGGTGTGGGTAAGCTGCCCGCTGTTGATGTGATAAAACAGGCGCTTACCGAACTGTTGCTGCCCAAGCAGGATTACGCCGGCAAAAAGCTGTTAATAACTGCCGGCCCCACTGCCGAGCCGATAGACCCGGTGCGCTACATCACCAACCGAAGCTCCGGTAAAATGGGTTATGCCCTGGCCGAAGCTGCTGCGGCGCGCGGTGCCGATGTGCTGCTGGTAAGCGGCCCGGTTAATTTGCCGGCGCCCCAAGGTGTGCAGGTGGTGCGCGTAAACAGTGCGCAGCAAATGTTTGATGCCGTTACCGCCGAATTTGATAACCGTGATATGGTGATAATGGCGGCGGCTGTGGCGGATTACCGCGTGGCCGAGGTTGCAGACCATAAGATAAAGAAAACAGCCGATAACGACGAAATGACGCTGCGGCTGGTAAAAAATCCGGATATTCTGGCAACGCTGGGCAGCCGTAAAAAGCAGCAGGTGCTGGTGGGCTTTGCGGCCGAAACCAACAACGTGGAGGAATATGCGCGTATAAAGCTGCAAAAAAAGAATGCCGATATGCTGGTGGCCAACGATGTAAGCCGCGCTGATGCCGGTTTTGACGTTGATACCAATCAGGTGATAATTTTTGGTGCCGACGGTAGCCGGATAGAAAGCCCCTGGGGCAGCAAGCGCCAAACGGCGGATTTTATTTTGGATAAAGCGGCGGTGCGCCTTGGTTAAAGGGCCGCCTTTAATAAGTTTTTAATTTTAAAGAGGAACCTAAATGAACAGAATTTTTACATCAGAATCGGTTACCGAAGGGCACCCCGATAAAGTTGCCGATAAAATATCCGACGCTATACTTGACGCGGCACTTACGCTGGACGCTGAATCTCGTGTGGCCTGCGAAACCTTTACCAACACCGGTATGGTTTTGGTCGGCGGTGAAATTACCACTGCCGGTTATATCGATATCCCCAAGGTGGTGCGCGATACTATCCGCGAGATCGGCTATACGGGGTCTGATATGGGCTTTGACGCGGATACCTGCGCGGTGCTTACCAACATTGATGAGCAAAGCAGTGATATTGCGCTGGGCGTAGACGTTGGCGGCGCCGGAGATCAGGGGTTGATGTTTGGCTATGCCTGCCGCGAAACCCCGGAGCTTATGCCGATGCCGATTATGCTGGCACACGCCCTTACCAGAGAGCTTACCCGCCTGCGTAAAAGCGGTGAGCTTAGCTGGCTGCGCCCCGACGGTAAAGCCCAGGTAACGGTGGAATATGACGAAAACGGTAACCCCTGCGCTATACCGGCGGTGGTTGTATCGGCGCAGCATAACCCGGAAATTTCTACCGCGGAGCTGCGTGAGGAGCTTAAAAACAAGCTGATAAAAAAGGTGTTGCCGGCAGAGCTGTTAAATGCTGATACCGTGTATCATATTAACCCCACCGGGCGCTTTGTAATAGGTGGCCCGCAGGGAGACAGCGGCCTTACCGGGCGCAAGCTTATAGTGGATACTTACGGCGGTATGGCGCGGCACGGCGGCGGCTGCTTTTCCGGTAAGGATGCAACCAAGGTAGACCGTTCGGCATCGTATATGGCACGTTACATTGCCAAAAACTGCGTGGCTGCCGGCTTGGCAGACCGTCTGGAAATTCAGCTTGCTTATGCCATTGGCGTGGCTGAGCCGGTGTCGGTTATGGTAGAAACCTTTGGTACTGGCAAAATGAGCGATGCGGAAATTGCCGCTAAAATTCGTGCGGACTTTGATATGACACCCCGCGGCATTATTGAAACTTTGGGTTTAAAGCGCCCGATATTTGCGGCTACGGCTGCTTACGGTCACTTTGGCCGCAGCGAGTTCCCGTGGGAAAAAATTATTTACTAAAATATTTGTAAAACAAAAGCGTTTGCCGCAGGTTGGCAAACGCTTTTTATATTATTTTATTTTGATAAAAGCTGCCAGCTCAGCCAACTCATTCTCGTTAAAAAGCTGCACGCCGGCTTGGGCAAGCAGGTAGGCGGTAACGCCTTGCCCGGCAGTCAGGCCGTCATCAAATTTACCGTTATGCACCAGATGTACGCCGCAACTGGGGCTTTTTTCTTTTAGCAGGGCTGCCGCAGCACCGGTTTGTTTGGCCAGCCCGGCAGCAAGCCGGGCGCCCTTTACAAAGCCTGCCGTGTAATCGACGCCGCTGCTGTTTTGCACGGTGGCACGCCCCGCCAAAACATCGGCAGCCGTACCGCCGCAAATTTCGCCGCCTGCCCGCGGTATTGGCAGGCCGCCGTCACATTCCGGGCAGATGAGCATATAGTCGCGGCCCGGTGTAAGCCCGGCCAAAAAGTCGATAACCGCCGGGTTGGGTTTGCCCTTGCCGTTGTAGCGGCAGGGTGCCCCGGTAAGGCATTTACTTACTAATATCATTGGTTTGCTCCTTGTGGTTGGTATCGGGGCGTTTTTTCAGGCTGTCGTGCCAGTCGTTGCCGGGCAAATGCTGCAAAGCAGCCAAAATGCGCTGTTTGGCCTGCGGTGCAAAGTCCTGCACGGCGGTAAGTGTTTCCTTCATATCCTGGCGTTTGGTGCGCCCGTTGGCCGGGCAGCAGCTATCTATTATCGGCAGGGCCTGCTGGCGGGCAAAGCTGCTTATGGTGCGCTCATCAACGTATATCAGCGGGCGTATAACCTCTATTTGGCGGTTAGAAAGCCACGTTTTGGGCTTAAAGCAATCCACAGTGGCATTAAAGCACATATTCAGCAGCACGGTTTCGGCAACATCATCCAGATGATGCCCCAGTGCTACCTTGGGGTAGCCGTGCTTTACCGCCAGATTATTAAGCGCACCGCGGCGCATATTGGCACAAAGCGAGCAGGGGTTTTGTTCTTCGCGGTAGTCAAACACAATTTGACTTATCTGCGTATGTTCCACAAACAGCGGCACCTCCAGCTCATCGCAAAAGCGCTGCAAGGCGGCAACATCACCGCCAAAGCCCAAATCTATGTGGCCGGCTGCCAGCGGGTATTTATATTTAGAGCCACGCAAAAACAGCTTTAGCATAAGCAGCAGGGTAAGGCTGTCTTTGCCGCCGGATAACCCCACCATTACGCCGTCGGCATTATCCAACAGGCCGTAATTTATAACGGCGTGCCTAAAGCCGCGCATAATTTTTTTGCCGGTGTTGCTGCCGGCGTTATATTTGTCAGTCATCAAAAAAAGCACCTCTCTGTAAAAAATAGGGGTCATCTGCTGCACTTTGCCGGCAGGAAAAACCACCACCCCTGCCGAACTTTATAAGGCTATGATATTTTTGGCAGCGGCTGCCCCCAAAGTATATGCTATGCTTTATTGTAATACATTTTGGGCAGTTTGCAAAGTAAAATTTTACGTGTTTTTGTAAGGCTTTTTATATAAACAGAGGTGTATTGTGGCAAAAGCGGATAAATCGGGGCTTACCCCTATGCAAGAGCAGTATAATGCGATAAAGCAGCAATATCAGGATTGTTTGCTGTTTTACCGTATGGGTGATTTTTATGAAATGTTTGGTGATGACGCGATAGTCGGCGCCAAAGCGCTGGATATTCAGTTGACATCGCGCAGCCGCAGTGCCGATGCCCAGCCGATGTGCGGGGTGCCGTATCACGCGGCAGAAAATTATATTGCCCGCCTGATAGAACAGGGCTACAAGGTGGCCATTTGTGACCAGATGGAAGACCCAAGGTTGGCCAGAGGGCTGGTAAAGCGCGAGGTTACGCGCGTTATTACGCCCGGCACGGTAATAGACGACAGCCTGCTTAAGGAAAAAGCTGCCAGCTATTTGGCAGCGGTGTTCCCTACGGGAGACGGCTTTGGTTTGGCCTATGCGGATATTTCTACCGGTGAATTTATGGTGGCGCAAACTACCGGGGCAGCGGCGTTATCGCGCATTGGTGATGAATTGGCGGCGATAGAGCCCAAAGAGTGCATTTTGCCCAAAACCCTGCTGGAAGACCCGTTTTTTGCCGACCACGCTTGGAATTTGCACAGTTCGGTGGTTATTACCCCGGCTAAAGACGAAATATTTGTGCGCCAAAATGCCGAAACCCTGCTGCTTACCCAGTTTAAGCTGCCTTCTTTGCAGGCGCTGGGCTTAGACGGTATGCCCGGTGCGGTGCAGGCAGCGGCCGCCCTGCTGTACTTTTTTCAGCTTACGCAAATGCGGGAGCTTTCTTATATCAACAAGCTACAGGTTTATAATATAGATAATTATCTGGTGTTAGATGCCAATACCCGCCGCAACTTAGAGCTTACTGCGGCAGCCAGAACAGGTAAAAAGGCCGGTTCTCTGTTTGGGGTGTGTGATAAATGCCGCACGGCAGCAGGGTCACGCCTGTTAAAAAAATGGCTGGAAAAACCCCTGCTTGACAGCGGAGCGGTAAATTTGCGTTTAAACGGTATAGAAGAACTGCTGAACGAGCCGCAGCTAAAAAGCCAACTGCGCGACAGGCTGCGTTCGATGTATGATATTGAGCGCATTATCAGCCGGGTGGTGTACGGCAATGCAACCCCGCGGGATCTGCTGGCACTAAAGGCATCGCTGGCGCAACTGCCCGGTTTGGAAACCGTACTGGTGGCCTGCAAGGCAAGTATCTTTCGCAGTTTATACCGCCAGTTAGATACCTTAGAGGATGTATGGCAGTTGCTGACCGATACCCTTTATGACCCTGCTGATGAGCCGACCGATGATATGGGGCGCAAAAAGCGTGATACCGATATGACGATACGCCCCGGCTATAATGCCGAAATCGACGAGCTGCGGCACATTAAGGCAGACGGCGGCGATATTATATTGCAGATGGAAGCCCGCGAAAAAGAACGTACCGGTATAAAATCGCTGCATATTAGCTACAACAAGGTTTTTGGCTATTATATTGAGGTTACCAAGGCCAACCTGGAGCTGGTGCCGCCGGAATATATCCGCAAGCAAACGCTGGTAGGGTCAGAACGTTTTATTACCGAGGAGCTAAAAGAGCTGGAAAGCCGCCTTGCCGGTGCTACTGACCGTTTGGCCGAGCTGGAGGCGCAAATTTTGGCCGAGGTTAGGCGCGGTGTTATACACCAAACGGCGCGCATACAAAAAACCGCCAAATGTGTGGCGTGGCTTGATGTTTTGGCAGCGCTGGCCCAGCTTGCCGAGGATAACGATTATGTTAAGCCGCAGGTAGACGACAGCGACTGCCTGATATTGCAGGCGGCGCGGCACCCGGTGGTAGAACAGGCCATCGGCCGCGAAAATTATATACCCAACGATACCTACATAAAGGGGCGGCAAAACCGCTTTGGCTTAATAACCGGGCCTAATATGGCCGGTAAATCCACCTATATGCGGCAGGTGGCGCTGTGTGTAATTTTGGCGCGCATTGGCAGCTATATACCGGCGGCGGCAGGGCATATCGGTAAAATAGACCGTATTTTTACCCGTGTGGGTGCCAGCGATGATTTGTCGGCCGGGCAAAGCACCTTTATGGTAGAAATGAGCGAAACGTCAAATATTTTAAAAAATGCCACCACAAATAGCCTGATAATTTTAGACGAAATAGGCCGCGGTACCAGCACCTACGATGGTCTTAGCATTGCGTGGGCGGTTTCGGAATATATTTTGCAGCCCGAAATTTACGCCAAAGCGCTGTTTGCCACCCATTATCACGAACTTATAGAGCTGGCGGCGCATTACGATGAGGTACAAAATTATTCGGTGGCGGTGCTGGATAAGGGCGACAGTATTGTATTTTTACGCAAGATAGTAGAAGGCGGCGCCGATAAAAGCTATGGCGTACACGTGGCCAAGCTGGCCGGTCTGCCGGATAGCGTTATAAACCGGGCTAACAGCATTTTGGCCGAGCTTGTGGCTACCGAGGGCGGCCATAACAGCACCAAAATAAGCGCCCTGCTAAGCAACACGGCGCAGCAGGCAGCGCCCCCGCCCGCCGCACCCAACCCGGTGTTAGAAGAAATTAAACGCCTTGATGTGCAGAATATGCGGCCCATAGAGGCATTGCTTTACATAGAAAAATGGCAAAAAGAGCTTTAAATACGCTGTTAAAATATGCTTTAAAAAAGGAGCTATTAAATGACTGATATTAAAAACGGTATAATAAGGCAGCTTGATGACCTGACTGCCGGACAAATTGCCGCCGGAGAAGTGGTAGAACGCCCGGTATCGGTGGTAAAAGAGCTGGTGGAAAACGCTATTGATGCCGGTGGACGGCGTATAACCGTGCGCCTTACGGCAGATGATGAGCATAAATATATTTGCGGCATACAGGTGGCCGACGATGGCTGCGGTATGCTGCCGGTAGATTTAAAGGCGGCCTTTGGGCGGCACGCAACCAGCAAGCTGGCTCAGGCCGATGATTTGAATTACCTGTTAACCTTGGGCTTCAGGGGAGAAGCTTTGCCTTCTATTGCGGCGGTTAGCCGGGTAGAAATTGCCAGCACCCCCGTCGGGGCAGCGGTTGGCCACAGGGTTTTGGCTGCCGACGGGCAGGTAGAAGATATGGGCGAGGCGGTTTTGGCTGCCGGCACCAGGGTAACGGTATCCGATCTGTTTTATAACACACCGGCCCGCCGCAAGTTTATGAAGTCTTATGCGGTGGAAACCGGCTATATAACCAAGCTTATGGGTGACTTTATTTTGTCGCGCCCGGATATTGCCTTTGAGCTGGAAATTGACGGCCGCAAGGTGCTGCGTTCTCCCGGTGGGGGGCGCCCCGATAAAGCCGTGCTGGCGGTTTACGGCAGCGAAGTTTTGGCTAATCTTAAACCGGTTTATCTGGATATGGGCGAAGTGGCGGTGCGCGGTTTTACATCTATGCCGCCGTTTGCGCGGGCCAGCCGCCGGTATTATCACTTTTTTGTTAACGGCAGGCTGGTAAAAAGTGACGAACTTAATGCCATTATCGACGATGCCTATTTAAGCCTGCTGCCGGAGCATAAGTACCCGCTGTGTGTGCTGTATCTGGCGGTGCCGCCGGCCACGGTAGATGTTAACGTTCACCCGGCCAAAACTGAAATACGCTTCCGCAAGGTGGCCGAGGTGCGTGAGGCTTTGTTGTCTGCCTTAAAGACAGCCCTTAAAGTGCAGCCGGAGCCTGTGCCTGCCGCCGATGAAGCCGATGATGACGACCAAACGGCCCTGCTGCTGCAAATTTTGGGCAAACACCGCCCTGCCGAGGCCGAACCGATGATGCAGGTAGCCGAACCGACGCTTGACCTTGATTTTGGCGATGATATGCCAATGCCGGCTGAACCTGCTGCCCCGGAACCGCCGACAGATATACCCGATTTAAAGGAACTTTCCGGCGAGGATATGAAGAAGATGCTTACCGACCAGAATAAGGAGCCGGATTTTGCCAACAAGCTTTTTCAGAGCCTTATAGCGGCGGGCGGCGGCCAAAAGCGTGAATACAGCCGCGATGACGGTGATTGGCTGGCCGAAAATTTTGGCATAACCTATATGGAAAACTACAACAGTAAGCCGCAAACCCTGTTTGATGATAAATCGAACCTGTTTTTGCTGCTAAAGCCCCTTGGGCAGCTTAATGATTCGTACATTATAGCAGCATATGGCGAGGATTTGTATATAATTGACCAGCACGCGGCGCACGAACGTATATTATATGAAGAATTTGCGCTGGCCTTTGAGCTGGAAAGCCGCGAAACATCTATGCTGGCGGTGCCGCAGGTGGTAGAGGTGGGCGATTTGCGTGCCGAGCTGCTGCTTAATAATATTGTGCGTTTGGCCGACTTTTGCTTTGTGGTGGAGCCCTTTGGCGAAGGGCGTTTTGTGGTGCGCGGTGTGCCGCTGTGGTATGTGCGCGGTGCCGAAAGTGACCACAAACGAAAATCGGATATTTACGACAATGATATTTGCGGCTTCTTTTTGGATGTGCTGGATATGTTGATGGACAGCGGCGAGCAGGATATAGACATTGGCAAGCTTAATAAGCTGGAGCTGTTTACGCGCGCCTGCAAAAGCGCTATAAAAGCCAACCAAAAGCTTAACGGACAGGAAATATCCTGGCTGCTGTATAATTTGGCGGAATGTGAAAAGCCGCAGACCTGCCCGCATGGCCGCCCCACCTTTATTAAGCTGACGGATGCCGAGATACGCCGCCGCTTTATGAGGAGTTAGTTATGACGGACACTGAAAAAACGCCGCTGCTGGTGATATTAGGCCCGACGGCGGTTGGCAAAACGGCATTTTCGGTAGAACTGGCGGCTATGCTTAATGCCGAGATAATTTCCGGCGATTCGATGCAGTTTTACCGCTATATGAACATTGGCACGGCTAAAATACGCCCGGCCGAAACTTTGTCGGCAGCAGGCAAACCGGTGCGCCACCATATGATAGATATTTTAGACCCTGACGAGCCGATGTCAGTAGCTGATTTTCAGGCGCAGGCCGCAGCTAAAATTGCCGAAATTTGGGAGCGCGGCCACCTGCCTATGGTGGTAGGCGGCACGGGGCTGTATCTTTCGGCGCTGGTAGATGCCTACGACCTTGACAGCACTGCCGGGGCAGATACCGCTTTGCGTGATAAGATGCATACCGAATATCAGCAGCTTGGGCGCAATGTGCTGCACCAACGCCTGGCCGAGGTTGACCCTAAGGCGGCTGCACAAATATCGCCTAACGATGAAAAGAGGCTGGTGCGGGCGCTGGAGGTTTATTTAACCACCGGCAAGCCGATATCGGAGCAGGGGCGGGCGGCAGAAAGCCCCTATAACCTGCTGATGGTGGGCCTGCTGCGAGACCGTGATGAAATTTACCGCCGCATTGAACAGCGCGTTGATATAATGCTGGCCGACGGTTTGGTGGATGAAGTAAAGGGCCTGCTGGCAATGGGCTACACCGCCGGTTTAAAGCCGATGCAGGGTTTGGGTTACCGCCAAATTTGCAGCTATCTGGCCGGTGATATAAGCTATGACACGGCGGTGGAGCTGATAAAGCGCGACACGCGGCATTTTGCCAAACGTCAGCTTACGTGGTGGCGGCGCGATGAGCGTATTTGCTGGCTGCGAGCCGACAAACCCTTAAACGACCTGCTGGCGGCGGTTTTGCCCGCGGCAGGGCAGCTAAAATAAAAATAATTTTAACCGCGTAACCGTGCGCCTGCCTTTTGGATAAACTGTTGGTAAGGCTAATTGCAGGGGGTGCGGCGGTGAAGGCTTGTTTTAATCTTAAAGAATATTTTTTAGACGAATTGCAGTACCGGGGCATAGCGGCAACCTTTTTTCTGCTTAACGGGTTTCAGCTAAAAGGGGTGTTGCTAACATATGATGACGATGTGCTGGTGATACAAAGCGGCGATAAACGCCAGATGGTGTATCAGCAGGCGGTATCTACAGTGGCGCCTGCCCAGCATATAGATATGCCCAGCGAGTATTAAACACATAATAATTTTATAAAAGAGGTTTAAAATGACGGAAATCAGTACAGATATGCAGCAAAAGCTGGATAATGCGGCGGCAGCGGCCGAAGCTGCCATGCAGCGGTTTGCTGCCGAATATGCGCCGCAGGCCGAAGAAAATTTTGCCCGCGTGTTAGATGCAATGCGACGCCATAAAATAAGCGAAGCTCACCTGCGGGATTCTACCGGGTATGGCTACGGTGATGTTGGCCGCGATACCTTAGAGCAGGTGTATGCCGACATTTTTGGCGCTCAGGCCTGCCTTATGCGCCAGCAGATAGTAAGCGGCACGCACGCCATAAGTCTGGCTTTGCTGGGCAATTTGCTGCCGGGAGATGAGCTGCTGTATGTGGGCGAGCCTTACGATACCATGCAAAAGGTGATAGGCTTGCAGGGCGAAGCTTACGGTTCGATGCTGGAGCTGGGCATAAAGTATCGTCAGGCAGATATTGATTTTGCCGCACCGGCTGCCGGGCCTATAGTAGACGCTATCAGCGATAAAACCAAGATAGTGGCGTTTCAGCGGTCACGCGGGTATGCGTGGCGGCCGGCAATTTCGGTGGCGGTTATGGCGGATATTTTTGCGGCCATAAAGGCAGCGTACCCCGATGTGCTGATTTTTGTCGATAACTGCTACGGCGAATTTGTTGAGGCTAAAGAGCCGACGATGGTGGGGGCCGACCTTATCGCCGGTTCTCTGATAAAAAATTTGGGCGGTGGTATTGCGCCCTGCGGCGGTTACGTGGCAGGCCGTGCCGATTTAGTGGAGCGTGCGGCCTGTAGGCTTACGGCACCGGGTATCGGCAGCGAGGTTGGCCCGGCGCTGATGGCCAGCCGGGTGTTTTATCAGGGGCTGTATTTTGCGCCCCTTGTGGTGCAGGAGGCACTTTGCGGTGCGGAATATACGGCAGCGTTCTGCCGCGAGCTGGGCTTTGATATTTTGCCTGCTGTGGGGGCGCCCCGTGCCGATATTGTACAGTCGATAGAGTTTAAATCGGCCGATAGATTGATAGCATTTTGTCGGGGTATCCAAAAGTATTCGCCGGTAGACAGCTATGTTACGCCGGAACCCTGGGATATGCCGGGCTACACCGATCAGGTTATTATGGCCAGCGGTTCGTTTGTCAGCGGCAGCTCTATAGAACTTTCGGCCGATGCCCCGATAAGGGCGCCGTATATTGCGTATTTTCAGGGTGGGGTAAACCGTTGCCACGCTAAAATTGCCGTAAAGCGAACCTTTGCCGATATGGCGGCAGCCGGTTTGTTATAGCATAAAAAACTTGCCAAAACAGTGGCTTTGCGTTACAATAAAAACAGTATGAGTTAATTTTTGCCGACATCGGCGTTAATTGGGGGTATATTTAATGGACAAACACTACGATTTTAGGGCAATAGAAAGCAAATGGCAGCAGCAATGGGAGAATACCGGCGCTTTTAAGGTTACCGAGGATGCCGATAAACCCAAATACTATGCGCTGGAAATGTTCCCGTATCCGTCCGGCAATTTGCATATGGGTCACGTGCGTAATTATTCTATAGGTGATGTTGTGGCACGCTTTAAGCATATGCAGGGCTACAATGTGCTGCACCCTATGGGGTGGGACTCTTTTGGCCTGCCGGCAGAAAACGCTGCTATTAAGCACGGTGTGTTCCCGCGTGACTGGACGTTGGAAAATATGGCTAATATGCGCGCCCAGCTTAAAAGTATGGGCTTAAGCTACGATTGGGACAGAGAGGTTGCCACCTGCCTGCCTGAATACTATAAGTGGACACAGTGGCTGTTTATTCAGCTTTATAAAAAGGGTTTGGCCTACAAAAAGCACGCTGCTGTAAACTGGTGTCCGTCTTGTGCTACGGTTTTGGCTAACGAACAGGTGGTAGACGGTGCCTGTGAGCGTTGCGGCGCAGTAGTAGAGAAAAAAGCGCTGGATCAGTGGTTCTTTAAAATTACCGATTATGCACAGCGCCTGCTGGACGATTTGGACAAGCTGCCCGGTTGGCCGGAAAAAGTTAAAACTATGCAGAACAACTGGATTGGCCGCAGCGTTGGTGTAGAGGCTATGTTTAAAACCGAGGCCGGCGAAGACCTGCCCGTGTTTACCACCCGTGTAGATACTATTTTTGGCGTAACCTATATGGTGCTGGCGCCTGAACACCCGATGGTAGAAAAGCTGACTAAGGGCACCGAATACGAAGCCCCCGTGGCCGAATTTGTTAAAAAGGTACAGCAGCTTTCCAACATCGACAGAACCTCCGGCAATCTGGAAAAAGAGGGTATGTTTATCGGTGCTTATGCTATTAACCCGGTAAACGGCCAAAAAGTGCCGATTTGGATTACCAACTATGTTTTGATGGATTACGGCACCGGTGCTGTTATGGGTGTGCCTTCTCACGATGAGCGTGACTTTGACTTTGCACATAAATATAACCTGCCGATTATCCGCGTTATTGCCGAAGATGCCGAACAGGATATTAACGCGCCGATGGAAGCGGCGTTTGTTGATGTCGGTGTGCTGGTAAATTCCGGTGAATTTGACGGCCTGCGTAATAAGCCCGAAGGTATAGAGGCCATTGCTGATATGCTGGAGGCAAAAGGCTTGGGCAAGCGCGTTGTTAACTACCGCCTGCGTGACTGGCTGATAAGCCGTCAGCGTTATTGGGGTGCGCCCATACCGATGGTTTATTGCGACAAGTGCGGTATGCAGCCCGTGCCGGAAGATGAATTGCCGGTTATGCTGCCTACCGATGTAGAATTTTTGCCCTTTGGCGAATCGCCGCTTAAAACCAGCCCCACCTTTGCCGAGGCTACCTGCCCCTGCTGTGGCGGCAAGGCTACGCGAGAAATGGACACTATGGACACCTTTATGTGTTCGTCGTGGTATTTTGTGCGCTATACCGACCCGAAAAACGCCGAGGCTGCCTGGGATAAGCAAAAGGCTGATTACTGGCTGTCGGTAGACCAATATATCGGCGGCGTAGAACACGCTATTTTGCACCTTATGTATGCACGCTTTTTTACCAAGGCGCTTTACGATATGGGCCTTGTAAGCGTAGACGAGCCGTTTACCAACCTGCTTACGCAGGGTATGGTGCTTAAAGACGGTACCAAAATGAGCAAATCTCTGGGCAATGTAGTAAGCCCCGAAGAAATAATTGACAAGTACGGCGCCGATACGGCACGTTTGTTTATACTGTTTGCTGCCCCGCCGGAACGTGACCTTGAATGGAACGACAGCGCGGTAGAAGGCTGCTATCGCTTCCTTAACCGTGTGTGGAAGCTGGTTGCCGCTGTTTATGATATCGAATATACCGGCACCGAAGTTGATCCTGCCGGCAAAGAGCTGCGCCGGGTGGTTCACGCTACGCTTAAAAAGGTTACCGACGATGTGGCCGGGCGCTTTAACTTTAATACGGCCATAAGCGCTATGATGGAAATGGTAAACGCTATGACCGCCTACCGTGATGCCAAGGGCGATGCTGCCAACGGAGAAATTCTGCGCGATGCCGCTGATAAGCTGATTATTATGCTTTCTCCCTTTGCGCCGCATATTTGTGAAGAAATGTGGCAGCAGACCAACCACGAGGGTATGGTTTATAACGCCAACTGGCCGGCCTATGTTGAAGAATACCTGCAAAAGGACGAGGTGGAAATTGCCGTGCAGGTAAACGGCAAGCTTAAAGCCCGCCTTACCATAGCTGCCGGTTTGGATAAAACCGCTGCTGCCGAAGCTGTGGCTGCTAACGCCGATTACGAAAAATGGCTGGGCGGCAAGTCGGTGGTAAAAACTATTGTGGTGCCGGATAAACTGGTGAATATTGTGGTAAAATAAGGCGCAAAATATGTTGTAAATGTTTTGCGATGCTTTAAATGTCTTTTTGTATGAAAATTCTGCTGATAATATTATTACTGCTGATATTGCTGCTGCTGTATCCGGTGCGTTTGGCTGCTAATTTTACCGCTGCCGAACTGACAGTGTATTGGCTGCCTTGGCCGCCGGGGCAAAAACGGGTGCGCGTATTCAGCCAAAAAATTGCGCCGCCCGCCCTGTTGCAGTCAGTAGCAAACGCCGATTGGTCACAGGTGGCGGCCATAGTTACCGCCAAAAAACCGGGCAGGACTGCAACGTCACCCAAACAACGTAAACTGCTGCCGCGCCTTGGCAGGGCAATGCTAAGGGGTGCAGCGGGGGCAGTGCGTGTGCGGCGTTTAAGCCTGTGTGCGGCAGTGGGTGGCGAGCCTTTTGCTGCGGCTATGCTGGCCGGTGGGGTAATGTCGGGCCTGCACGCAGCTATGGCTTATGCAAGCTGTAGGGTGGCTGCCTGGCCTAAACCGGCAAATTGCAGGCTGGCCGTAACATTGCTGCCGCCGCCAAGCCTGTTGGCCCAAAGCCGCATAGCGGCCGATGTTGAGGCTGATACCGGCGTGGGTGCTGTTTTGGCAGGCGTTGCAAAGCAGCTTGTATGCCGCTGATGTATGGCTGATGTATAGGCAAAATTGGTGTGTAGTGGTAAATATGCAAAAGGGGTGTAATTATGAGTGGTGAAAAAAATATCGAGGGGCTTATTGGTACCGCCATGGAAAAGCTGGGCGGTATGGTAAATGTAAACACGGTGGTTGGCCAGCCGATAACCGCCGGTGATATTACAATTATACCGATATCCAAGGTTAGCCTGGGCTTTGTGGCCGGCGGTGGTGAATACGCTGCTGAAAAATCTGCCGACCCTGCCTTTGGCGGCGGCAGCGGCGGTGGTTTGTCGGTTAACCCGGTGGGCTTTTTGGCCTGCGGCAACGGCAGCGTGCGCTATATACCGGTAAATGGACAGGACCCTTTGGATAAGTTGGTGGATATGACCCCTGGCCTTATTGATAAGATAGAAAATGCTTTTAAAAGCGATAAAAACGCCAAAAACGCCGAACCTAAGGTAGTTGTAGAGGTTGAACCGGCGGACGGGGCGGTGACCGATGATTAAGCACAGCCGATGGCTTTGCCTGTTTATGGCGGTGGTGCTGCTGTTTGGGGCCTGTGTTGGCACACCCAAAGCTATGGCAGCACCGCAGTTGGCAGCGCAGGCGGCCATTTTGATAGAACAGAGCAGCGGCAAGGTACTGTGGGGGCAAAATCAAAACCAAAAGATGTACCCGGCCAGCACTACCAAAATTATGACGGCAATGCTGGCGTTGGAAAATTTGCAGATGACGGATAAGATAACCCTGCCTGCCGATTTTAGCAATGTCGGTGAAACCGGGCTGGCGCTGCGGGCCGGTACTACGCAAACCGCCGAAGAATTGCTGATGGCGATGATGCTGTATTCGGCTAACGATGCTGCCCAGGCCATAGCTATTGGCACTGCCGGCAGCGAAAAGGCCTTTGTTGAGATGATGAACCAACGTGTGAGTGATTTGGGGCTGAAGAATACGCATTTTGCCAACCCGCACGGTCTGCATAACGAAAATCACTATACCACGGCCTATGATTTGTCGATGATAGCAAGGGCGGCGCTGGACAGCGAGGATTTTCGCGAGATTATAAATACGCGCAAATTTACCGTAAAAAAGCTTAACGGCGAAGAAGATTATCAGGTTTATAACCGCAACGATCTGCTTTCTCAGTATGATATTGCCGACGGTGTTAAAACCGGCTATACACGTCAGGCCGGCAACACCTTTGTGGGCAGTGCCACCAAAGACGGTATGCAGCTTATTGCAGTGGTGCTTAACAGCACCGATATTTACGGTGATGCCAAAGCGCTGTTAAACTGGGGCTTTGCCAACTTTAGCCCCAGCCTGATAATTGAGGCTAACACGCCCATAGCAACGGTGCCGGTGCAAAACGGCGGCCGTGATGAGGTGAGCGTTTTTGCCGAAAAATCGCTGTACCATATAAACAAAAACGGTGATGTTGCCAACTTTGAGCAAACCATTGACCTGCCGAGTTCGGTTAATGCGCCGGTACACCACGGAGAAGTTGTTGGCACGGTAAGCTACACTAATGCCGACGGCGATACATACAGCACCAATTTGTTGGCCGCGCGTGATGTCGGCAAGTATAGCCTGCGTTTGGTTATCAGGCAATCGTGGCAGGGGGTGTGGCAGGTTTTTGTTGTACCCTTCTCCCAGAAAGGATAACTGCACGGCATCTGCTTTGTCGTGGGCCAATTTTGCTCGCCACGCGCACTATTAGTGCAGCTTGCTCGACAAAACCGTCCCACTTCGCGCATCTGCCGCACATTTACCTTTCTGGAATTTGCGATAATTGCGTAACATCTGCCGTGTCATTATCCGGCGCACTCTTGAAACGCTGCTTGGGTAGGTGGTCGCGCATCTGCCGCTCATTTACCTTTCTGGAATTTGCGATAATTGCGTAACATCTGCCGTGTCATTATCCGGCGTACGTTTCAAACGCCGGTTGCTATAGTTTAATTTAATTTTAATAATAAAACAAACGCCGACGGCTATCCGATAGCTGTCAGCGTTTTTTTGTTTAAGCATTAAAATATGGCGATAACGCCGCAGGTTATGCCAAGCACTACCAGCCCGGCTATAAGCACCCCCAAAAAGATAGTGGGCAGGGCGCTGCGCAGGGGCATATCCAAAATGGCCGCCACCAGGGCACCCGTCCAAGCGCCGGTGCCGGGCAGGGGCACGGCCACCAGCAGGCAAAGCCCAATGGCGCGGTATTTTATAACCACTGCACTTTTGTTGTGCGCGCGATCTTCCAGCTTTTGCACCAGATTGCCCCAAAAGCCACCCATAGCTTTAAGGCGGGCAAAAATGCCGCGTATCAGCAAAATAATAAACGGCACTGGCACCATATTGCCCAGCACCGCAGCCACAAAGGCCGCTGTCGGGCCAAGCCCCATGGCAACGCCGGCCGGTATGGCACCCCTTAGCTCTACAATTGGCAGCATGGCCACCAAAAAAGTGCTTATAAATTCACCAAAAGCATTGGTGGCTAAATTGTCAAGCATAAATATCCTTTCCGGTAACAGGTTAAAAATGTCAGCTACACATTAAAATTATGCCGCAGGCCGTTAGTTATTACCGGCGGGAACATTACGCATATAAGCCGGGTTGGTGTTTATATCGGCAGCCGGTATGGTAACTTCGGCTTCTTGCCGCACAATGGGGTATATGCCGTAAAGTGTGTTCAGGTTGTCGATTATGCCACCGGTAAACAGCAGACCTTTTTCCAGCGTGGCGGCATCGCCAATGGCTGTAATAACTATGGGGGTAAGCAGGCGTTCGCCGTCTAAAGCCAAATAAAGCTGGTCATCCTGGTCGGTTTCGCTGCTAAGATGGCTTTTGGCAGTAAGCCGGTGGTTGTTTATGGCTATAGCTTCGGCACCGCTGACTTTAAGCTCGTTGGCAATATCTATAACGTCCATATCGTAAATTTCGTAATCGGCGGTAACGGTGACGCTTACGCCGGGGCCTTTTACGGCAGTTTGGCCGGCAAAAATACGGCTGTTTTGCAGTTGTTTTTCCAGCGCGGCAGTGGCCGACAAATTGTTGCGGCTTTTTTCCAGCGTCGTCAGCTCATCGTCTAAATTGGCGCGGTATTCGTTAAGGTTACGCACCATTGTTACCAGCGTTTCGGTACTCTGATTTTCCAGCGCCTGTGCATTGTTATATTCAAAGTTTATTTGGCAGACAATAGCAAAGCTAAGCAGCGTAAGCCCCAGAGAAAAGGTTATTACATTATATTTACGGCGGTTTTCTGCCGACGTTGTTGTAGCCTCTTTTTTTTCTTCCATAATAGTTTACCTAAAATAATAGTTTACCTAAAATATTTTACCTAAATTTGTGCAGATATTATTCTTCAGCCTCTTTATCGGTATCGGCGTCGGTATGGGCAGCTTCGCGCTTGGTGGGGCTAACCATACCCTTTACCTTTACCGGGCTGTCCATATTATCTGTTTTGTTGTCCGCCGGGGCCGGCAGGGCACCTATCGGCAGGCTGTCTATAGATAAGCCGGTGATGGTGTTTTCCAGATTAGGTTCCGGTTCGGCAGGTGTGCGGTGTTTTTTTACAAATTTAATGGTAGTATGGTTCTTCTGCTGTGCCACACGTTCGCGGTAGCTCTGGATAATATCGCGGCGGATAAAAGCCAGATTGGAGAATATGCGCAGGGCAAAGCAAATGGTGGCTGCCATAAACATATCAATGCCTATTTGGGTGCCCAAAAACGCCAGCGCCATAGCCAGCAGCGCATTGGTAACAAAGCCGGAAAGCATTATAAGGCCATCGTAGGTATCTTCTAACAGAGAACGTGCGCCGCCCAGAACAGAATCCATAGCGGCCAAAATTGCAATAGAAAGATATTTGGCAATGCCCAGCGAAGCATTAAGTGTAAGTATGGAACCTATAAGAGCGCCCAGTATAAGGCTGCCTATGGGCAAAATAAACTTTAGCATAGTATTCTCCTGATAAAATTACTGTTCGTTAGCGGGTTCGGCGGTTACAGCGTATTTGGCACTTATGGCACCGGTGTAGGCCGGCACGCTAAGTTCATCGCTGCGGGTTATTTTTATCGGCATATTTCGGTTATGCAGGTATATATATTGTGATGAATCCTGCACGGCGCCTTCTAACAGGGCCGGTGAGCCGATAAGCGTGATTTCATAAGGCGGGGCAATACGTGTAGAATTTATCATAATAACTGTGCCCACGCAGCGAATATCGGTGGTGTCAACAATGCGCTGGCCGTTTATCGAGGCGGCATCAGCCAGATACAGAATATCGTTTAGCAAATAGCGCAGGTTGGCATCGTGGATAATATAATTTTCGGGGAAGTAGGTAGTTGGGTCGGCCTGCTTGGCGGCTTCGGCACCGGCGGTGTTATCGTTTAGGGTTATAACAAGGCCGCTGCCCTGTACGGCAGTTTGCCCCGACAAAAAGCGGCTGGTGGCAAGCTCCTGCTGCAAGCGGGCAAAATAATCGTCGCTCAGGGCATCCTGCAAGCCCTGGCCGGCCAGCTCAGCGCGTATGGCTTCTATTGAAGTTTCTAATTCTAAGGTTTCGGCCTCTAACTGGTTTATCACGTCTATAAGGTTTTGGTTTTCGTTGTTGGCGTTTATCTGAGAATTTATAAGCCAGGTGCGCACACCAATGCCGGCGGCTATGCCGGCAAGTAAAAAAATAAGCGATAGGCTGAAAATATAACGATTTTTGCTAAAAAATTTATACATATAAATCTCCGACTAATTAACTTATCAGCGTGGCACAACGGTGAGTGGGTGCTAAAATTTTAGTATATACGTATGCTGCATTTTTAGACACCCGTAAAACAACTATCACTATAATATAATACAACTTGGGCGGCTTTTCGGCAAGCATATTCTGTATATTTTTACGGCAAAAATATTAAAATTCTATTTTTATACAGGATTTGCCGCCGCCCTTGTAGAATATTTTTAAGCAGATAAATTTGGCCAAAGGGGTTTAGGCCGTGCCGGTGGTTTATGTACAGGTAAAAAAAGCCTGTTATAATAAGCTTGGCGATAGTTTTTATAGTTGCTTGTTTGGGGAATGTCGGTTTGAAGGGCGGGGGTATTTTTGCTGCAAGGTTTGCTACAAAGTCTGTTTCAGGGGGCAACGGTAGGGTCGGTAATTTCGATGCTGCTGGATATTTGTATTGTTACGGCGCTGTTTTACTACGTTTTTTTGCTTATGCAGGGCACACGTGCGGTGCAGCTTATAAAGGGCTTGCTGGTGCTGGTGGCGGCGGTAACGCTAAGCACGTGGTTTCAGCTTTCTACTTTGGGTTGGCTGCTCAGTCAGTTGTGGTCGGTAATTGTGCTGGCGGTGGCGGTAATTTTTCAGCCGGAAATTCGTCGTGCTTTAGAGCAGATAGGCCGCAGCCGCCTGTATTTGCGCCCATTTGAAGATGCCGGTGCGGATATGCGCCCGGTGTATGATGCCGTGGTTAAGGCGGCGGTCGAAGAATCGAAGCACAATGTGGGTATGCTGGTGGTGTTAGAGCGGGAAATTGGGCTTAATAACTATGTAGAAACCGGTATATGTATGGATTGTGTGGTATCGGAGCAAACGCTGCTTAATATTTTTGTACACAACACCCCCCTGCACGACGGCGCTGCTATTATCCGAGGGGACAGAATTTTGGCGGCGGCCTGCTTTTTGCCGCTTTCCGATAATCCTAACCTGTCGATGTCTTTTGGTACAAGGCACCGTTCCGGCATTGGGCTTTCCGAAGTGTCGGATGCGCTGGTGATTATTGTGTCGGAAGAAACCGGTGCAATATCGGTGGCGGTAGAAGGGCATATTTATGTTAATTTAGATGAACGTTCTTTGCGGCAGCATATAGAACAGCACTTTGGTTCGTCCGGTAAAAATGTGCGGCAGGTGCAGGCGCGTTTCCGTCGCAAGAGAGAAAGAGGTGGCAAGGATGCTTGATTTTTCGTCGTTAAGGGGCAAAAAAATCAACTGGTTTTGGCTTGCCCTTTCCTTTGCGCTGGCGGTGCTGCTGTGGGGCTATGTTACCGTGCAGGATAACCCCGTGATAGAACAGCGTTATGATGCACAGATAGAATACGTTAACCTGCCGGATGATTTGGCCGTGCTGGATAAGCCGGAAACCGTGCGCGTAAAGGTGTCGGCTACGGCTAATGTGCTGGCGGGTTTAAATGCGTCGGATATTATTGTTAAGGCCGATTTGCAGAACGCCGTGCTGGGGCAGTATGCGGCGCGTTTGCAGTTTGATATGCCCGGCGGTGTGCAGTTGGTATCGTCGGATATAACCGAGGCTGTGGTTTTTGTAGATAATAAGAAGGAAAAGCAGTTTGCCGTGCATACTGCCTATACTGATGCCGAGCCGCTGGAGGGCTATATGGCTCTGGAAGCAAGCATTTTGCCGGGAGAAGTGGTTATAAGCGGTGCCGAAGATAAGCTGGCGCAGGTAGAAGATGTTTATGTAACGGTAGACCTTGACAGTTTGCAGCAAAACTTTAGGGCCGGCCTGCCGGTAAATATTGTGGATGCCAACGGAAATTCTCTGCTTAGCTGGTTAACACCGCAGCCGGCCATGGTAGATGTTTTGGTGCCGGTGGTAGGCAGCCAGCCCACCAAGGTGGCGCCGATAAGCGTTACACTGTCCGGGGCGCCGGCCGAAGGCTATGTGATATCACGCATTATAATTGACCCGGCGGTTACTACGGTTTATGGCCCGCAAAGCCTGCTTAGCGGTGTAGATTATGTTTATACATCGGCGGTTAATATCAGCGGGGCGGCATCATCGGTAAGCCAAAGTGTAACCCTGCTTAATATAGACGGCGTAACGGTGGATAAAAGCGCTGTGTATCAGGTGCAGGTGGTAATTGAACGTGAATCGGTGCGCACTATTGATGATGTGGCACTTACAATGGTAAACCAACAGTCGGCATATAACTACCAGCTTGCATCGCCTACCTGTTCGGTAACGGTGAGCGGCCCGGCTTCGGTGGTAAATACGCTTACCAATACCGATATTGAAGCCAGAGTTGATGTTGGTGCGCTGGGGGTTGGCAGTCATCGCCAGCAGATACGTGCTTATTCGTCGGGCAATGTGGGGGTGGTGGTTAGTGATTTAGCTACCGTCACTGTAGATAAGAAATCGCAATAGCGGCCCCAGAAGGGACAATAGCACCTCATCTTTAGGCTCGTTGTCTGCTTGGCTCAGCGGCGTACTATCAGTACGCCTAAATCGCTCGCGCAGCCGTACTCACCTAAATCTAAGGCACTCTTGCCCTTCTGGCATACTAATAAAGGTATCTGCACCACTCTTGCAATTCCTTGGGTTTGGGTGTGAAATCCTTGCTGCAAAAAGCCGCGCCGCACGGCGTATGTAGGGCGGTGGGATTAGATAACTGTTTATACGGCCCTGATTGAAAAAAATAAAAAACTACGCCGAGGGTAACTCCCTCGGTTTTTTTTGTGGCTAAAAATGCCCGGCAGACATATAATTTAGCATATATTGGCAGGGGCGGTGGTTTTATGGCGGTATATGTTGTTAAACCGGGCGATACTGTAGCGCAAATAGCGGCGCAAAACGCCTTAACCGAGGCGGAGCTTATTTATGCTAACCAGCTTTATTATCCTTACCCTTTGGCGGTGGGGCAGGCACTTTGGTTGCCGCAGGGGGATTATAACCTTTATGGGCGGCGAATATACACCAACGGTTATGCATATCCCTTTATTGATACGGAAATTTTGGCGCAGACCCTACCTTATTTAAGCTCGTTGGCGGTGTTTTCGTATGGGTTTAACGCACAGGGTGTGCTGTTGCCGCCTGACCCCTGGCCGGATGAACCCCTGATTGCGGCGGCGCTTGCTGCCGGGGTGCGCCCTATATTAACGCTTACGCCTTTTGGTGAGGACGGCACGTTTAACAATATGCTGGTATCGCAAATGTTGGCCGACGCTGCTGCCCGCGCCCGGCTTAATATGCAGCTATTGCAGACCTTGCAGGCTAAGGGTTATGTGGGTGTTGATGTAGATTTTGAGTATATTTTGGCGGATGACCGCGACAGCTTTTCGGCGTGGGTGGCCGAACTGGCTGAGCTTTTGCATACCAACGGCTACAGTTTATCGGTGGCGGTAGCGCCTAAAACCTATGCCGACCAACCGGGGCTGCTGTATCAGGGGCAGGATTGGGCAGCGTTAGGGCAGGTGGCCGACTATATTTTGATTATGACCTACGAATGGGGCTACACCTACAGTGCGCCAATGCCTATTGCGCCGCTAAATTGGGTGCGCCGTGTGGTGGAATACGCTGTGACGGAAATACCGCCTGCCAAAATTGATTTGGGCATAGCCAACTATGCCTACGATTGGCCCTTGCCTTATGTGCAGGGGCAAAGCCGGGCGCAAACCTTGGGTGTAATAGAAGCTGCGCGCCGGGCTGCCGAGCTTGGTGCGGAAATTTTATGGGATGAAGCCGCAGCATCACCGTATTACAATTATGTGGCCGACGGCACAGAGCACGAGGTTTGGTTTGAAGATGTGCGCAGCCTTGGCGGCAAGCTGGCCCTGATAAACGAATTTGGCCTGCACGGCGGCGGCTGGTGGCAGCTTATGCGTTTAAACAGGCCGGGTTGGTTGGCTACAACGGCGGCTTTTGGCATCAATAAAAGCAATTTTTAGGGGCAATGGGCCTTGCGTGCTGCAAAAACTTAAATTTTAGTAATTAAATGGCAAATCAACAAAAAATATTAGGTTAAATTATAAAAATAAACCCTGCTGTTTGGGTTGTTATTTTAATATGAAGATAAATTTAAAGGCGGCCGGGTGCCGCATTTGCCGCCGGCAGGTAATGTATACAAAAAAACTTGGCAATATTTATTTACATTAGCTGAATAAATATGCTATAATATTGACACAATTTTTTTGTTGCACAGCTGGGTAAAGCGTGATTAGGTAATGTTTGTATGTTCAAAGCTTTTTTTTGAATAGAGTTTTAAGCTGTGCATAGGCCGTATGGCCGCTATTTTATGTAGATAATGTAGAACAGTTAGTATGAAAGAGGTGTTGTTTGTGTCTTATACGCAAGAAATTTATCAGAAGATTTTAGAGAAAAATCCCCACGAGCCGGAATTTGGTCAGGCTGTTAAAGAGGTTCTGGATTCGATTGAGCCTGCTATTACCGCCAACGAGCAAAAATACCGCGATGCTGCGCTGTTGGAGCGTTTGGTGGAGCCGGAGCGTGTTATAAGCTTTAGAGTGCCGTGGATAGATGATAACAATGTTGTTAGGGTAAACCGCGGCTACCGCGTGCAGTTTAGCAGCGCCATTGGGCCTTACAAGGGCGGCCTGCGTTTTCATCCTTCGGTAAACCAGAGCATTTTAAAGTTTTTGGGCTTTGAGCAGATATTCAAAAATTCGCTTACCGGTCAGCCCATTGGCGGCGGCAAGGGCGGTTCTGACTTTGACCCGCACGGTAAGTCTGACCGCGAGGTTATGATTTTTTGCCAGAGCTTTATGACTGAGCTTTATAAATATATTGGTGCCGATGAAGATGTTCCGGCCGGTGATATCGGTGTTGGCGGCCGAGAAATCGGTTATTTGTATGGCCAGTACAAGCGCCTTACCGGCCTGTACGAGGGTGTGCTTACCGGCAAGGGGCTTACCTACGGCGGTTCTCTGGTGCGCACCGAAGCTACCGGTTTTGGCCTTATCTATATGCTGGAAGAAATGATGAGCCACCGCGGTGACGAGCTGGCCGGCAAAACTGCGGTAGTATCCGGCAGCGGCAACGTAGCAATTTACGCTGTAGCCAAAGCGCAGGAAAAAGGTATGAAGGTTATCGGTATGAGCGATTCTAACGGCTACATACACGACCCCAACGGCATTAAGCTGGATGTTATAAAAGACATTAAAGAAGTAAAGCGCGGGCGCATCCGTGAATATGTTGACCGTGTAAGCGGCGCCGAATATATTGAAAAGGGTAACGGCACAATTTGGAGCCTGCCCTGTGAAATTGCTCTGCCGTGTGCCACCCAAAACGAGCTGACGCTGGCCGATATGGAAAAGCTTTATTTAAACGGCTGCCGCATAGTTGCCGAAGGTGCCAATATGCCCACCACCCGCGAAGCTACCGACTATGCGCTGGCTAAAGGCATTTTGTTTATGCCCGGCAAGGCTGCCAATGCCGGCGGTGTTGCTACATCGGCGTTAGAAATGACCCAGAACAGTATGCGTTATAACTGGACATTTGAAGAAGTAGACAAGCGTTTGCAGCGCATTATGGTGAACATTTACCGCAAGTGTACCGAAGCTGCCGAGCGTTACGGTGCCCCCGACAATTATGTTTTGGGTGCTAACATTGCCGGTTTTGAGAAGATTGCGGAGGCTATGTTGGCGCAGGGCATCTGCTAAACCAGACCTTTAATAGCAGCACATCTGCTGTGTCATCGGCTTCCTCGCTTGTCGGCGTACTTTAGTACGCCTCTGTCGACTCGTCAGCCGATTCCTTGCATCTGTCGCACTCGCGCGCTTTTGCAGGCAGCAGTTTGTCCTGCATCTGCGCTACTCTTAAAGCCCTGGCCGGCATGTTTGCAGCCGATTCCTTGCATCTGTCGCACTTGCGCGCTTTTGCAGGCAGCAGTTGTTGTTCAATACGTCAATTACGTCAATTTATAAAAAAATAAAATTAAAGCCGACCCTGCTTGTCAAGGTCGGCTTTTTGTCGGTGTGCTGTCTTTAATATGTAAAGAACTGTGCCCAGTAGGCGGTGCCGTTAATAACGGTGTAGCCCACGCCTATTTTGGTATATTTGGCGTTTAAAATGTTGGCGCGGTGCCCGCTGGAATTCATCCAATCGGTCATAACGGCGGCAGGGGTGCTTTGCCCATAGGCAATATTTTCACCGGTGCCGCGGTAGCTTATGCCGGCTTCTTTAAGGGCGGTAAAGCAAGACGAACCGTTGGGCCGTGTGTGAGAAAAGCTTTGGGCGGCTTCTTTGGCGCGCACAGTTGCCGCCGCCGATATTTCTTCATCTAAGGTTACAGGGTTTAAGCCCTGCTTGGCACGCTCCCGGTTTACCAGCTCTGCAACCTGCGCGGCGTAGCTGCTGTCGGTGTTAACATTGCCGGTGGTTTCTTCATTATCGGGGGTGTCGGGGGTAGTGGGGGTAGTTGGTTGTTGGCTGCCGGTATTTTCGGCCTGCTGCCAGCCCAGTTTGTTTAAAAGCTGCTGCCAAAAATCGGTGTTACTTAGCTGGCTGTTGCTGCCCGTGTTGCAGCTTTGACTGTAATAATAGCTGCAAACCCGGTTGGGCGTGCAATTTTGCTCAGCGGCCAGGGCGTTGGTGCCCATAGTTAAAAACATTGCAAATACTAACGAGATACCTAAAAACTTTTTCATAAAAGTCACTCCTTTGTGTTTTTTTTGCAGTATAACCCAACCAACAGCCCCCGGGCAATGGTAATAACTTGCAGAGCCGGCTGCATTTACCTGTAGGGGGCGGTTTTTGCCGAATATTGGTTTGGCCGGGCATATGTGGTGCGGCCAAATTGGCAAGCTTATGGCCGGTTTGTTTGTATACAAAATTCATACAAAAAGCCTGCCGGTAGATTTTTACAGCATTTTTATAGACAAATTGCGTTATTTTATTCATTAAAAAGCATTGATTTGCAATAACCGTGTTGACAAAACCGCCGGCAAGGGTCTATAATTATTAAATTGACAGGTTTTTTGTATAAGTATGCCCAAGCTTTACTTGGCGTAAAAATTTAATCACAAATAAGGAGGATATCGTATGAAAAACTATGACCGTTATCAACGGGGCTATTTTATGCCGCCCACCGAGCAGCTTAAATGGGCCCACAAAGAATATATCGACCACGCGCCGATTTGGTGCAGCGTAGACTTGCGTGACGGTAACCAAAGCCTTATTGTGCCGATGAGTCTGGAAGAAAAGCTGGAATTTTTTAAGCATTTGGTACGCATCGGTTTTAAGGAGATCGAGGTTGGCTTTCCGGCCGCGTCGGAAACCGAGTATGAATTTTTACGCACATTGATTGAGCAGAATTTGGTGCCGGATGATGTTACACTGCAAGTGCTTACCCAAAGCCGCGAACACATTATTGCCAAAACCTTTGAAGCCTTAAAGGGCGTAAAAAATGCGGTGGTGCATTTGTATAATTCTACTTCGGTAGCGCAGCGCGAGCAGGTATTTAAGATGGAAAAGCCGGAGATTATTAAAATTGCCACCGACGGCGCCGAGCTGATAAAAAAATATGCTGCTGATATGCCCGGTAACATTTTGTACGAATATTCGCCCGAAAGCTTTACCGGCACCGAAATGGAATTTGCGCTGGAAATTTGCAACGCTGTGCTGGATATTTGGCAGCCCACCAAGCAAAAACCGGTAATAATTAACCTGCCGGCCACCGTAGAAATGAGCCTGCCGCACGTATATGCTTCTCAGGTGGAATATATGAGCGACAATTTAAAGTACCGTGAATATGTCGTGCTTTCTCTGCACCCGCATAACGACCGCGGCTGTGGTGTAGCTGATGCTGAGCTGGGTATTTTGGCAGGTGCCGACCGTATTGAGGGCACGCTGTTTGGCAACGGCGAGCGCACCGGTAATGTGGATATTGTGGTGCTGGCGATGAATATGTTCTGCCACGGGGTAGACCCCAAACTGGACTTTTCCGATATTCAGGAGCTTACCCGTGTTTATGAGCGTGTTACCCGTATGCACGTTTATGAACGCCAGCCGTACAGCGGCCGTCTGGTGTTTGCGGCGTTCTCCGGTTCTCACCAGGATGCTATTGCCAAGGGTATGAAGTGGCACGAGGAGAAGGGCTTAACCGGCTGGACGGTGCCTTATCTGCCGCTTGACCCGCACGATGTCGGCCGTGAATATGAATCTGACGTTATACGTATTAACAGCCAAAGCGGCAAGGGCGGCATTGGCTACCTTATGCAGACTAAATACGGCTTTAATATGCCGCAGGCTATGCGTGAAGACTTTGGTTACGCGGTTAAAAGTGTATCCGATCACCTGCATAAGGAGCTTAGCCACGAAGAAATCCGCGACATCTTCCTTAATCAGTATGTTAATATTGACGAGCCTATCAGCTTTGGCAAATATTCGTTTAATGATAAAACCATTATTTACGCCGATGTTGAGCTGTATCTTAACGGCAAACGAGAGCGTATGCAAACCAGCGGTAACGGCCGCCTGAACACCGTTGTTAAAGCGATTAAAACCCTGCTTAACCGCGATATTCACGTTTTAACCTACGAAGAACACGCCCTTAACACCGGTTCAGAATCTCAGGCTATTGCTTATGTTGGTGTTTATGGCGACGATAAAAAGGTTTTCTGGGGGGCGGGTATCGACAACGATATTACCGATGCATCGATGAATGCACTGCTTAGTGCCGTAAACCGCCTGTATGTGGCGGATGAAAATAAATAATCAGGTAGGAGTTGATTTTTAATGGGTATGACAATGAGCCAGAAAATTCTGGCAGCACACGCCGGGTTAGAAAATGTTAAGCCCGGCCAGTTGATTATGGCTGATCTGGATTTGTGCCTTGGCAACGATATTACTACCCCGGTGGCTATTAACGAGTTTGAAAAGGCCGGCTTTGATACCGTTTTTAACAAAGACAAAATTGCGCTGGTAATGGATCACTTTACGCCGAACAAGGATATTAAAGCGGCTGAACAGTGCAAGCAGTGCCGGGAATTTGCTGCCAAGCACGAAATTACACATTATTACGATGTTGGCTGTATGGGTGTAGAACACGCTCTGCTGCCGGAAAAAGGTTTGGTAACTGCTGGTGAGCTGGTTATCGGTGCAGATTCTCATACTTGTACATACGGTGCGTTGGGTGCGTTTTCTACCGGTGTGGGCAGCACCGATCTGGCAGCCGGTATGGCGCGCGGTCAGGCGTGGTTTAAGGTGCCGGAAGCCTTAAAGTTTGAGCTGAAAGGCAAGCTTAGCCCCTATGTAAGCGGCAAAGACGTTATTTTGCACATTATCGGTATGATCGGTGTGGACGGCGCGCTGTATAAGTCGATGGAATTTACCGGCGAGGGTTTGGCGGAGCTTTCGATAGATGACCGCCTGTGTATGGCCAATATGGCGATTGAAGCCGGTGGCAAGAACGGCATTTTTGAGGTAGATGAAATTACACTGGCATATCTTAAAGAGCGCGAGATAAAAGCCCCGACCGTTTATAAGGCAGACCCCGACGCCGAATATGCCGCAACCTACGAGATAGACCTGTCGGCAATTAAACCCACGGTATCCTTCCCGCATTTGCCGGAAAACACCAAGACTATTGACGAAGTAGGCGATGTTAAGATTGATCAGGTGGTTATCGGCAGTTGCACCAACGGGCGTATCAGTGATATGGCTATGGCGGCCGCCATTTTAAAGGGCAAAAAGGTAGCCAAGGGTGTGCGCGCCATTGTTATACCTGCCACCCAGCAAATTTACAAAGAATGTATTGGCCTTGGTTATATGGACATCTTTATTGATGCGGGCTGTGCGGTATCTACGCCTACCTGTGGGCCGTGTTTGGGCGGTTATATGGGCATTTTGGCAGACGGTGAACGCTGTATTGCCACCACCAACCGTAACTTTATCGGCCGTATGGGGCACACCGGCTCCGAGGTTTATCTGGCCAGCCCGGCTGTAGCGGCTGCCAGTGCTGTTACCGGCAAAATAACCGACCCTAAGGAGGTAATGTAAATGATCAGCAAAGGTTTTATTCATAAATACGGCGATAATATTGACACCGATGTAATTATCCCGGCACGCTATCTTAACACCTCTAATCATCAGGAATTAGCCAGCCATTGTATGGTAGATATTGATGCGGATTTTGTTAACCGTGTTAAAGCCGGTGACATTATGGTGGGCGGCTATAACTTTGGCTGTGGGTCTTCTCGTGAACACGCCCCGATTGCCATTAAGGCCAGCGGGATATCCTGCGTTATTGCCAAAAGCTTTGCGCGTATTTTCTACCGTAATTCTATAAATGTGGGCCTGCCGATTATGGAGTGCGCCGATACCGACCGCATTGAAGCCGGTGATGAGCTGGAAATTGATTACGCCAAGGGAGAAATTCATAACCTTACCAAGGGGGAAACCTATACTGCTGAGCCGTTTCCGGAGTTTATACAGAGGATAATAGCGGCGGGTGGTTTACTAAATTCCATTAAATAACCGGAATTGCAATAGCGGCACCAGAAGGGACAATAGCACCACATCTTTAGGCTCGTTGTCTGCTTGGCTCAGCGGCGTACTATCAGTACGCCTAAATCGCCTGCGCAGCCGTACTCACCTAAATCTAAGGCACTCTTGCCCTTCTGGGAGAGCAGAAGGGACAACTGCACACCATCTGCTGTGTCATATAAATTCAATCAAGGCTGCCTGCCAAGGTATATAGGGCGGTGGGTGGGAATAGACAAACGTTTATCCGGCCTTGATTGAAAAATTTTCTTGCAAACTAAAAAGCTACGTATATAGCGCGGCTTTTAAAGCCGTAATTAAAGCAATAGCGGCACATCTGCCGTGTCATAAAATTTATATAATTTATCATAAATAAGGAGAGATTACCATGGAAAAAAATATCGCAGTAATCCGCGGTGACGGTATTGGGCCGGAGATTGTAAACGCAACCCTTACCGTGCTTGACGCTGTGGCCAAGCGTTCTGGTCATAAGTTTAATTACAAAGATGTTGATATGGGCGGCTGTTCTATCGACAAATACGGTGTGCCCCTTACCGATGAAGCTATTGCCGATTGTTTGGCCAGCGACAGTGTTTTGCTGGGTGCTATCGGCGGCTACAAATGGGATACCCTGCCGAGCGATATTCGCCCGGAACGTGGTTTGTTAGGTTTGCGTGCGGCTATGGGGCTGTATTCTAACGTGCGCCCGGCACGCCTGTTTCCGCAGTTGGCGTTTGCATCGCCCCTTAAACCGGAAATCGTAGCCCGTGGTATTGATCTGGTAATTGTGCGTGAGCTGATTGGCGGTGTATATTTTGGCGAGCATACCACCGAAGTGGTTGACGGCGAGAAGAAAGCCACCGATACTATGAGCTATACCGAACACGAAATTGAGCGTTTGCTGCATATTGGCTTTAAAATGGCACAAAAGCGCCGCAAAAAGGTGACGATGATTGATAAGGCCAATGTTCTTGATACATCGAAGCTGTGGAGAGAGCTGGGCTATAAAATTGCCGAGCAGTACCCGGAAATTGAGTATGACTATATGCTGGTGGATAACACCGCTATGCAGTTGGTAAAGGATCCTTCTCAGTTTGACGTAATTGTGACGGAAAATATGTTTGGCGATATTTTGTCCGATGAAGCCAGTATGATTACCGGCTCTATCGGTATGATTCCGTCGTCCAGCCTGGGCGAAACCGGCGTGGGTATGTACGAGCCTATTCACGGTTCGGCACCGGATATTGCCGGTCAGAACATTGCCAACCCGATTGGCACTATCCTTTCTGCCGCTATGATGTTAAAGTATTCTTTTGATATGGATGCTGAAAGTGACGCCATTGAAGCCGCCGTTAACAAGGTGCTTGACGATGGTCTGCGTACCGGCGATATCTACAGCGATGGTATGACTAAGGTTAGCTGCTCCGGTATGGGCGAAGCAGTGGCCGCAGCGATTTAATAGCACGTCATCTGCGGTGTCGTGAATAAATTTTACTCGCGACGCGAACTATCTGTTCAGCTTGCTCGATAAAATTCATTCACTCCTTGCATCTGACGCACTCTTAAACCGCTGAACGCTCTGATAGCACGTCATCTGCGGTGTCGTGAATAAATTTTACCCGCGACGCGAACTATCTGTTCAGCTTGCTCGATAAAATTCATTCACTCCTTGCATCTGACGTACTCTTAAACCGCTGAACGCTCTGATAGCACGCCATCTGCGGTGTTAATGGCATAACAAAAGCGCCTGCCACTGTTGACAAACGCCGCACGATTGCATATAATGAACATAGAAAAGGTGCTAACCGATAAGCGGTTTAGCTCCCTGTTAAATGTTAAAAATAACCGTAACCAATTGGGAGACTGGGGCGGTTATTTTTTTGTGATCATATATGTTAGTGTAACTACAGATATCAGCATTGAAACCAACGCAAAAAGATCGGCGTAAGTTACCATAAGATCACCTCCTCCGACATAAAACCAGCAAAGTGGGGGAGAATAAACCGCCTACCGTTTAGGATAGCACCTTTAAACTATATTTTAGCACTAAATTTGCACGTTGTAAACCTAAGCATATATAACAAAAGCCCCCTTCTGTTAAAGCAGAAGAGGGCATTTTTATACTTAGCTAAATATAAAAATTAGGCAGCAAAAGTTTTGTTAAACTTAAGCACCAGACGGGACTTTTTACGTGCAGCAGCATTCTTATGGATAAGATTGGTGCGGGCAGCTTTGTCCAGCAGGCTGATAACCTCAACCAGCAGAGCCTGGGTTTCTTCCTTATTTACACCGGCAGCCAAAGCGGTTTCGTACTTCTTCAGCGCGGTTTTAATGCGGGAACGAGCAGCAGCGTTTTTAACGCGACGAGCCTCAGCGATCAGAACTCTCTTTTTGGCGGATTTAATATTGGCCATTTTTTCACCTCCCATAAAGTGATGTATATTGTAAAAAAAGTGTAAACAAAAAAACGGGGACTAAAAATAAACATCCCTATTCAGACTAAAACAGTATACCACAACCAAAATAAAATTGCAATAGCTATAGCCTAAAAACTTGCAAAAAATACCGATAAAATGCGTCGGCAGGTTGGGCGCACCACTGCATATTGCGTGTTTGGCCGGCATAAGCATATTTAAGGAGTGAATTTGCCTATGCTTAGTAACCGAAAATATTACCAAAAACCGCGCCGCAGCTATGCCCCCGGGCGCAGAATGGCGGCGCTTTTGCTGCTTATGGGGCTGCTGCTTTTTTTGTGGCAGTCCGGTTTTGCCGTGCCGGCGGGCGGGCAGGTGGGGCAGGTGGCCGAGCCTGCTTTGCTGCCGGATAACGTGCCGACGAGCAGCGAAGTAAGGCTTAGCCCGGATAAAGCGGCGGTAGAACGCTGGCAGCAGTATCGGGCGGAGCTTTTGGCGGCAGCGGCCCAAATACAGGTGGCGGTGTATTCTACGCACAGCTCAGAAAGCTACACGGCATATTCCGGCGAACCCAAGGTTTACGGCGAGCACGGCGGCGTTTATAAGGCGTCGGCGGCGCTGGCAGATACCCTGGCGGCGGCCGGTATTGGCACGGTGGTAGACGATACGATACACGATTGGCCGGACTGGAATCGGTCTTATGCAAATTCGTTGGTAACGGCGGAAAATTTGCTGGATACTTACCCTAACTTGCAGGTGCTTATTGATATGCACCGTGATGCCGGCGTAAGCCGGGAAAATTCTTACGCGACCGTAAACGGTAAGACGGCTGCCAAAATTATGCTGGTTTGCGGCAGCGACAAGCGTTATGCCAACCCCAACTGGCAGCAAAATAAGGCGTTTATGCAGCAAATTGCCGATAAAATGGACGAAATGTATCCGGGACTTTTGCGGCGTGTGTCGGTGCAGAACGGGCGTTATAACCAGCATATTTTTAGCCGTGCAATTTTGGTGGAAATGGGCACCACCGAAAACACCATTGATGAGGTTGAATATTCGGCGCGGCTGCTGGCAGATGTTTTGGCGGCAGTTTTGGCCGAAAATGTCGCATAACAGGGCAAACAGCGCAAATATAACATAAAGGCACAGCCGCAGGCAGGCTGTGTTTTTTATTTGGCGCTTAAAACTAAAAAAATATGCTTTGGGTGTTTGTTTTGCTGGTGTTTTGTGGTAAAATATAATAATATAGAAGAACTTTGTGCATATGGGGGGTGAAGCAATGGCCGAGGAAAAAACGGCTAACCGGGGCGCGGCAACATTGCTGGCGGCGGCTAACATTTTAATGCTCACAACTATTGCTTCGCGGGTGCTGGGTTATTTGCGGGATGTGCTGATTTTTGCGCAATTTGGCCAAAATAACCTGACAGATGCCTATAATGCGGCGTTTTCCATACCGGATTTTCTCTATATGATATTGGTGGGTGGTGCATTGTCATCGGCATTTATACCGGTTTTTTCCAGCTATCTGGCCCGTAATCAGGAGGACGAGGGCTGGCGGGTTTTAAGCATAATTTTTAACTGGATTATGCTGCTGCTGATAATCGGTGTGGTGCTGGGTATAACCTTTGCGCCGGTGCTGGTAGATATGCTGGTGCCGGGCTACACGGCCGAAACCAAGCTGATGACGGTTAACCTGACGCGCATAATGTTTTTTCAGGTGATATTTATGTGTCTGTCGGGTATAAGCACCGGTATTTTGCAGTCGTATAAAAATTTTACGGCGCCGGCTATAGGTTCGGTGCTGTATAATATGGGCATTATTTTGGGCGGCGTGCTGTTGGCTGCCCCTATCGAAAAAATGTTTCCCGGGTATGGTATTGCCGGCTTTTCGGTTGGCGTGGTGCTGGGTGCTATGCTTAACTTTGCAGTGCAGTTTGCTGCCGTATGGCGGCTGGGCATACGCTACAGCTTTAGCTTTGACCTGCGCCACCCCGGTGTAAAAGAGCTGATAATGCTGATAGTGCCGGTGTTTATCGGGCTGGCAGCCAGCCAGTTTAATTTGTTTGTAAACCAAAATTTGGCCTCCGGTTTGGCCGAAGGTCTGGTTTCGGCATTGCGGGCGGCACAGCGGCTTATGCAACTGCCTATAACCCTGTTTGGCATTACGGTGGGGGTGGCTTTCTTCCCGACTATGACGGAAATGGCGGCCAAGCTGCAAATTGACGAATTTAAACAAACGGTGGTAATGGGCCTTAGAACCGTTATTTTTGTAACGATTCCGGCATCTTGCGGGCTGGCGGCGCTGGCCGGGCCGCTTATACGCTTTATGTACGAGTTTAAAAACGGTGCATTTACCGCCGAAGATACCGATAATACAGCGTATGCCCTTATTTTTTACACCATTGGTGTGTTCGCTTACGCAGCTATCCATACCCTGTCGCGGGCATTTTATGCCTTAAAAGATACCAAAACCCCGGTAGCGGTGGCAGTGTTTTCTATTATGGTAAACGTGGTGCTGTCGGTTCTGCTGGTAAAATATATGGCGCAGGGTGGGCTGGCGCTGGCGTATTCGGTGGCCGGTATTTTTAATATGGTGGTGCTTATTGTGCTGCTAAACCGCAGTATCGGTGATATCGGCAGCCGCGCTTTGCTGGTTTCTACCTGCCAGACTATTGCTATATCGCTGATAATGGGCGGCGTAGTGTGGGGGCTGGTAACCGGGTTAGAAGCATTTTTGCCGGTAACCTCAAAGCTGGTACAGCTTGTAGAGATTTTTGCGGCCATAGGTGTGGGCGCGGCGGTTTATGCCGGGCTGGCTTTAATGCTTAAAATGCCCGAGGCTGAACAGATAATGCGGATAATAAACCGTAAATTAAAGAGAAAAAGAGCGTAATTATTTTATATATTCAGGAGGAATGGAGCTTGGCAACTATCCAGGAAAATACCAGAAATTTTTGTATTATTGCACATATCGACCACGGTAAATCTACCCTGGCCGACCGTTTGCTGGAATACACCGGCGCGCTTTCCAGTCGCGAGATGGAAGCACAGGTGTTAGATAATATGGAGCTGGAGCGTGAGCGCGGTATTACCATTAAATTAAAGGCCATACGCGTAAACTACAAGGCCAAAGACGGTAAAACCTACACGCTTAACCTTATTGATACCCCCGGTCACGTTGACTTTAACTACGAGGTAAGCCGTTCTCTGGCGGCGTGCGAAGGTGCCCTGCTGGTGGTGGACGCTGCACAGGGCATAGAGGCGCAAACTCTGGCTAATGTGTATTTGGCGATAGAAAATAATTTGGAGATAATTCCCGTCATCAACAAAATTGACCTGCCCAATGCCGACCCTGATGCCGTAAAGCAGGAAATTGAAGATGTTATAGGCTTGCCGGCTGATGATGCCCTGCTGATATCGGCTAAAACCGGCATTGGTATAGAAGATGTTTTAGAGGCAATTGTGCAGCGCATACCGGCACCGCAGGGTGACCGCAGCGAGGCACTTTCTGCTCTGATTTTTGACAGCCATTTTGACGCATACAAGGGTGTTTTGCCGTATTTTAGAGTTATGGATGGTGAAGTAAAGCCCGGCCAGCGTGTGCGTATGATGAACACCAAAAAAGAATTTGATGTGGTAGAGGTGGGTGTGCTTACCCCGGCGGTGCAAATGGTAGACAGCCTTGCCGCCGGTGATGTAGGTTTTTTGGTTGGCAGCATAAAAAATGTAGCCGATACTCGCGTAGGTGATACCATAACCCGCACCGATAACCCGGCACCACTGCCGCTGCCCGGCTATCGTCCGGCGGTATCTATGGTGTATTGCGGCCTGTACCCGGTGGATACCGCCAAGTATACCGACCTTAAAGATGCGCTGGAAAAATTGCAGCTTAATGACGCCGCACTGGTATACGAGCCGGAAACTTCGGCGGCGCTGGGGTTTGGTTTTCGCTGTGGCTTTTTGGGCCTGCTGCATATGGAAATTATTAAGGAACGCCTGGAACGTGAATATGATCTGGAGCTGATTACCACGGCGCCCAGTGTAAATTACCGCGTTACCAAAAACACCGGCGAAGTGCTGGAGATTGATAATCCCACCGATTTACCGCCGGCCGGTGATATTTTGACCATTGAGGAGCCTTATGTTAAGGCCACCATTATGGTGCCCAAAGACTACGTGGGCAACGTTATGGAGCTGGGGCAGGACAAGCGCGGCACCTTTATAAATATGGAATACATTACGCCTACGCGCGTTATGCTGATATATGATTTGCCGCTTTCGGAAATTATTTTTGACTTTTTTGATAAGCTGAAAAGTATGACCAAGGGTTATGCTTCGCTGGACTACGAGTTGACCGGGTATCAGGCTTCTAATCTGGTAAAGCTGGATATTATGGTAAACAACGAGGTTGTCGATGCGCTTTCGTGCATTGTGCATAAAGACCGTGCATATTACCGCGGTCGTGCCCTTACCGAAAAGCTACGCAAGCTTATACCGCGTCAGCTTTTTGAAATTCCCGTGCAGGCATCGGTGGGCAGCAAAATTATTGCGCGCGAAACCATTAAGGCAATGCGTAAAGATGTTTTGGCCAAATGCTACGGCGGTGACGTAACACGTAAGCGCAAGCTGCTGGAAAAACAAAAGGCCGGCAAAAAGCGTATGAAGCAGGTGGGAAGTGTTACGATACCGCAGGAAGCCTTTATGGCCGTGTTAGAGATCGAATAACCGACAATAGCGGCGCATCTACTGTGTCATATAATTTTTCGCTCATCGGCGTACCGCAAGTACGCCTAAATCGGCTCAAAATTCTATTCCTTGTATCTGCACCACTCTTGCGATTATTCTCGTTCGGTGCAAAATCGCAACCGACAATAGCGGCGCATCTACTGTGTCATATAATTTTTCGCTCATCGGCGTA
>CAZMTO010000010.1:0-3042 GCA_964569265.1 uncultured Peptococcaceae bacterium | reverse complement strand
CCGCAAGTACGCCCAAATCGACTTAAAATTCTATTCCCTGTATCTGCACCACTCTTGCTATGGTGTAGCTGCTGTAGGCAATAGATTTGTGGTTAACACATTACAACGGCATTTTATAATTGCATTAAGGAGGTAAAGCTATGCGTATAGCAATGATTGGTATGGGGGCGGTTGGCTCCGTGTTTGGGATGGATTTATACAATGCTTATCCCGACGATTTTTTTGCAATTGCGGCCGGCAGCAGGGCAGAACGTCTGCGCCGCGAGGGTTTGCAGGTTAACGGCGAGGTTTATCCTGTTAAGGTGGAAGAACCGGCAGACGATACCCAACCGGCAGATGTTATTCTGGTGTGTGTAAAAAATTACGGCCTGCCCGGTGCTATTAACGATATGCGCCCGTTTGTCGGCCCCGGCACCATTATTTTGCCGCTGCTAAATGGTATCAGTGCCACGCCTATGCTCAGCCGGGCATACCCGGGGGCAACAGTGCTGTTTGGTATTGCTATGGGTATTGATGCCCGCCGCACGGTAAACGCCATTGATTTTACCACGCGCGGTGTGCTGCAATTTGGCTGCGCGCAAAACACCGAGCCTTATGCGCCCGAAGTTAAGCTGGTGTATGACATTTTGGCTAAAACGCCTATTCCGTTAGAGGTTTGCCCTGATATGGAGCGTGCCTGCTGGAAGAAGTGGATGTTAAATGTCGGCTATAATCAGGTTACGGCGGCGGTAAACTGCTTTATTTACGAATGTACCACCGTACCGCAGTATTTTAAGCTTACATCGGCAGCCATGCAGGAGGTTGTGGAGCTTGCCAAGGTGCGCGGTGTAAACCTTACCGAAGATGACAGGGTGGCTACCGAGCAGTTTATGGCAGACTTTCCGCGGACGGCGCAAACCAGTATGCATCAGGATATTATGGCCAACCGTATCACCGAGATAGATTCTTTTGGCGGCACAGTGGTAGAATATGGCCGCGAAAGTGGTGTGCCCACCCCGGTTAATGCCGTTTTGTGTGAAATAATACGCGGCAAAGAAGAACAGGCACGTCAAAAGGCGCTTTAATGCCACCGTGCCGTGGGCTAAAGCCGTACATAAAAAACAAAAAATAAGCAGCATAAAACCCTCTGCGGCGCGGCCGGCAGCGGGTTTTTGCTTTTTCGGCAAAGGTTCTGTCAAACAGACTATCTTAGTGCAATTTCGCCAAAGGTAAAAGCCCCCGTGCAGGCGAATTTTATAGCCATAAGCAACAGCACAGGGGGGATAAGGATTGAGCTTTAGTTTTAAGGTGCAGGACAACACGGTTTGGGCCATAATAGACGGCGAGGTTGATATGCAGATTGCCGCCGACTGGCGTGAAGCGCTGGACAAAGAGTTGACCGAAAGCTTTGCCCGTAATCTTACGTTTGATTTTTCGGGGGTGCGTTTTATCGACAGCTCCGGTTTGGGTGTGGTGTTAGGCCGCTACAAAAAAGTCAGCGAGCGTGGCGGCAGGGTAAAAATTACGGGTGCTAATCGGCAGGTATACCGGCTGCTTTGTTTATCCGGCTTTGGTAACCTTATGCAAATTGAACCGCCCCGGGGCGCTGCGTTGGGGGGTGTTGGCTGTTGAATACCTCGATTGATATAGATATGGATGTACATAGCAATATGTGTAAGGGCGGCGTAAAAGCGTCTGCCAAGTGGGGCAGCCTGCTTAACGGGGCGCGCCTGCTGCTGCCCGCCAGAGCCGAAAATGTAGCGGTGGCACGGGCGTTTTTATCTGCTATGATTGCTGCCAGGCCGGAAGATGGCTGGGATATTACGGTATCGGCGTTAGACGAGCTTAAGGTTGCCCTGTCCGAAGCTGTATCCAATGCCATTATTCACGGTTACGGCAGCCGCGCCGACAAAAATGTCTGCTTAAAGGTGTATCAGTACAGGTATGCGCTGGTGGTGCAGGTTATAGATAACGGTGTGGGCATTGCCGACATTGACCGGGCGCGTGAGCCGGACTTTACCACCGGGCAGGAGCATTTGGGGTTGGGCTTTGCCTTTATGGAATCTTTTACAGACGGCCTTAATGTGGAATCGGCGGTAAATTGCGGCACCTGCGTTACTCTGGTAAAGCTGTTTAAAGCGGCGGCGGAGCTGTAGACCGATGATTGCGGCGGCAGATGAAGCAGCTTTGTGGCAGCGGTGTAAGTGTGGTGAGGCAGCAGCGCGTGATAAGCTGATAACCGATAATATGCAGTTGGTGTTTTGGCTGGCGCGACGTTTTGTGGGGCGCGGTGCAGAATGGGACGATTTGTGTCAGGCGGGGGCAATGGGGCTTGTAAAGGCGGTGGACAACTTTTGCCCGACAGCCGGCAACAAATTTTCTACCTATGCGGTGCCGCTTATTTTAGGCGAGCTTAAAAGGCTGCTGCGCGGTAACAATCTGCTGCATATAAGCAGGGCCTATACCGATAAAGCGGCGCTGGTGAGCAAAGCCGGCCGCAAGCTGGCGGCAAGCCTTGGCCGCGAACCGACAATAGCGGAGCTGGCGGCCGAAGCTGCAATGACAGAGCCTGAGCTGGCAGAAGTGCTGGCGGCGGTGCAAAGGCCGCTTTATTTGCAGGGGGTATATGCCAGCGATGTACCTGCGGAGCCGGAGCTTTTGGACGGCGAGGATATGTGGGTAGACCATTTGGCGCTGCAACAGGCAATGGCGCAGATACCGTATAGGTTGGCGTATATTTTGCGGGCACGCTACATTAAAGAAGAACCGCAGGCTGTGATAGCCAAAAAGCTTGGCATATCGCAGGTGCAGGTATCGCGGCTGGAAAAACAGGCCCTAAAGCGGCTTAAAAGCCGCCTGCAAGCGTAATTTTAAGTTAACAGCAGTGCTTTTGGCACTTTTATATATATAACTTCTTTCTACCTTTTGAATCTATCTGATCTATCCCAATATAATTCCCGGGGGAGGTGCGTACTGTGTTAGCAGGGCGCACCTTTTCCCTTTCAGAGCGGAATTGACAATAGCGGCACATCTACTTTGTCGTCAGTCTCCTCGCTTGTCGGC
>CAZMTO010000009.1:0-52943 GCA_964569265.1 uncultured Peptococcaceae bacterium | reverse complement strand
TTTGGCAGGGGTAGAAGGACTCGAACCCTCAAGAACGGTTTTGGAGACCGGCATGTTACCATTACATCATACCCCTATGCGACTTTTAATATTATACACTATCAGCGCGCCGCCGTCAAGCATTTTTTAGCAAATAAGCCCCAAATTACGCATAACAAACACAAACATAAAAATAGTTACAATGCTAACCGCCGAGCTTGCCGCCACAATCTCACCGGCCAGGGCACCGTTTGCGCCCATAGCGTCGGCCATTGGTGCGCCCGCCACGGCATTGGGTGCGCCGGAAATTGCCAGCACCGCCACCAGCGCCAAATCTCGGTAGCCCATAGCGGCAAACGCCGTTACCGCCACCAGCGGCACCAGCACCAGCCGCGCCGACAACGATATAACCAGCATACGCCAATGGTCAAGCACGCTGGCAAAAGACAACATACCGCCCATACAAACCAGCGCCATAAGCAGGGCAACATCGCCGACATCGGCAATAACATTGGCCAAAAGCTGCGGCAGCTTTAGCCCGCTAAGCGCAAAAAACGTGCCCAGCGCACCGGCCAGCACCAGCTTGTTGTGCAAAATCTTCGTCATAATAACGCCAAGGGTAACCTTGCCGCCGCGGAAGGATTCAAACAAAATTACCGCCAAAATGTTGTACAGCGGCACCACAAACGCCGCCATAGCCGCAATCATACCCAAATCTTCGTTGGGATAAATGTTGCCGGCCAGCAGCATACCAAACAGCACATAATTGCTGCGGTACACCCCCTGAATAACCACGCTGGCATCTTGCGGGCGCCTGATAAAGCGCGGCACAACCGCCCACGCCGCCACAAACACCAGCAGCACCATAGCCAGCACCTTGCACAGCAGCGCAATGTCCATAGCCGCGCGAAAATCCGAATTATATATGGAAGAAAACAGCATACAGGGAATAAAAAACTCGAAGATTACCAGATTAAGCTTGCGGAACTCATCGTAGTGCAAAAAGCCCAGCTTGCCCACCAGCTTGCCCAGCGCCATATAGCAAAACATTGGGAACACCGCCCCAAACGCCAACCAAAAGCTTGCCATTTTCTCACCGCCTTTTAAAAACATACACCAATTTTAGCACTTATGGCGTTGTATGTCAAATATCAGTATTATGACACAGCAGATGACGTGCTATTTCCTATTACAAATATTATGATTGCAAGAGTGCGTCAGATGCAAGGAAACAGCCAACGAGACGATTTAGGCGTACTAAAGTACGCCGATGAGCGAGGCAGGCTGATGACACAGCAGATGGCGTGCTATTGCAATCATAAAAAAAGAGAGCCGCCGAAGCGACTCTCTTTAAATGTAGCAATGAACCGAAATTCTTATGGATTAACCCAAGAATACGCCGTTCAAGGTTAACAGAATACCTGCTACAACAGCGGTACCGATACAACCGGAAACGTTCGGGCCCATAGCGTGCATCAGCAGGAAGTTTGCCGGGTTGTCGGCCTGACCTACCTTCTGAGCAACACGAGCAGCCATCGGAACTGCGGATACGCCGGCAGCACCGATCAACGGGTTGATCTTGTCTTTCAGGAACAGGTTCATGATGTGAGCTACTAGTACACCACCTGCACAAGCGGATGCGAATGCAAATACGCCCAGGATGAAGATGGAGATGGTCTGAGTGGTCAAGAAGGTGGTACCCTGAGTGGTAGCACCTACGGAAGTACCCAGGAAGATGGTAATGATGTTACACAAAGCGTTCTGTGCGCAGTCGGACAGACGGTCTACGCAACCGGATTCTTTGAACAGGTTGCCCAGCATCAGCATACCGATCAGAGCAGCAGAAGAAGGAACGATCATGGAAACTACGATGGTGTTTACAACCGGGAACATGATCTTGGTGATCTTCTTTACAGGCTTGGTCTGAACCATTACGATCTGGCGCTGTTTCTTGGTGGTGCAAAGCTTCATTACAGGGGGCAGAATGATCGGAACCATTGCCATGTAAGAGTATGCAGCAACCGCGATGGGGCCCATCAAGTGAGGAGCCAACTTACCGGACAGGTAAATACAAGTCGGGCCGTCAGCACCACCGATGATACCGATGGAAGCAGCTTCAGCAAAGGTGAAGGATACGCCGGGAACGAATTCGTCCAGCATCAAAGCGCCCCACAGTGCCAGGAATACACCGAACTGTGCAGCAGCACCCAAAATCAGAGACTTCGGGTTGGCAATAACCGGACCGAAGTCGGTCATTGCGCCGATACCCAGGAACATCATGGGCGGGAATACGCCCAGGTGGTCGCCCTGGTACAGGTAGTACATCAAACCACCGATTTCTTTAACAACGGTGTGGCCCTCTTCGTCGAAGGTCAAAACGGGGTCGATCATTACGTTTGCGCCGGGGATGTTAGCCAGCAACATACCGAAGGAGATGGGGAGCAGCAACAGCGGCTCGAAGCCCTTCTTGATAGCCAGATACATAAACAGAATAGAAACGCCAATCATTACGAGTGAACGCCAGTCCATTATAGCAAACGATGTGCTATGATAAAAGTCGACCAATGCAGCACTTAAAATTTCCACTGGTTTTCCCTCCTAATCCAGAAATTTAGTTTTTTAGTTAAACATTAAATTACATGGATACTAAGGGATCGCCAGCCTGAACGGTTGCACCCTGAGCAACATGTACTGCGGAAACGGTGCCGTCTGCAGGAGCCAGAATTTCGTTTTCCATCTTCATAGCTTCCAGAATCATCAGAGTATCGCCAGCCTTAACAGCCTGACCAGCAGCAACGTTTACCTTCAAAATGGTGCCCGGCAGGGGGCTGGTGATGTCACCAGCTGCAGCAGCAGCCTTGGGAGCCGGAGCGGGAGCAGCAGCCGGAGCAGGAGCAGCGGCCGGAGCGGGAGCAGGAGCAGCGGCCGGAGCCGGAGCAGCCTTCGGTGCAGATGCAACAGCACCTGCTTCTTCAACTTGAACAGCAAAAACTTCGCCGTTAACAGTTACATTAAAGTTACGCATTATTTGTTTCCTCCTTTGGTATAGCTGGCGCGGTCTGCCATAATGTTTGCATTGCCGGCAGCGGCCCAGGGCAGCATTTCGCCACCATTTCTCTTAATAGAAGTGAAGTGCAGGTTCTCGGAAGAACCGCCCATTGCCATAGTTACAGCGGCCATAATGGCAGCAACTTTGGCATTGTTGTTTGCTTTAGCTGCAGTTGCCGGAGCAGCGGCCGGGGCAGCGGCTTTAGCGGCTGCCGGCGGAGTAGGGTCCTTGGTAATGCTATCGCAAACTTTATCCAGCAACCAGGTAGTAAAGGTAAGGATGGCGAGAATGATGAATACGCCGCCCATACCGATAACGGTTGCTAACAGGCCCATAGTGAAATTACCATACTGGTAACCATGTACACCCATCTTGTTTGACCTCCTTTACAGCGGAATGTTGCCATGCTTCTTAGCAGGACGATTTTCCTTCTTGCCAAGCAGGCTATCCAACGATTTGCAGAGATAGTAACGAGTCTTGCTGGGCTCGATAACCAAGTCTACGAAACCGCGCGCAGCTGCCTTATAAGGATTAGCAAACTCTTCTTCGTATTCGGCAATCTTTTCTGCACGAGTCTTTTCCGGGTTGGAAGAGTTCTTGATATCTTTTGCGAATACGATGTTGGCAGCGCCGGAAGCACCCATAACAGCGATCTGAGCAGTCGGCCAAGCGATTGCAGTGTCAGCGCCCAAGGACTTGCCGCACATTGCCAGGTAAGCACCGCCGTAAGCTTTTCTGGTAATCAGAACCATCAGCGGAACGGTAGCTTCGGAATAAGCGTACAACAGTTTTGCACCATGACGGATAATACCGTTGTGTTCCTGAGTTACACCGGGCAGGTAGCCGGGGGTGTCAACACAGGTAAGGATCGGAACATTAAATGCGTCGCACAGACGGATAAAACGACCAGCCTTATCGGAAGCGTCGATATCCAAGCAGCCAGCGCCTACGCAGGGCTGGTTAGCAATAACACCAACAGAGCGGCCATTCAGACGAATGAAAGCAGTGATGATGTTCTTTGCGAACATTTCCTGAACTTCGAATACGTAGTTGTTATCAGCGATAGAAGCGATAACGTCCTTCATGTTGTAAGGCTTGTTCGGGTTGTCAGGAATAATGGTGTCGAGAGCTTCATCGCAGCGCTCAACAGGGTCAGTGCAATCAAATACAGGTGCGGTTTCCAGGTTGTTGCTGGGCAAGAAGCTCAACAAGGTTTTAACCTGCTGGATGCACTCGTCTTCGTTTGCAGCATAGAAGTGAGCGTTACCACTCTTAGCATTGTGGGTGCGAGCGCCGCCCAAAGCTTCTGCGGTAACAACTTCGCCGGTTACAGACTGAATTACAGCCGGGCCGGTAATGAACATCTGGCACTTATCAACCATAAAGATGAAGTCGGTCAGAGCGGGAGAATATACTGCACCGCCTGCGCAGGGGCCCATGATTACGGACAACTGCGGAACAACACCGGAAGCCAGAGTGTTCAGCTTAAAGATACGGCCATAGCCGTTCAATGCGTCAACAGCCTCCTGAATACGAGCGCCGCCCGAATCGTTGATGCCGATGCAGGGTGCGCCGTTCTTTACGGCCATTTCCATTACCTTACAAATTTTTGCAGCGTGCATTTCGCCCAAAGAACCACCCTGTACGGTGAAGTCCTGAGAGAATACGTATACCAGACGGCCGTCAACAGTACCGTAACCGGTTACAACGCCTTCGCCGGGAGCCTTTACCTTATCGAAACCGAATGCAGTGCCGCGGTGTACCACGAACTGATCCAGCTCAACAAAGCTGCCCTCGTCCAAAATAAGATTGATTCTTTCGCGAGCAGTGTACTTGCCCTTAGCATGATGCTTGTCAATTTTGTCTTGACCACCGCCAAGGATTACTTCCTCGCGCTTTTTAATCAACTGAGCCAACTTTTCTGTAGACATTCTTTTACCTCCTACTTAAAGGTTTTCTTATTTGTGTTCGCACAATTCCAACAGGATACCGCGGGTAGCCTTGGGATGCAAGAAAGCGATTCTTGCGCCGCCAGCACCGTTACGAGCGGTCTTGTCGATCAAACGAACACCAGCAGCATCCAGATCAGCCAGAGCCTGGTCGATGTTGTCAACCTTGAATGCTACGTGCTGGATACCTTCGCCGTTCTTATCCAAGAACTTGGCAACAGGGCCATCAGGAGTGGTGGATTCCAACAACTCTACCCAGCTGTTTTCGCAGGGGATAAAGCCAGTGGTGGTCTTCTGTTCCTCAACGGTCTCCTTGAAGTCCAGCTTCAAGCCCAGAGCGTCACCCCAGAAAGCCATAGCTTCGTCGATGTTGGTAACTGCAACACCCAGATGGTCGATTCTTTCTACCTTGAACATAATTTTCACCTCCGTAAAATTTCTGCACCGCAAAAGCCGAGTGGACAGTCCGACTTTATAAGGAGCAATTAAAAAAATGATTAGGGTTTTATAAGAAAAGCAAGGGTTTACCTGCCTTTTCCTATCGTAGTAAGTGTGGCGCGGGTTTTTGGCCATTTGCGCAAAGACCATTCCCCACCACTTTAAATGTTATTATACACTGTGTATATAATAACATTATTCGGAAATTTTAGCAATAGAATTTTGCGAAAAAATTTTATTGACTTACTATAAAAAATCTATTAAAATATAGTGTAAACCGTTTGCGCCTGTAGCAAGATGGATAAAACGCCAACCTTGAGGCGTGATAAGCGTAGGTTTGATATAAAAACTTAATATGCGCCTGTAGCTCAGTGGATAGAGCGTCGGCCTCCGGAGCCGAAAGCGTAGGTTCGATTCCTATCAGGCGTACCAAAATAACAAGTTCACCCTTGTGGTGGGCTTGTTTTTTTATCTGATAGGATGAGAACCGTAGGTTCAATATACTGAGCGCCCAAGAGAGCAAGGCACAGCCGCAGCTCGATTGGCTGCGCGAATGTACACCCGAATGGGTGTTCCTATCAAGCGTACCAAAAAGATAACAGCCTCAGACATTTGCCCGAGGCTGATTTATTTTTACACATTTTACCCAATCTATTAAATAGGATGATACTGTTACGGTTATCAGAGAAAATATTATACGTGCCGGCGGAATATAGCTAAGCGATGCCATAAGCACCACAAAATCAGTAAACATATATGCCAGCGACAACCGCCAGCCCAGCTTATGCGATATTGCCAGCGCCAGCGCATCATCACCGCCGCTGGAACCGCCCTGCCTGATAATAAGCCCCACGCCGATACCCACAAACATACCGCCCAGCAGCGCCGCCGCCAGGGGGTGGGCGCTTAAATCCGGCAGCATAAACGGCAAATGCTCCCACAGTTTGTAAAACACCGACACAAACGCCGTAGAAATAAGCGATACCTTGATGAACATAACACCCAGCAGCCGCCCGGCCATAACATAGCACGCAACATCCAGCACCGGCGTTATATACGCGGGAGAAAACCCCAGCCAATGCTCTATTAACAGCATAAGGCCAATAACACCGCCTTCGGTTATATTTACCCGCTGGTGAATGTTATGAATACCAAAGGTGGCTATCATGGCGCCCAGCATTATAAGCAACAATTTTTTTACAGTCAATCCCTCTATAAGCTGATTTTTCAGCTTTACAAGGCGTTGGCTCAATTTAAAAACCCTCCTGCTCCACTATCATACTTATTTTTATTTATTTAACAATTTTATCTAACAATTTTGCGGCCCACGGCAACACCCAGCCCGCCATAACCAATATGTGTGGCCAGGCTCAGCGGCAAATCGTCGTTAAGCAGCTCCAAATCCGGGAACTCCATCTGTATCTCCTGCACCCAATCCTCGGTTTCGGCAGGATCAGCGCAGCAGGCCGCCAGCAGGTAAGCTTCACCCCGCTCATAAGCCAGGCGGTAATCGCCGGCCAGCTCCTTTTTAATCGCATCAATCATAGCCAAACGGGCGCGTTTTTTGCCGCGGGTTTTGGCATAAACCCCTAAAGTGCCGGTATCAAAATGCAGCACCGGCTTCATATTCAGCACCGTGCCTATTTTAGCCGCCGCCGAAGATATTCGACCGCCCTTTTGCAGATATTTTAAATTATCTACCGCCACATAAATCGAAAAATTATTTTTCTGTTCTTCCAGCAGCCGCTTAATTTCGGCAGGCTCCAGCCCCTCGTCTATCATCTGCTTGGCCTCGCGGATAGAATAATGCATCGGAGACGCCACACGCCCGTTATCTACCACAAAAACCCGCCCGGCAAAGGCTTCCTCCTGCGCCAGAGCTTCGGCCACGTTGCAGGTGCTGCTAAGCCCGCTGCTCATCGGCATATGCAGTATTTGGTCATACTGTTTAAGCGCCTTGGCCCACACCTCGGCTATAGCCAACGGCGAAGGTGTGCTGGTGGTAATATCGGCATCAGCCACCTGCTTGGCAAAAAATTCTGCCCGCAGCAGGTCTACACCTTCTAAAAAAAGCTCTCCGTCAATATAAAACGGCATAGGTATAATAAAAATGCCCATACTTTCGGCTTCTGCCGCCGGTATCGAACTGTTGGAATCGGTTACTATCCCGATTTTTGTCATACTTATCACCCTTACAATCTAATAAATTATTTTTATATACTTAAAATTCTTTTATATTCTCTTATAATCTTCCCAATTATAACCGGCTTAACCGGCTGTATAATTGTTCGACAATTTACCTGCAATATTTTATTTTAGTACAGTTTTTTTAAGTAAATTTAAACTGCCGCGCCCTGCCCTTGGTAGGCCGCAGCAAATTGCCGTTGTAGATAAGCGGTAAATGTGCTATAATATAGTAAACGGTGTATAGGATTTTACAGCTTGCATAAGGAGGTTTTGTTATGAAGCTGACATTTTTAGGCGCCGCCGGCACAGTTACCGGCTCGTGCTATTTACTGGAACACAACGGTGTGCGTTTTCTGGTAGACTGCGGTATGTTTCAGGGCAACAAAAAGCTAAAGCAGAACAACTATGTGCCCTTTGCCTTTAACCCGGCCGAAATTGATTTTGTGCTGCTTACCCACGCCCACATAGACCACAGCGGTCTGCTGCCCAAGCTGGTAAAGGGCGGGTTTGCCGGCCCCATTTACACCACCGCTGCCACTGCCGATCTTTCGGCGGTAATGCTGCCCGACAGTGCCCATATTCAGGAATCTGAGGTTGAACGCAAAAACCGCAAGGCTGCCCGCGCCGGCGAGCCGCTGCTTACCCCTATTTATGATATGCAGGATGCCTTTGATACGGTTCACCGCCTGCACAACCACGAATACGAAGAAAGCTTTTGCCCGGCACCGGGTATAACTGCCACCTTTAAAGATGCCGGCCACATTTTGGGTTCGGCTATGATAATGCTGGAATATACCGATGGCGGCAAAACAAAAAAGCTGCTGTTTTCCGGCGATATCGGCCGCTATGATGCTGCCATAGTTAACGACCCTGCCCCCATTGACAGCGCCGATTATGTGGTTATGGAAACCACCTATGGCAACCGCCTGCACCACGACCACGATATTGACCGGGAAGCTAAAAAAAAGATGCTGGCCGCCACCATCAACGATACCTTTAAGCGCGGCGGCAATGTGGTAATACCGGCATTTGCGGTAGACCGCTGCCAGGATTTGCTGTTAGAGCTTACTATTCTGCAAAATGAAGGGCTTATAGGCAACTGCAAAATTTATGTAGACAGCCCCTTAGCCGTAAAAGCCACCACTATTTTTGATAACCACCCGGAATATTTTGACAGTGAAACCCGCACCATCATTGAAAAATACGGCAAAAGCCCGTTTAAAAACGCCAACATTGTATATTCGCAAACCGTGCAGGAATCTCAGGCCATTAACCAGATAAAAAGCCACGCCATTATACTTTCGGCCAGCGGTATGGCCGATGCCGGGCGCATTAAGCACCACTTAAAGCACAACCTGTGGCGACCGGAAAGTACCGTGATTTTTGCCGGTTATCAGGCCGAAGGCACCTTGGGCCGCCGTTTGATAGAGGGTGACAAGCTGGTGCGTATACACGGCGAACAAATAGAGGTAAAAGCCAAAATTGTGGTATTATCCGGGTATTCGGCGCACGGCGATTACGAGGAGCTTTGCCGCTGGCTTGGCGGCTACCGGCAACTGCCGCACAAGCTGTTTTTAACCCACGGCGAAGATGAAGCCCGCCGGGCCTTTGCCCAAACTGTTTTTGACCGCTTTGGGCTGGTGGCAGAGGTACCAACCCTTGGTGACAGCTTTGATTTGTCGTTGCCCACCATTAAGCCGGTATTGCATACCACCCTGCCGGATACCTCGGCCGTTGAGCCTACCCTGCTTTATCTGGATATTACCGAAATGCTTACACGCCTTACCCGCAGCGGCAATATGGCAGCCTTGCAGCAGGTAAAAGCCGTATTGACCGACTTGACCAAACAGGAGTGCGATAAATGAGTAAAAGAAAGCTTAAAAAACCCGTAAAAAAATTTTTAACGTGGGCAGGGCGTCTGCTCTGCCTGATAGTGCTTATAGGCATTGGGCTTACGGTTTGGGGCCTGATAGAACCGGAGGATGACGGCACTACGCCCATTGTCAGCAACTACCAACTGGTAAAAGAAAATTCCCGCAGCGTTTATATCAGGCGCATAAGCGACGGGCAAACAGTGGTGCCCAGCATTGTAATTTACTATTCTACCTGCGATGATTACATTGCCGCCCGCCAAACCAACGTGCCGGAATCTGCCGACACCAAGCCGGATTTTACCACCTTTACCTATTGGCTGATAAACACCAAAACCGCCGATTGTAATGCCGGGCTAAGCGCCGATGCCTTTGCCGACTTTTGCACCGACAATAACCTTACCTTTGACGAATGGCTCGGCACCTGAAAAAAATCAAGCACCTCTGCTGCAAGAGGTGCTTTTTTTACGTAATTTTACAACATTTTTAAATATGGCTCAAAGTTTACGCCATCCTGCACACTGCCGCCGGCCTCGGCGGTATTTTTGGCAGCCAGATACACAAAAAAGGCTGCTTTTTCCAGCGCACTGCGCAAATCCTCACCTTTAAGCAGGGCACCGGCCAGCACTGCCGAAAACACATCACCGGCACCGGCAAAGGCCGGCTCTACCATAGGTTCTTCTACCCAGTAAAAATGGTTTTCCGCTACATCATAGGCCAAATTGCCCAGGGTTTGCGGCTTAGAACGCACACCCGTTAGCACAATACGCTTGGCGCCAAGCTCTGCCAGTTGCTTTACCAGCGCCAACGCCTGCGGTTCGTCAATACGCTCGCCGCAATATTCCCTGTCAAGCAACAGACAAGCCTCGGTAATGTTGGGCGTAATAATATCCGCAAGTGCCGTCAGCTTTTTCATCTGCGCACAAAGCTCTTTATCGCAGGTAGAATATGCCCTGCCGTTATCGCCCATAACCGGGTCTACCAGCACCATAGGCGCGGTTTGCTGCTTTTGCAGCTTGCGTATCATACCGCACACAATGTCAGCCTGTTCTGCCGACCCTAAAAAGCCCGTACAAACACCGGCAAACTGCAAGCCAAGCTTTTGCCATTCGGCAAAATAATGTGGCATATCTGCCGTAAAATCCTTAAAATAGCAGCTTTCATACCCGGTATGATTAGATAATATGGCGGTAGGCAGCGGGCAGGGCTGAAACCCCATTACAGCCAAAATAGGCAGCGCCGTTGTAAGTGAACACCGCCCAAAACCGGATAAATCGTTGATAGCAGCCACCAAAGGGGCCTTACGCATCATCAGTACCTCCTGTTATTCTGCTTGTTTAAAGCCGCCCATTAAGCCTGTTCTGCCGGCATAAAACGGTAGGCCGGGGCATCGCCCCACAAATGCTCCAAATTGTAATAAGCACGCTGTTCATCGTCAAAAATATGCACAATCAGGGTGCCATAATCCAGCAGCACCCATTCGGCCTCGCGGTAACCTTCGGTACGCAGCGGGCGCAGGCCCTGTTCGGCCAGTTTTTCTTCAATATTATCACAAATAGCTCTTATCTGCGGCTTGTTAGAACCCGAAAAAATCAAAAAGTAATCGGCAACCGGCGATATACCGCGCAAGTCTACACCTACTATATCACGAGCTTTTTTAGCGTAGCCATAGGCCGCCGCCGCATTAACCAGCGCATCCAAATCAGCAATATCCAGCTTGGCGGCATCCTGCTCGTCGCTGGCAAAGCTTTGTGTTTTAAGCTCCTGTTCGGCAGCCGCAGGGGCAGCGTTGTTTATCATTTCCTTAATGTTTTCGGTCAAATTTTCCGTATTTTTATTGATGTCTGTCAAAATAATAACCTCCCTGATAAATGTTTATACGCATTTTAGTTTAATTTTCTGCTTTTTCTTTATAATACGCATAGCCCTTGTAGGCCAGCGGATGAACAAATTTATGCTGTACCTCTAAAAAGTGTATGGCACCGTACATACAGGCCGCCACCCCCGCCGCTAAGCTTTTGTCGGCAGCTTTTCTTATCTCCGCCAAATCCGGAAAATCCCTCCCCGGCTCTGTCAGGTCTGCCACAAAAACCTGCTGTTCCAGCGGTGTCATTGCCGGTTTGCCCAGCGTATGCCACAGGCAGGCACTTTGCACCTCGGCATCTAAATTGGGGTACTGCGCGGACAAATCCGCCAGCAGCACCGACCCCGCCGGCGCGTGCCACAACACCCGTGTTGCCAGCACATCGGCATCCTGCGCCATAGCCGACCTTTTAACGTAGGTAAGCATTTCGTCTTTGGGCATCTCCTTGGCAATATCGTGGCAAAGTCCCGCCAGATAAGCCTTGGCCGGGTCTCCGCCAAATTTTTGCGCCAAAGCCATAGCCGTGTTGGCCACCCCTAAAGAATGTAACAGCCGCGGTACACCCAGCCTTGCCGCCACCAGCTCATATTCTGCTGCAAATTGGCTGAAATATGGCTCTCCGGCAGCCTGAAGCTCCTGCAAAAGCCGTTTTTCTCTCTCCACGTTTTCCAGTGCCTTGGCAAGGACATCACCGATTAAATTTTCAGCTGCATTTTCAATTAAATTTCCAATTACATCGCTCATATATCGCTCATAAATCTTTCTATTATGTCTATTTTGTCTATTATGTCTATATGTTTTGCACAGATTTTAAGGCAGGGCCACTATGCTTTGCGATAAAGCCCGTGCTTAATTATATACATCTCTACAGTTTCCGGCAGCAGATATTTTATCGGCTCACCGCCCTGCACCCGGCGTCTTATGTCACTTGACGATATAGCCAGCGCCGGTACTTCCATAAAAAACAGTCTGTCCGCCAAAGCCTGCGGCGGTTCAAAATTATCCAAACGGTAGCCCGGCCTGGTAGCCGCAATAAAGCTGCACAGCTTGGCCAGCTCGTCTATTTTGCGCCACTGCATTATTTCCAGCACGGCATCGGCCCCGGTGATAAAAAACAACTCGGCTTCATCCCTGTAACGCTCGTGAAACGCCTGCACGGTATCGTAGGTGTAAGATATCTGTTCGCGCTTAGCCTCCCAATCCGACACGATAAAGTTGGGGTTGGCCACCGTTGCCAGCAGGGTCATCATCAAACGGTCATCAGCCGATGTTACGGCACGGTTTTGCTTGTGCGGCGGGTGACCCGACGGCACAAAAATAACCTCGTTAAGCGCAAACCGACAACGCGCGGCCTCGGCTGTTACCAAATGGCCAAAATGTATCGGGTCAAAAGTGCCGCCCATAATGCCTATGCGCCGTTTTTGCTGCATTACCAAATACCTCCAAGCGTTAATCCAGCGTACCCAAAAAGCCGTAATCCGGGGGATAGTGCCGGTTGCCAAAGCTTACATCCACCGACCACGCAGCCGCCATAGCCAGCACCATTTTTTCATCCGGTATAACCGGGCGGAAGTTAGCCTCGCGGATTTCTTCGGTTTCGTTAGCAAAGCCGGCGTTTATCGCAATTTCTTCTTCGGTAGGCTCACCCAACAGCCATATCAGCTCCTGCAATTCGCCGCTGTAGCCATATGCACGTACAATATTGCCGCCGCGTATACCTACCCAGCCATGGTTACCCAAACCGCGCATGGTAGAAAAGAAACAGGCATTGCCAAAAATTCGGCCAACCTCTTTAAGCCACTGTATATTTTCTGCCGAACGATTCATATCGGCCTTTTGCCACAGCGTTTTACCTATAACCAGCACCCAGCCGGAAAGCGCCGGCGTAACAAAAACCTGCCTGTTATCCGCATACGCTTCGGTAAGGCCCTTTGTCCAGTTGGCCGGGGCAACATCGCTTAAACGCAGCGCCGATATAACCTCGGACGGTTTGTAGCCGGGTATGGCCAGCCAGGCCATTTTGGGGCCAAACGCTATGGGAGATTCCGGGAACAGGCTTTCCTCGCGACCCTCTGCCGCCACATCTTCGGCACCCTCACCAAAGGCAGGGCCGGCAGGCTCCGGTTCGGCAGCTATCTGCTCAATGGTACGGGTTTCTTCCAGCGCAATTTGATCAAACATCACCGTTTCGTCTGCCACCGCAGCAGCCTCATCAAGCTTGGGCATAACCAGCGTCTGCTCTATGGCCGCCACCGTGCTGTCTACAATGTTTTCACTGATATTTTCGTCAGTATCTTCACTGATATTTTCGGCGGTATTTTCACCAATGCTTTCGGCAGCTTCATCGTCTGCCGCAGCTTCGTCCTGCAAAATAGCCGCACGATCATCGGGCTGTATCACCTGCGTAGCTTCCACATCGACATCAAGCGCCTCAGTATCATCTGCAACATCTGCCGCCTCGCCTGCTTCCTCTTTGGCAGCCTCCGCCGCCTCCAAATCAGCCGTAATGCGCTCTATGGCCGCGTTAAAATCAACATCAGCACCGCTAACCTCGTGCCCGTCCATAAAGCTCTGGGCAAAGGCCGGCTGATTAAATTCGGCTGTGCGTTCCAAATTCATCGCCGGGTCATCTGTCAGCAAATCAATCCCCGACTGTTTTTCGGCATTTTCCACCACCGGCGCCAGCAGCTCGCTTTTAGTCGGTTTATGGGCTGCCGCCGCCATTGCTTCCTCTGCTGATTCCTTGATAGCACGGTTGCCCCAAACCGCAAAGCCCAGCAAAGCCAACAGCATAGTTGCCAGCACCACCGCCGGCGCAACATATACACCTAAATCAAACACGCTGCAATTCCCCTCCGTTCCATACACCAATTAAACACTTATTCAGCGTAATCAAACTCTTTATCCGCAATTTGCACCAAATCGCCGTCTTGCGCACCGGCCTTACGCAGTGCATCGTCCAGCCCTATTTTGGTCAAAATATTTTGCAGCCGCCGCAAAGAATCCTCGTGATTCCAGTTGGTCATTATCACCAGCTTTTCCACCTTTTCGCCGGTAACGCGCCAAAGCCCTTCTTCCACCTGCTCCAGCTCAAATTCCGGCGCGGCAGTTACCACCGTATGCTTGGCTTCTTCCTGCTTGGCCGGCTCCGGCAAGGGAGTATCCTGCAAAATTTCGTACACCTTATACATCAAATCGTGCAGGCCGTCACCGGTAAGCGCCGAAATTTCGTATACTTGGTAATCTTCGCCGTTGCGGTCTTTACCGATGTGCTTTTTAAATTCGGCCAGCTTTTCTTTAGCTTCGGGCATCTCCATCTTGTTAGCCACAATTATGCGCTTGCGTTCGGCCAAATCAGCACGATAAAGCTCCAGCTCCTTATCAATGGTAGCAAAATCGTCCCACGGTTCATTTTCACCCAAACCGCTCATATCCACCAAATGCAGCAGCAGCCGCGAACGCTCTACGTGACGCAAAAAGCGGTGCCCCAGGCCAACACCCTCTGCCGCACCTTCTATCAGGCCGGGGATATCGGCCAGCACAAAGCTCATACCGGGCTCTAAATTTACCACGCCAAGGTTAGGAACCAAAGTGGTAAAGGGGTAATCGGCAATTTTGGGCCGGCTGCCGGACACACGGGATATCAACGTGCTTTTGCCGGCGTTGGGCAAGCCTACCAAAGCAGCATCGGCCAGCAGCTTTAATTCCAAACGCAGCCAGCGTTCTTCGCCCGGCTCACCGTTTTCGGCAATTTCCGGCGCACGGTTTTTAGCCGACTGAAAACGCGCATTACCGCGCCCACCGCGCCCGCCGCGGGCCACTACCACACGCTGGTCTTTTTCCACAATATCAGCCAGAACCTCGCCGGTTTCGTCATCCCGCACAATGGTACCCACCGGCACTTTAACAATAAGATCTTCGCCGTTTTTACCGTGCATATTTTTACGCATACCGTTTTCGCCGCGTTCGGCCTTGTAATGCTGGCGATACTTAAAGTCCACCAGCGTAGACAAGCCTTCATCTGCCACAAAAACCACATCGGCACCGTCACCGCCGTCACCGCCGCTGGGGCCGCCCATAGCCACATATTTTTCGCGTCTAAACGTAACAATGCCGTTGCCGCCATCGCCCGCTTTTACATAAATTTTGACATAGTCGTAAAACATTGTATCCTCTAACTTTCTGTTTAGTATTAATTTTCTGCATAGTTATAGATAGTATACCATAAAACAGTATAACACAAAAAACGCGGTAAGAAAACCCCCAAACACAATAAAAAAAGCCGACGAGGCAAATTCCCCATCGGCTTTAAATTTTTAATAAATTACTGAACGTCGTAAACGCTGACCTTTTTACGGGTCTTGTCTTTACGTTCAAACTTAACAACACCGTTTACCATTGCAAACAACGTGTCATCCTTGCCCAGACCAACGTTGGTGCCGGGATGAAAATGAGTGCCGCGCTGACGAACAATGATAGAACCGGCAGTTACAAACTGACCGTCATGGCGCTTTAAGCCAAGTCGTTTAGACTCACTATCACGACCGTTTTTAGAACTACCGCCTGCTTTCTTGTGTGCCATGAAATCCACCTCCTTGTTTGTGGAAAATTAGTAAAAATCGTTAGATTTTAATTGTTTAAATTAAGCGTTAATAGCTTCTACCTGTACTTTGGTGTACGGCTGACGATGGCCATTCTTTTTACGAATGTTCTTTTTAGCCTTGTAGTGGAATACAACAACCTTTTTGTGCTTGCCGTGTTCCAAAACCTTTAAGCTTACGCTTGCGCCTGCAACGGTGGGGTTGCCAACCTTAATAGCTTCACCCTCGCCAACAGCCAAAACCTTAGCAGATTCTACAACTGCGCCAACCTCAGCTTCAAGCAGTTCTACCTTCAGAACATCACCCTGAGCAACCTTATACTGCTTGCCGCCGGTTTCGATAATTGCGTACATATTTACACCTCCTATGCCAAAGACTCGCCCTGCCGGGTGGCCAAAGCGCTTACAAAAACCCGGTCTAAGTGCGGTTTACCTACATAAACGGTTTATTTACATAAAACCTTAGATATTTTACCACAAGGCGCGGTGTTTGTCAATACGGTTAGCAATTTTTATTTGATGTTTTACTGCTGCACCACCCAAAGTCAAGGAAGTTCAAGAGTGCGCCATATGCAAACACGACACCGCAGATGGTGTGCAGTTGTCAGTTCCGATCTAAAAAGCCGCGCTAAAGTGGGTTCTATCTATTCCCGCCCACCGCCCTATATGCCTTGGCAGGCAGCCTTGATTGAAATTATATGACACAGCAGATGTACCGCTATTGCCGGTTAACCACCCAAAGTCAAGGAATTGCAAGAGTGGTACAGATACCCTTGCTTAGCATACCAGAAGGGCAAGAGTGCCTTAGATTTAGGTGAGTACGGCTGCGCAGGCGATTTAGGCGTACTGATAGTACGCCGCTGAGCCAAGCAGACAACGAGCCTAAAGATGAGATGCTATTGTCCCTTCTGGTGGGGTGCTATTGCAATTCCGGTCTAAAGGCCAAAATACTCGTGTAACTTAACCACAGCCTCCTTAGCACCCTCCTTTTTAAGGATGCAGGAAACCTTGATTTCCGAGGTGGATATCATATCAATATTAAAGCCGTTTTCCGAAAGGCACTTAAACATTTTGGCGGCTACACCGGGGTTGGTTATCATACCGGCGCCAACAATAGAAACCTTGGCAACCTCAGTAGAAAGCGAAAAGTCTTCGGCGTGGATATCCGCAACAATCGGCTCCAAAATCTCCTCCAGCTTACCGTCAGCTTCTTTGCCGGTGGTAAAGGATATATCGTTGCGGCCGTCGCGGTGCCCGCTCTGAATAATCATATCAACATTTATCTTGGCATCGGCCAGCGCGCAGAACAAATTGCTGGCAATACCCGGTTCGTCCGGCACACCGTAAACTGTAACTTTGGTAACATCATCATCATAGGCAACGCCGCTAACCAGCACTTCTTGCTCTAACTGTTTCATTTCTACTTCCTCCTTAACCATTGTTCCTTCGTTATCGTTAAAGCTGGAACGCACACAAATGGGCATATTAAAGGTTTTAGCCATTTCTACACTGCGGGGCTGCAAAACGCCCGCACCCAGGCTGCTCATTTCCAGCATTTCGTCAAAAGATATTTCCGGCAGCTTATGGGCATCAGGCACAATGCGCGGGTCTGCCGTGTAAACACCGTCAACATCGGTATAAATCTCGCAAAAATCGGCATTTAAACCAATGGCCAGCGCCACACCCGATGTATCGGAGCCGCCGCGCCCCAGGGTGTGTATCTCACCTAAAGAATCTACCCCCTGAAAACCGGTAACCACAACTATTTTGCCGGAAGCCAATTCGCGCTCTAAGCGTACCGAATCTATCGACAAAATTTTAGCCCGGCTGTATACACGGTCAGTGCGTATACCGGCCTGTTCTCCGGTAAGCGATACCGCCTTATATCCCATAGATTGCAGGGTTATGGCCAACAAAGCTACACTCTGCTGCTCGCCGGTAGTCATCAGCATATCCATCTCACGTTCCGACGGGTTTGGGGTTATCTGCCGCGCCATTGCTATCAAATCGTCAGTGGTATCACCCATAGCCGAAAGCACCACCACCACCTGATTACCGGCGTCTACCGTGCGCGCCACGCGCCGCGCCACATTTTTTATTTTGTTTATGTCGGCCACCGAACTACCGCCAAACTTCTGCACAATCAATGCCATATATATTCCCCCTGATCTTAGCCAATTTGTTGCTTCTGTTATATTTTATGCCCTATATTCGGGGCTGTCAATCGCCGTATCAGCAATCCTGAGCGCCGGTATTATCCTGTTCTAACACCAGCGTGCGGGCGTTTACACCAACCGTTGCCCACGCGCGCTGCATAGCGTTTTTTATTTTGTCCGAACAATCATCAGCTTTGTCCGCAAAGGCTATAAGCGTTGGCCCCGCACCGGAAAGCCCGGCAGCTATGGCACCGGCACCCTTGGCTGCCTTTAGCACACGTTTGGCCCCGCGTATAAGCCGGTAACGCTGCTCCTGATGTAAACGGTCGTCAAAAGCGGCTACAAACAACTGTAAATCACCGGTAGCCATAGCACCCACCATCATTGCCGCACATTGAATGTTGTGAACAGCATCCTCACGCGATACATCGGCAGGCAAAATTTTGCGGGCCTTGCTGGTAGATAAGTAAAAATCCGGTATAGCCACCACCGTCTGCAAATTTTCCGGCGGGGTAAGCTTTAAAGCCACCGTTTTGCCATCGCGCTGACAGGAAGATACAAACCCACCGTACAGCGCCGGTGCCACATTGTCCGAATGTCCCTCCAGCTCTACAGCCAGCTCCAGCAAATGCTCCCTTGTCAAAGGATCACCCAGCAAACGGTTGGCCGCCACCATACCGCCGATTATTGCCGCTGACGAGCTGCCCAGCCCACGAGAAACCGGTATAACGTTGTACATTTTAAATTCCAAACCACCAAATTGCTCACCGGCAGCGTCAAATACCTTGCGTGCCGCCTTAACAGTAAGATTATCCTTTACCTGCTCCATACTTTTGGTATGAGCGCCTATGTTTTCTAACCGTATGGCCTTGCCGGGTATGTGCTTTAAACCAACCGTGTTATACATTGCAAATGCCATACCAAAGGTGTCAAAACCGGCGCCTAAATTGGCACTGGTGGCCGGCACCTTAATATTAACTTCTTTTAACATAACTATATTTTCACCTCTTTAGCTTTGCTGACTATGCTAAATATGTTTAAAATTGCTGTAATAAAGGTCGAACAAACGATCGTATATATCCGCCCACCGCCCTATATACGCCCTGCGGCGCGGCTTTTGTAGCAAGAACCACCCAAAGTCAAGGAAGTTCAAGAGTGCCCCAGATGCGAGAAATTATATGACACAGCAGATGGGGTGCTATTGCCGGTTACGCACCCAAGGTCAAGGAAGTTCAAGAGTGCCCCAGATGCAAGGAATAGAATTTCGAGTCGCCGGAGGCGTACTAAAGTACGCCGACAAGCGAGAAATTATATGACACAGCAGATGGGGTGCTATTGGACTTCCGGTTCTAATCGCCGTTAACCCTTACCATACTCGCTATAGTATCCACACACGCCAGCTTGTCCAAACGGGCCAGCGCCTTTTGCAAAGCAGCTTCTTTCACCTTATGGGTTATCAGTACAATTTCGGCCAGCCCGCTATCCATTACCCGCTTTTGGATAACCGAATCCAGGCTTATCTCCTCCGAAGCAAAGGCGTCGGCAATTTGTGCCAGCACCTTAGGCTTGTCCAGCACCATCAGGCGTATATAATATTTATTGATACATTCACCTACGGGCAGCACACGTTTGCGGTTAAACAAGCGCACGCCCGATACCCCACGGGTGTTGTTAACGATTTTTTTGGCAGCGGTTATAACATCGCCCACCACGGCACTGGCCGTTGGCATTGCCCCGGCGCCGCGCCCGTAAAACATCGACTGCCCCAGCGCATCACCTTCTACAAATACGGCATTAAAAACATCACTTACTGCCGCCAGCGGGTGTTCCCGGGCAATCATCAGCGGATACACACAAACCACTATCGATTCATCATCAGCCGGGGCGGGTTTTGCCAACCCCACCAGCTTAATGGTGTAGCCCAACTGTTTGGCATAGGCAATATCAAATTTGCTTATGCGTGTTATGCCCTCTACATAAACCATATCCTCGGTGATATTGGAATTATAGGCAATAGACGCCAACATGGCCATTGTACGCGCCGCCTCAAACCCTTCGATATCGGTGGTGGGGTGAGCCTCGGCGTAGCCCAAGGCCTGCGCCTGCTCCAAACACGGCTGAAAATCTGCCCCGCTGCTGGTCATCTGCGACAAAATATAGTTGGTGGTGCCGTTTACAATGCCCATAATTTCTACTATATTATTAGCGGCAAGGCTGTCTTTTAAAGCTTTTAATATCGGTATGCCGCCGGCCACGCTGGCTTCAAACAAAAAGTCGGCCCGGTGCTGCTCCGCCAGGGTAAAAAGCTCCGCCCCGTGCGATGCTACCAAATCCTTATTGGCGGTTACCACGCTTTTGCCGGCCATAAGTGCCGCTTTAACCATCTCCAGCGCCGGGTGAATACCACCTATCAGCTCAATAACTATATCGATCTCCGGGTCGTTAACCAAATCCATATAATCGGCAGTGGCCACACAATCCGCAAGGCCCAGCTCATCAATACGGCTCTGGGTATATTCAACGTCTAAATTGCAAACCTTGGTAACCTGCATCGGCACCGCACGTTCTCCAATAAGCGCCGCATTTTTGGCCAGCAGCTCAAAGGTGCCGCCGCCCACCGTACCAAGGCCAATAAGCCCTATTTTTACTGTTTTATCACTGTTTAACATTATATTTACCCCTTTTATTTAGTGTTGGCCAGCTCGCCTATGTATGTGGCGTGGATAATTCCCGGCAGCTCTTTAATCGTTGTCAGCAAATCTCCCAAAGAAACGTGACTTTCCGAAACTTCCAGAGTAATGGTAGCTGCGGCAATACCGGCCAGCGGCATATCCTGATTAAGCGTATGTATGTTGCAGTGATTATCGGCCAGCACCGCCAGCACCGCCATCAGCCGCCCGGGAGAATTATCCATACGAATACTTAAAACTACCACGCGGTAGGTTTCCTGCTGGTAAAACGGAAAAATCCCGTCTTTATATTTATAAAAAACGCTGCGGCTGATTTCTGCCATTTTTACAGCTTCATTAATGTTTTTGGCCTCGCCGCGGGCCAATAGCTGCTTGGCGTGCGCGGTGCGCTTAATGGCTTCGGGCAAAATATCCTCGTAAATAATGTAAGCCTCGCGGCCGTTGTTTATTTCCATAATACACCTCCATAATGGCTGTATCGGTTGGGTTACCTTTGCCAATGTCCTTTACCAGCGGAAAAATATCCACCACAGAGAAACATAACTTGGTTGCAATTATAACAAAAAAGTGAACATATAGCAAGCGTTTTTTTGTAAATTTTTAAGTTTTTTGCCAACAGCAAAGCCGCAGCAAACACTGCGGCCTTTAAAAACAATATTTTTTAAGCAGCAAATTGCCGCCGCCTGGGCCATAAGCGCCCCTACAAAACAATACATATAAGCCCGCCGCCGCCTTCGTTTACCACACGTTGCAGGGTTTCCTGCAATTTAGTCTGGGCGTTTTCCGGCATCTTATACAGCTTGCCCTGTATGCCCTCCTGCACCAGCTCGTTAAGCGATTTACCAAAGATGTTGGTCTGCCAGATTTTTTGCGGGTCCTCCTCAAATTCGCTGAGTATATAACGCACCAACTCCTCGCACTGTTTTTCGGTGCCTATCAGGGGTGTTATCTCGGTAGAAATATTAGCCCGCAAAATATGAAAGCTTGGTGCGCTGGCCTTTAGGCGTACCCCAAAGCGGCCGCCCTGCTTTATCAGCTCCGGTTCCTCCAAATACATTTCGCCCACACGCGGGGTTACCACACCATAGCCGCCGCTTTTAGCCTCGTTCATAGCTTCGGCCACCTTATCCCATTCGCGGCTGCCATGGCTAAAGTCGCGTATCACCCTAAGCAGGGTATGCTCGCCCTCAATTTCTTCGCCGGCATATTCAGCCAACACCCTGTAAAACATACCGGGCGGCAATTCTACAGCTACCCGCGCGTGCCCACTGCCCAAGTCCATCTCTAACAGGGCTGCACCGGCCAAATCATCGCCGCCGGACAAATTTTCTATCATATTATCAACATCGCGCACACGGCGCACATCGGCCATAGCCGTGCCTATTTTCTGTTCAATGCTTTTGCTCAGCCAATGCTCCGGCGGCAGCTCCTGCAACCACAGGGGCAGCTCCATATCAATCTCACTCACCGGGAATTCAAACAGCAGCTCCTGCAAAAGCTGTAAAACCTCGCTCTGCTCCATATTAGCTACATCCAGCGGCAGCACACAGGCATCATATTCTGCCTGCAAACGCGCTGTTTCGGCCATAGTTTGCTCACCGGCGGGGTCTGCCGTGTTATATACTATTAAAAACGGTTTGCCCAGCTCTTTAAGCTCTGCCACCACACGGCTTTCCGCCTCGGCATAATCGGCGCGCTCAATGCCGCAGATAGAATTGTCAGCCGTTACCACCACACCAATGGTGCTATGGTCGCTGATAACCTTTTTGGTGCCAAGCTCTGCCGCCTGTTGAAAGGGTATTGCTTCATCAAACCACGGTGTATTAACCATCCGCGGTATGTCCTCCTCTTGAAAACCCAACGCCGTAGGTACACCGTAGCCCACACAATCCACCAGCCGCACATTGGCACTAAGCCCCTCTTTAACCTCTATCGGCGCAGCTTCAGCCGGAATAAATTTTGGTTCGGTAGTCATCACCGTTTTGCCGGCACCGCTTTGCGGCAATTCGTCTACAGCACGCTGGCGCGCTTCGCTTTCTTCCATATCCGGCAGCACAAGCAGCTCCATAAAACGCTTAATAAAGGTCGATTTGCCTGTTCTTACCGGCCCTACCACGCCCAAATAAATATCACCGTTAGTGCGGGTGGCTATATCCTCAAGAATATCAAACTTTTCCACACCTGTTCCCTCCCCTTTAGCCCATCGGCCTTGTATAAAAATAAAAAGTATGGTTTGTTTCCATACTTTTTTATGCTTATTCAATTAAGATTAGAACTTAAAGCGCAAGGAATTATCAAGTGATGTAAGGAATTGACAAACCCACCGCCCTACATACGCCCTGCGGCGCGGCTTTTTTTGCAAGGTTGCGCAAGCAAGGTTACGCACCCAAAGTCAAGGAAGTTCAAGAGTGGTGCAGCAGACCTTTGTTAGCATACCAGAAGGGCAAGAGTGCGCCGCTGAACCAGGAAACTTGCAACAAAGCAGATATGCCGCTATTGCCGATTCCAGTCTAAAAGCCGCGCTAAAGAGGGGCTTTTTGCAGCAAGGATTTCACACCCAAAGTCAAGGAATTGCAAGAGTGGTACAGATACGCGAAGTCAGGCGACGAATCGCAGGAGGCGTACTAAAGTACGCCGACAAGTGAGGAGACTGACGACAAAGTAGATGTGCCGCTATTGCAATTCCGGTTAGTTTTCGGACTTTTTGTCCCTCAACATCAACCTATCCACCAACCCGTCAATCGACATATCTTCGTACAGCAGGCGATACACCGCTTCAATTATCGGCATTTCTACCTGCGCCTGTTGGGCCAGACGGTAAGCAATTTGTGCAGCGTTAACGCCCTCTACCACCATACCCATTTCCGCCTGAATATCGCTAAGACGTTTGCCCTGCCCCAGCATAATACCAGCAGCACGGTTGCGGCTATGCCGGCTGCCACAGGTAACAACCAGATCACCCATACCGGAAAGCCCGTAAAAAGTCGATTCTTTGGCGCCAAGCTTAACACCCAGGCGCACAATCTCCGAAAGTCCGCGCGTCAGCAGCGCCGCTTCAGTGTTATCACCAAAGCCCTGCCCATAACAAATGCCGCTGGCCAGCGCAATAACATTTTTAAGTGCGCCGCCCAGCTCTACACCGACAACATCGGGGTTGGCATAAACGCGCATATAATTGTTGCTGAAAAGCTCCTGCACCGCGCGCATAGCAGCTTCATCTGCGGCTGCTGAAACCACTGCCGTAGGTATTTTGCGGCTGACTTCTTCGGCGTGGCTGGGGCCGGATATTACCGCCACCCTGTTAGACGGAAACGCCGCCTGCAACACCTCGCTCATACGGCGGTTGGTTTGCAAATCAAACCCCTTAGATGCCGTAATCAGCATTGTCTGCGGCTCCACCAGCCCTTTTAGCTGCTCCGACACCGGACGCATAGCGTGGCTTGGCACCACCATCACCAAAAAATCCTTGTCACGGGCCGCCTCGGCCAAATCTGCCGTATATTTAAGCTCTGCCGGCAGCTTTACGCCCGGCAGATAACGAGGGTTTTCACCCAGACTTTCCAGCTCGTCAATATCGCTTTGCAGCAAAGACCACATAGTTACACTGTGGCCGTTATCATTAAGCACCAGCGCCAGCGCCGTACCCCAACTGCCCGCGCCGATAACACCTACCTTTGCCATACAAAAAACCTCGCTTATTTTTTATGAAAAGTCTTGCTTTCGGTTCCGTTTATCAGCCGCTTGATATTTGCCCGGTGCATAAGTATTACCGTGCCGGCCATAACCACATAAAGTATGCGCATTATCGTCGGCTCCGGCAGCACCAGCACGCTTATCATAAGCGCTACGCACCCCACAATAGAACCCAGCGATACATAGCCGCTTACGACAATTACCACCGCAAACATTGCAGCCGCCAAAAGTATTGGCGCCGGAGATATTGCCAGGCACGCACCGGCACCGCAGGCAACCCCCTTGCCGCCCTTAAAGTTAAGCCATACCGGAAATATATGACCCAAAATAACCGCTACAAACGCCAGCAGCCCACCGGTAAGCCCAAACAGCAGCAGCCCAAGCTCGGCAGCCAGCCAGCCCTTAAAAATATCCAGCGCCATAACCACCATAGCCAGCGGCTTGCCAACCGCCCGCGCCGTATTGGTGGTGCCGGCACTGCCGCTGCCGATAGTGCGGATATCTTTGCCGGTTTTTATTTTTGTAATAATATAGGCAAACGAAACCGACCCAAGCAGATAGGCAATCACCACTGCCAAAATGCCGCGAACAACATCCATAAATTATCCCTCCAGCAGGCGCACCTATCTGATATTCTGCCTGTCGGCAGGGCGCAGACGTTCTTTTTCTTCGTCTTTTTCATTTTTACCGATAACCTTTAAGCGTATCGGTGTGCCTTCAAAGCCAAAGTTAGTGCGGAACTGATTTTCCAGATAGCGCAGATACGAAAAATGCATAATCTCCGGCTCGTTAACAAAAAACAAAAACGTCGGCGGCTTAACACCGGCCTGGCTCACATAGAATATTTTCAGGCGTTTGCCCTTATCTGCCGGCGGCGGGTTAAGCAGCATAGCCTCGTTCAGCACCTCGTTAAGGCGGGTAGAGGTAATGCGCTTGCTCTGTTCTTCGGCAGCCTGGTCAACCAGCTCCATTATCTGCCCGGTACGCTGCCCGGTAAGCGCCGATACATAGCACACCTGTGCATAGCTCATAAACGCCAGATTTTCTCGCAGCTTGGTTTCAAACTCCTTCATAGTGCGGTCATTTTTCTTTAACAAATCCCACTTGTTTACCACCACAACAATGCCCTTGCCGGCCTCGTGGGCATAACCCACAATGCGTTGATCCTGTTCGGTAACGCCGTCTTTGGCATCTATCACCATCAACACCACGTCACTGCGGTCTACGGCGTGCAGGGCACGGGCCACGCTGTAACGTTCGGTGGTTTCGGCAATTTTACCGCGCCGCCGCATACCGGCAGTATCAATAATACGGTAAACCTCGCCGTTGCGCACAAAGTCACTGTCTATAGCATCGCGTGTAGTGCCGGCCATATCCGCCACAATGCTGCGTTCCTGCCCCAGCAGGCGGTTTACCAGCGACGATTTACCCACGTTGGGCCGCCCGATAACGGCAATGCTTACTGCGGCTTCTCTCTCGTTAAGCTCGTGCTTCGGCGGAAAATGCTCCACCACGGCATCCAGCAGGTCACCGGTGTTCATACCGTGTATAGCCGAAACCGCAATAGGTTCGCCCAAACCCAGCTCGTAAAATTCAATTATATCATTTATATGCGCAAAGTTATCCATTTTATTTACAGCCAACACAATCGGTTTGCCGCTTTTGCGCAAAAATTCTGCCGCCTCGCGGTCCTCCATCGTAAGACCGGTGCGGCTGTCGGTAACAAAAATTATTACGTGTGCTTCTTCTACCGCAATGGCCGCCTGACGCAATATGCCCAGCAGTATCTGATCATTTTTGTCGGTAAAATCAATGCCGCCGGTATCAATAACGGTAAAATCTCTGTCCAGCCAGGTGGCGTCACGATACAAACGGTCACGCGTAACCCCGGCAACATCCTCTACAATAGCATGACGCGCGCCTATCAGTCGGTTAAACAATGTGCTTTTGCCCACATTAGGGCGGCCAACAATAGCTACTATCGGTTTCATCTTATATCCAATCCTTTTCTGCGGGCAAGCCGCGGTATCTAATTAAAACTTGTACATTTAAGCTGTTTTCTACATATTAGAATACAGTATAATTTACTGCAACACATCCTATAATACCACACTATCCGTCTTATTTCAAGCAAATCATCTTAACCTGCCCCAACAGCAGCAAAAAAGCACCCAAAAGGCGGGTGCTTTTTATAATTTATGCGGTTTTTGCCATACGGCTTATTCTTCTGCCGGGGCTTCGTCAGAATATACAACCTCGTCAGCTTCGTCGGCAGCCTTTTCTTCGGGCAGCAAATCACGGATAGACAGGCTCAGGCGCTTAGCTTCGGTATCAATACCCAAAACCTTAACCTCTACCTTCTGGCCGGGGGCAACAACGTCCTCGGTTTTTTCAACACGGGTACGTGCCAACTGAGAAATATGGATCAGACCTTCTACACCGGGCTCAAGCTGAGCGAAAGCACCAAAGGGCGCAGTGCGCATAATGGTAACTTCTACAGTAGAACCAACGGGGTACTTTTCGGCAGCCAGGCTCCACGGATTGGGAACCAACTGCTTTAAGCCCAGAGAGATCTTCTGGTTTTCGGTATCTACGCTTAAAACGTAAACCTCAATTTCGTCGCCTTCTTTAAGTACATCAGACGGATGATTGATACGATACCAAGCCATCTGAGAAACGTGCAGCAAACCGTCTACGCCGCCCAAGTCAACAAATGCACCAAAGTTGGTCAGGCGGGATACAACACCGTGACGAACCTGATCTTCGGCAATTTCCGACCAGAAAGCGTCCTTCTTCTTCTGTTCCTCTACCAGCTTAACAGCCTTGGGAGAAAGCAACAGACGGTTTTTGTCTTTATCACATTCAATTACTTTAGCTTCCAGCTCTTTGCCCAAATATTCCTTAGCGTCCTCTACAAACTTGGTGTCAATCTGAGAATAAGGAACAAAGCCGCGGATGCCGACATCCATAATAACGCCGCCCTTAACAACCTCTACCACCTTGCCGGTAACGGTGCGGTTTTCCTCTTTGGCTTCGGCCATAACGTCCCAAAGCTTAACCATATCTACCATACGCTTAGAAAGTACCGGGTAGCCTTCTTTATTTTCCTTACGGATAACAATAACCTCAAACTGGTCACCTACGTGGAATCTTTCGTGCAGGTTATCAGCTTCGCCGGGCAACAACTGGTTGCTGGGCAAAATACCTTCCGACTTGCTGCCGATATCAACCAGCATTTCGGTATCGCCAACCTGTACAACGGTACCCTTTACACAGGCGCCGCGCTGAATATCCTTTATACCATGGTTAAAGAATTCTTCAAAAGAAACATCATCGCCCAAATCGTCCAGGCTGATTTCCGGCTCGGCGGGTTTTTCTGCCTTAGCGGGCTTTTCAGCCTTTTTCGGCTCGGCGGCTGCCACAAAAGACATCTCTGCCGCAAAGTTTCTTTTTACTGTAGTCTGTTCTTCCTGTACCTGTTCCATTACTTCGTTCTGCTCTGTCATTTTTACTACTACCTCCTCAATTATCCAATCTGGCGTTGACGCTCCTGCGCATACGCCTACGGAGTTTACTCCGTCAAATAAATCAGGCTCAAGCTCATCGGCACCCTCAATAAGCAGCGCCTTTGGGCAATTTGTCTGACATATCTGCAATAAATTTTGTGTGTTGGCACTATTTCTGCCGCCGATAACGATCATCATATCAGCATTGGCAGCAAGCAACGCGGCCTCCTGCTGTCGCCTTTCGGTAGCCCGGCAAATGGTATCTTCTACCTGTATGCAGGCATTGGCATAACGCTGTTTAAGCGCCGCCAAAACTTCATCAAACACGGCTTTTTTTTGGGTGGTTTGCGCCACCACGCCAATGTTTGCCAAACCGTCAGGCAAGTCAGCCACCCCGGCAGCATCCTGCACCACCCAAGCGGTATCATCCGTCCAGCTCTTTATACCCAAAACCTCCGGGTGTGCTTTATCACCAACAATAACAACCCGGCAGCCCTGCTTATAAAAAGCCATTGCGGCCTGCTGCACCCGCTTTACAAACGGGCAGGTGGCATCTACCAGGCTTATACCGCGGCTTTTAGCCTCATCATAAACAACCGGCCCCACCCCATGAGAACGTATTACTGCCCTTGCGCCCTTGGGCAAACAGGCTAAAGATTGTACAACGCCTATTTGTGCCTGCAAGCGGGCAATTTCTCGCGGGTTGTGGATAAGCGGCCCCAAGCTATACACTTTGCCATCAGCCTTGGCGGCGTTTACCGCCAAAGACATTGCACTTTTTACGCCAAAGCAAAACCCGGCGTGTTCAGCAACAGTTATTTGCATAAGCTGCCCACCTTGATCACAAACCGACATAAAACTATGCCAATTATTTCATATTCTACACCCAAGTTATAATTCCTGCCCGCCGTTTAATATTTTTTGCACTTTCTGTCGCGCATACACAGCCGCCGCCTTATCATCCAGCTTGTTAGCATCGGAAACAAATTCGTTTAAATCAAACGCCGGCCCCATATCTGCACAAGGGCGCGGCTTGCCGGCCTTTAAATATCTTTCGGCGTTATTAAGCCCCAGCGGCACCACCACAGCCTTGCCGCGATGTGCCAGCATAAAAGCCCCCTCTTTAAACGGCAGCAGGTCATCGTTGTGGTTGCGTGTACCCTCCGGGAATATCCCCACAACTTCTCCCTTTTTAAGATATTTAAGCGCCGTTTTTATTGCCTTTATATCAGCCTCGCCGCGGTCTACGGTAAAGCTGCCCAAATGATATATCAGCCAATTTAGCAGCTTGTTGTTGCCATATTCACTTTTAGCCATAAAATGCACCTGTCTGGGCCAGGCACTAAGCGCCATCAGCACAATATCGCTCCAATGGCGGTGGTTGGCAATAAGCACCACGGCACCATCTGCGGGCATATTGGCTTTGCCGGTAATTTTTACCCCCAGCAGGCGCGATATAAACCCCAGTGTATAGATAAAAAAGCGGTATAATCTCAACTAAAGCACCCCTTTTCAGGCTTCGGCCAGTTCGCTTACCTTAGCCAGCACCTCATCTATCGTCATCCCGGTAGAATCCAGCAGCACAGCATCATCGGCCTGCTTTAGCGGCGAATTTTCGCGGTGAGTATCACGCCAGTCTCGGGTAGAAATATCCTCGCGCACTTCTTCACGGGTGGTAGATAACCCCTTGGCAACCAGCTCGGCATAACGGCGTTCCACACGCTCGTCTAAATCTGCCGTTAAAAATATTTTACAATCGGCTGCCGGCAGCACCACTGTACCAATGTCACGGCCATCCATAACCACACCGCCGCGCCCGGCCAGCTTTCTCTGGGCAGCCACCAAATGTTCTCTAACGCCGCCCACCGCCGACACCGGTGAAGCCGCCGCACCAACCTCCGGCCTACGTACAGCATCGGTAACATCTTCGCCGTTTAAAAATATACGGTTAGCTCCGCCCTGCATCTGCATATCAATATCTGCCGCGGCCGCAATAGCCTCCAGCCCGGCAGCATCATCAACAGCCACACCGGCACGCAACGCCGCCAGCGCCACTGCCCTGTACATAGCACCGGTATCAATATAAGTATAGACCAGCTTTTGGGCTATAGCCTTGGCAATAGTGCTTTTACCGGCACCCGCCGGGCCGTCAATTGCAATAACCTTTTTCATCAAAAACCTCCAATTTATACAGCGCGATGCGCCATACCAACTGCCACCTCGTTAAGGTGCAGCAGGCCAATTTCCATAACCATAGCCACCGTAACGTGATCTCCGTGGCGGGCAATGCCTATTTTGCCGCCAATATTAAGCCCCATAGCCTTGGCCAATATCTGGTTAAGCGCTTCGTGCGCGGCACCGGCCACAGCACCTTCTTCGTTATGTACATCTACAATAACGCCCTCGCGCTTGGCAGCCACCACTGCACGCTCTACCACCTTAGTTACCGACGCCATAGCCTGACCGCCATAGTTTACCGCCGCCACACTAAGGCCTTCGGCCATAAAACGTTCTTTTAACTGCTGTTCTTCCTCGCGCCCGTCAGAAAGCGCCATATAAAGCGCCGCACGGGCCACACTTTTACTGTTCAGGTCTAAAGTTTCTTTGTTATAGTCGTGTTGATCACCCAGCATTACACAGCCTCCTACCAAAATACAAAAAGCATATTATATTTATTATACTTTTATTTATGCCATTTGACAACAATTTTCTGCGCAGATTATTTTTTAACACAAAAAAAGCAGCGTTTTGGTGCGGCTGCTTTTATTTTAAGCACATTATTTTAATTATTCCCACCGGATATTGCCCAACACCATACGCTCACCGCAAACCTCTACATCGGTAAGCAGTCGCGCTTTGTCAATGCCGCTGGACACCTTTTTAAGGCATATGCGCACGGGTTTAAGGTAGGCTGTTGCATCTATACTCAGCACATCACCGGCATAAACGCGCACCGTAACCTGCGGCTTGCCAAAGCTTTGCACCGCCTGACCGTTACGGCAAAGCACTGCCGCTTCCAGGCGGCTGCTGCCCACCAGCTCCCAGGTAACAATACCGTATGGCGCATCATCAGCCACCACCGCAACCGCTGCTGTTGGCTGTACAGCACCATACCAACTGTTAACCGGCTGCAAACGGCCGCTGTAAAGCCCGGCCTGCACAATCAGCAGCAGCACCAACCACACCGCCAGCACCGGCCCCGGCAAATATTTTATAAAGCGGACTTTTTTTGCAGGCATAAAGCCACCCCTTTAGCTAAGGTTTGGTTATATTATGCCTGTTTTTACGTGTTTTAACCGTTATTTACGCACGTACCTGCTGTGCTGCCGCCAACCCGGCCGCATAACCGCTGCTAAAGGCTGCCTGCAAATTGTAGCCGCCGGTAAAGCCGTCTACATCCAGCAGTTCGCCAACAATATAAAGCCCATCACACCGCCGGGATGCAAAGGTTTTGGGCAGCACCTCTTTTACGGCAACGCCGCCTTGGGTCACAATACCTTCGTTAAGCGGGCGTGTAGCCGAAAGTTTTACCGGCAGCGCCTGCAAAAGCTGCACTATCTGCGCGCGGTCGCGGTGTGCCAGCCGGTTTACCGCAATATCCGGCGGCAGGGCACAAATATTTATAAACGGCATTATCAGAGATTTGGGCAACAGTTCTTCCATAGCGTTATGCAAATGCCGCTTGGGCGCAGCAGCAAAGTCACGTTCCAGCCGTGCCGCCAACTGTTCGGCCGTAAGTGCCGGTTTTAAATTTATCAAAGCAGTCAGTTGCTCAGCCGGGTTAGCATAAAAATACTGTGCAGCCTTGCGGCTGGCCGTTAAAGCAATAGGGCCGGAAAGGCCAAAGTGCGTAAACAGCAGCTCACCAAACAGGCTTTGCAGCAGGTTTTTTTTGCAGATTTCACCCGGCTTGTAAATTTTCAGCTCTACGTTACGCAAGCTTAGCCCCGCACAATCTGCCACCCATTCATCTGCCGCCACCAAAGGCACCAAAGCCGGCAGCGGCGGTATAACCGTATGCCCGGCCTGCTCTGCCAAACGGTAACCGTCGCCGGTGCTGCCCGTTGCCTGATACGTTGCACCGCCGGTAGCCAAAATAACCGCTTTAGCACGCTCTCGCTCGCCGCGCACACTTTCGGCCCCAACCACACAACCGTCAGCCAGCAGCAAACGCCGCGCCGACATATTGCAGCACACCCGCACCCGTTGGCGCCCCAGCTCGCGGCTAAGGGCTTCTATAACATCAGCGGCCCTGTCCGATTGCGGAAACACCCTTTGCCCGCGTTCTACCTTTAAAGGCACACCAAGTTCCTCAAAAAAGGCCATTACCGCATTGTTGTCAAAGGCCGCAAAGGCACTGTGCATAAAACGCCCGTTGCCCGGCAGGTTACGCACCAGCTCATCTACCGGGGCAGCATTGGTTATATTGCAGCGCCCCTTGCCGGTGATAGCCAGCTTTTTGCCCAGTCTGTCCATTTTTTCCCACAGCACAACATCAGCGCCGGCCCTTGCCGCCCAAATTGCCGCCAACATACCGGCCGCACCGCCGCCGATAACCAAAACCTCTGCCATAGCTCCTCCTAAAAATACGTACAAAACAAATCCCCTCCGAACAAGCGGAGAGGATCTGCAAAAAATTTCTGCTTAAAACTCGATACCGCGGCGCACCGGCACACCCTTGGTGTAATAGTGCTTTATTTCGCGCATTTCGGTTACCAAATCGGCAGCTTCAATTATCGCCTCGGGTGCATTACGCCCGGTAAGCACCAGCTCAATATTGGGCAGGCGGTTATTTATCAGCTCCAAAACTTCTTCTTCGGTAACCAGCTCAAACCACAGCGCGTTGTTTATTTCGTCCAAAATCACCAGGTCAACATCGGGGTTGGCCAGGGCTTCACGGGCTTTATCCATACCGGCTTTGGCCTTGGCGTAATCAGCTTCGGTACCTTCGCCTTTTTTTACCCAGCCGGGGTTACCGTAGGTATAATGCTCTACTGTGGGCCCTAGGCGACGAATACCCTCATCTTCGGCGTAAACGCCTTCTACCTTCATAAACTGAATAATAACTACGTGCATATTGCAGCCGGCTGCTCTTAATGCCAGCCCAAACGATGCAGTGGTTTTACCCTTGCCGTTGCCGGTATACACCTGTACCTGACCCTGTTTCAGTCTGTTTCTTTTTGTTTCGGTTTTTGCCTCAGTCATCTCTGCCATCGTAAAATACCTCCCTGTTATAATATTGCTTATAATATCTACCTTTCAGCGCCATCGGCCAATTTTTGCAGATTTTTTATTTCCGCCGGGGTAAGCTCACGCGCTTCACCGGGTTTTAGCCCATCAAGGGTAAGCCCCGCAAATTGGGTGCGTTTAAGCCACACAACCTCTAACCCCACGGCCTGCATCATCCGCCTAACCTGCCGATTACGCCCTTCGTGTATAGTAATTTCAATAACACTGTCCCTGCCACGTTTAATTTGGCGCGCCTTAGCCGGTGCAGTTGGGCCGTCTGCCAGCACCACACCGCTGCAAAGCGCCTTAATTTTGGCCGGTGTAACATCGCCTTTTACGGCACAGCGGTAGGTTTTATTAACTTCTCCTGCCGGGTGCAGCAAGCCGTTAGCAAGCTCACCGTCATTGGTCAACAGCAAAAGGCCGCCGGTAGCATAATCCAGCCGCCCCACCGGGTAAATACGCTCGCCGGCAGGCAATTTAGCCGCCACCAAATCCATAACCGTGCGCCGCCCGCGTGGATCTCCTACGCTGGTTATATAACCGGCAGGCTTGTACAACAGCAAATACCTTAGCTGCGCCCTTTCTCCTATCGGTTTACCGTCCACCGCAATAACATCAACCGCCGGGTCTGCCTTATCGCCAAGGCCGGCCACACAGCCGTTAACACTCACCCTGCCGTCAATTATCAACTGCTCTGCCGCCCGCCGCGAAGCTACATTGTGCATTGCCAGAATTTTCTGCAATCTTTCGGCCCGCACCGGGGTTTGTTCTTTTGCCATAACCGCTCAAATTACCTCAAATTTTATCTGTAAAATCAGCTAAAAATCTTAAAAATTCTTTCCGTATAACCTTCTATATATGCAATTATAGCAAACTGGGACGGCACTTGCAAGTAGCATTTAGGCAAATAACAGCCTGCACAGCAAAAAAGCTGCCACAAACGCAGCGGCATCGGCCAGCAAACCAACCGGCAATGCGTGGCGCTGCCGTGTTATGCCCGCAGCCCCAAAATAAACCGCCAGCACATACAGTGTGGTGTCGGTGCTGCCCTGCATAGCTGCCGCCACCCGCCCGATAAAAGAATCTGCCCCGTGTTCGGCCATAAGCTGCGCTGCCATTGCCATAGCCCCACTGCCGGATATTGACCGCAGCAGCCCCAGCGGCAAAATTTCGGCCGGCAAACCCAACCTTGCCGCCGGTTTGGCCAAAAAGTCCAGCAAAATATCCATTGCACCGCTGGCGCAAAAAACTTCTATCGCCACCAGCATAGCCAAAATATACGGCAAAATTTTTAAAACCAGCTTAATACCGTCGGCAGCACCGCGGCAAAACACACTGTAAACATCTACCCCTTTAAGCAGGGCATAAAACGGTATAAGCACCAGCATAAGCGGCACCAACCACGCCGACAAGCTGCTCAAGCTATGCACCCCCTAAAAATAACGCTTTAGCAGGCAATGTGCTGCCAGCCCCACCACCAGCCCCACCACCGACGCCGCAAAACACACCGGTGCAACTTCTGCCGGTTCGGCGGCACCCATGGCTGCCCGCAAAGCAATTACGGTGCTTGGCAGCAGTGTGGGTGCCGTTGTATTAAGCACCAGCAGGGTTATCATATCATCGGTGGCAATGCCGGGGGCCGGGTTTGCCCGGTTTAGCTGCTGCATAGCCTTTAGGCCAAACGGCGTGGCGGCATTACCCAGCCCCAGCAGGTTAGCGCAAAAATTAAGCACAATGTTGCCAAAGACTTCGTCACCGGGGGGTAGCCCCTTAAACAGCCTTTGCAGCAGCGGCGCCAGCAGCCCGGCCAGTTGCTGCAACAGGCCGCTTGCTTCTAACAGAGCCAGCAACCCCAGCCAAAGCACCATACCGGCAGCAAGATCTATGCCAAGCTGTATGCCCTTGGCCGCACCGTTTATTGCCCCTTGCGTTACCACGCTTACGTCACCGCCGACAGCCGCCGCCAGCACACCGGCTGCCAGCATTATAACCCAGATAATATTAAGCACCACACCACCGCCTTTTGGCTCAGCCTATGCAGTTTGGTGCCCAAAAATGCGCAAAAAAACACACTCACCCCACAGGGCAAGTGTGCCAGCCTTTTTATTTTTTTACAGACTTGCCGTCAATCCTCCGGCAGCAGCTCATATATTTCATCTTCGGTCATATTAAGCGCAAAACCGGCATAAATATCCCGCAAAACCTGCTCGTATTCGCCAAAAGTATCACTCTGCGCCGTTACCACAATAAAGTAACGCACTGCCGAAAGCGGACTTATAACCACCGCCTGCGCCACTGCATCACCGTCAGCAAGCTTGCCCGATGCCGTTATCAGCACGGCATTTTGCGGGCGGCCAAGCTGTTCACGCTCTAAAACCTGCATATCGTCAAGGGTGCTGCCCAGCAATTCTTCGCCTAAATCCGCCAAACCTTCCGGCGAATAATAGCTAAACCCGGCCAACTCACGCGCAATACCTAAAGAAAGTGAATTGTCACCGTTAACAAAAACCGCACTGTCCTCCGTCATCGACAGCATTTCCCAAGAATCCGGCAGGGTTAAATCGGCACCGTTATCCAGGCTTACCGTACTGACTTCCGCAATGTCGGTCAGCCTTAGCTGCTGAGACCCACAGCCGCCCAAAATTGTTACGGCCAGCAACAGCGCCGCCAGCATTGCCGTGCATTTTAATTTACGCATATTTCACCTCTCGTCAGGCCAATTGTGTTTTTTAAGCATATTCAGCCCCAATTTATACGCCATACAGGCCGCCTGCGCCCGCACAGCGGCACGCCCGCCTGCAAAGTTGCAGCGCAGCACCTGCACACAGCCGCCGTAAGCCGCACCAATGTACACCAGCCCGGCAGGCCGCACACCATCACCACCCGGCCCGGCCAGCCCCGTAACCGACAAAGCTAAGTCGGCACCGGCAGCCGCAGCCGCACCAATGGCCATTTGTGCCGCTACCGCCGCTGATACCGCCGTATGTTTAAGCAGGGTTTGCCTGTTTACCCCCAGCAGCTTAGCTTTGGCATCGTCGCAGTAAGTAACATAAGCCTGCTTTAGCGCCGCCGACGAACCGGGGTTAGCCGTAAAGGCAGCCGCCAGCCCGCCGCCCGTGCAGGATTCTGCAAAGGTGACGGTTTGCCCGCGCTTAACCAGCAGTGCCAAAAGCTCCGCCGCCTGTTTTTCAGTATATGCATTAAGCTCCATCAAATATCACCAGACAATCCGCCGCGCCGCTACATATCCGCCAGCAGTTCTTTGCAGCCCTTTAAATAATCCCAGCCGGATACCAGCGTTAACACCAGCGCCGCATACATCAATATTTGCCCCAGCACAAATACAGCGGTGTTGGGCAGGCAGGGCAGTGTGTAAAGCAGCAGCAAGGCAATAGCCACCATCTGAAAGGTAGTTTTCCACTTGCCAAGCTTGCTGGCCGCTATAACAACACCTTCCGACACTGCTACGGTTCTAAGGCCGGTAATGGCAAATTCGCGCGCCAATATAACAATTACCACCCAGGCGGGTATTCTGGCCATGGCAACCAGCGCCACCATTGCCGCCGTTACCAAAATTTTGTCCACCAGAGGATCCATAAATTTACCAAAGGTGGTAACCAGCCCCCGGCTGCGCGCAATATGTCCGTCAATAAAATCGGTGCAGGATGCCACAATAAACACCAGCCCGGCCAGCAAATCGGCAAACCAGCCGTTAAACAGGCTTATTATCAGCACAAACACCGGCACCAGCAAAAACCGCACCATTGTTACCTTGTTTGCCAAATTCATTTTACGCCAAATTGCCATAATTTTTTACCTCCCTCACCCTTTTAAGCACATTTATTTTACGGGCACGGCCAACAGATCATACGCCGCCGCCTCGCAGATTTCCACCTCTGTAATTTTGCCGATGCTTCTTTCCGTAAGGCTGCCGTCGGTGTTTTCGACATAAATCAGCCCGTCTACCTCCGGCGCGTGGTACTGCGACCTTGCCTCCCAATAACCGGGAAAATCTACCGCCGGCTGTTCTATCAGCACCTTAAACCGCTGCCCCACCATACGTTCGCGCCGGGCAGCGCTGCTGTCGGCCAACTGCGCCATCAACCGGTTATACCGCCTTAGTTTAACATCCTCGTCCACCTGATCAGGCATTAAAGCCGCCGGTGTATCTTCCTCCTGAGAATAACGGAACACGCCCGCCCAGTCCAGCTCGGCTTCGGCAGCAAAATCCAGCAGTTGTTCAAAATCCTCATCGGTTTCCCCGGGGAAGCCTACCATCAAAGTGGTGCGTATGGCAGCATCCGGCAAATAAGTGCGTATTTTTTGCAGCAGGACGCTTATGTCCGGCTCGGCCAGCTTGCGGTTCATCCGCTTTATAACCGCCGGTGCCACGTGCTGTATCGGTATATCCAGATAATGGCAAAAGCTTTTGCAGTCACGCATAGCCGCCAGCAGCTCATCATCAATACCCTCCGGGTAGGCATACAGCACCCTCAGCATAGCAAAATTCAGTTTATCCAGCTCGCGCAGCAAATCAGCCAGCAGCGATTTACCCGCCAGATCATAGCCATAGGCCGTGGTGTCCTGCGCTATCAGGCAAAGCTCCTGTACACCGTTTGCCTGCATAGCCTTAGCTTCGGCCACCAGTTCATCTATCGGGCGGCTGTGCAGCCTGCCGCGAATATTAGGTATTGCACAAAAGGTACAGCAGTTATCGCAGCCCTCGGCAATTTTTAAATAAGCCGTATAAGGCGGTGTAAGCTGCACCCGGCCGCAAACCGGCGGCTCTTTGGGCCAATGCAGCTTTTTGCCGGCTTTTTCGGCCAGCTTTTGCTTAATCAGCTCCGGCAGGCGGTCATAATCGTTTACGCCCAGCAGCAGGTCAATTTCCGGCATTTCACGCCAAAGCTCGTCACCGTAGCGCTGTGTAAGGCAGCCGGTAGCCACCAGCAAACAGCAATCAGCCTCGTCTTTAAGTGCTGCCAGCTCTAAAATCCGCTCAATCGATTCTTCTTTGGCATCGTTGATAAAACCGCAGGTATTAACAATTATCACCTGCGCCGCAAACGGGTCATCGGTAATAACAAACCCTGCCGACTTTAAACCGCCAAGTGCATATTCGCTGTCGGCCAAATTTTTAGAACAACCCATAGTATCCAAAAAAACATTTATTGTTTCCACAACCGTTACCTCTGTATTATGTAAAAATATGTATTTTTATGATTTTCAGTTTGTTGCCGTATCGGCACTGTCGGCAAAGCCTACCCAGCTATCCGGGTAAAAGTTCATATTCCACACGGCATTACCCTCGTTATAACCGGTCAATATCTGGCCGTTATACATAACTTCGGTATGCCCGGCATTGTTAAAGCGCAAATACACCAGCTCCTGCCCCTCAAACGCATAAGATATACCCGGCTGCAAGGTTACCTGGCTGCTGTTGCCGTTATCCACATTGGCGCCCACCCACACAGCTTCATCTTTGGCCGTCACAATAATAGAAATCGGTGCAGCTTCCGGCACAGTAACGCCCGGCACGTTGTTGTTATCATCGGTTGCACCCGGTATGTCACCGTTGCCCTGCAACGTGTACAGTACCAGCAGCAGCACCACCATAAGGCTGCCCAGCAAAACCCACAAAAACCGCTTACCAAAGCGCCGCTTGCGGGTACGTATGGGGCGGCCCAAAGCCGCGTTGGCATAGGCCGCAGTACGCAGCTTGTTGGCATCTTCGGCCTTGGTGTTTCTGTCCGCCAGATGTTTTTCGCCTTTTTCCTGCACCTCCGGCACAAAAGCACCGCCTTCGGCCACGGTTTGCACCACCTTTTTACCCGACACATAAGCTTCAAAGCCGCTGTCGGGGCTGTTGGCAGCGTAGTAAGCCTTAATGTCCGCAACAATCGGCGCGGGGTCTAACCCCAAATAGCGCGCATAGGTTTCGGCAAAGCCCAGCGCATAAATACGCCCCGGCAGCTTCGCCAAATCTCCGGTTTCCAACAACTGCAAATAATATTCTCTCACCTTGGTAGCTTCTTCTACCTCGGCATAGGTCAAGCCCCTGGTTTCGCGGGCTGTTTTAAGCAAACGGCCGTTTTCCTCCAACATAATTATCCGCCTTTCTTACGCTTAATCCCTTGATATTATCCCTTTATTTATTGCCACACCAACATAATGCTATGCCTGATTTTCTTCGGCCGGCGGTTCGGCGGCTTCGGCTGCGGTGGCAACTTCGGCATCGGGTGCTGTTTGTTCCATATACAGCGACACAAAGGTCGGCATATTCATCAGCACGGTGCGCCGGTTACCGTCCGGTGCGCTTACAATGCCCAGCTCCTGCATAGTTTCTATCAATCGCGCTGCCCGGTTATAACCTATTCTAAAGCGCCGCTGCAACGACGATGCCGATGCCTGACCGCTGCTTATCACCTGCTGGCAGGCGTCAATAAACAGCTCGTCCTGCGCGGTTTTTTCTTCCTCCGGCTCCTCGGCTGCTTCTTCCGGCTTGGGCAGCTCCAGATATTCCGGTTCGGCCTGTTTTTTGCAATATTCCACCAAATCGTGTATTTCGTCCTCGGTTAAAAAGGCACCCTGCACACGCAGCGGTTTTTGCCGCCCAATTGGAAAATACAGCATATCGCCCTTGCCCAGCAGCTTTTCGGCACCGCCGCTGTCTAAAATCGTGCGGGAATCTATCTGTGAAGATACCGCAAACGCAATACGCGACGGTATGTTGGCCTTGATAAGGCCGGTAATAACATCTACCGACGGGCGCTGGGTAGCAATAACCAGATGAATACCGGCAGCACGCGCCATTTGTGCCAGGCGGCAGATAGAATCTTCTACATCTCGCGAGGCCACCATCATCAGGTCGGCCAGCTCGTCTATCAGCACCACTATTTGCGGCAGGCGCTGCACATCCGGCAGTTCGTTATAAGCGGCAAAGTTTTTTACCCCGGCATTTACAAACACCAGATACCGCCGCTCCATCTCGTTAACAACTTCTTTTAACACCTGCGCGGCCTTTTTCGCGTCGGTTACCACCGGGCGGCCCAGGTGCGGCAGGCCCACATAACCGGTCATTTCTACCTTTTTGGGGTCTACCATAATAAACTTTACTTCGTCGGGCTTGGCCTTATACAAAATGCTGCATATCAGCGTGTTCATACACACACTTTTACCGCTGCCGGTAGCACCGGCTATCATCAGGTGGGGCATTTCCGCCAAATCACCAACAATGGCGTTGCCGTTAATATCCACACCAAAGGCAATGCTTATTTTAGACTTGCTCTTTTGAAAAGTCTCCGACGATAAAACGTCCTTAAAATATACCGGGCTGGTTTCGTCACGCGCCACCTCTATGCCCACCACCGATTTACCGGGCACAGGGGCTTCTATACGCAGGCCGCGCGCTGCCAGTGCCAAAGCAATATCATCGGCAAGGCTTACAATGCGGGATATTTTTACCCCCGGTGCCGGCTGTAATTCATAACGGATTATCGACGGGCCGCAAATAACCTCTACCACCTTGGTTTTTACGCCAAAGCTGGCCAGAACATTTTCCAGCGCCAGGCTATCGCTCATAATTTTATCGTTGGCTGTGTTAGCTGCCCCGGCTTTTCCGCCCTTCATCAGAGAAATTGGCGGCAGATGATAATTTACCACCCGTTTAAGCTCGGTATGCAGGTGAGCAGCAGCCTCGGCCGGCGTTGGCTCGGCAGCAGGCTCATCATCGGGCTGCGGCTCAACCGTCGGCTCCGGCGGGGCAACATCTTCTTCTATTTTTACCGTATGGTGCGTGTTAGCCCAAGCCACCGCAGCTTCTCGCTGCGCCTGCAAGCGCTCCTGCTCCTCAGCTTCGGTTTCAACCGGCAGCTTGTGTTCCAGCGTACCCGCCATCATAATCTGCTCATCTTCGGCCAGCATATCACCAACGGTAACCTCGCCGTAAGCTTCTTTGGGGGTTTCTTCAAAGCGCCGCCCGCTGTAATCGGTTATCAACGGCGGCAGCTTAATTTCGTCAACAGGCTGTGGGGCCGGTTTTTTAGCTACCTTTGCTGCCGACGGTTTTGCGCCTTCCTCCGGCTCATCAGCATCGGGGCGGCTAAAATCCAGCGCTGCAAACCACGCCGGTATGGCCGCCAGCCAGCCGAACACCTTCATATCGGTAGCCAGCATAATGCCCAGCAGAAAAAACGCGCCCAAAATTATGTAGGCAGCAGTTGCCGGCAGCCAAAACACCGGCAGACAAGCCACCAAACCGCACATACCACCACCCAGACCGTTGGTAGCAGCCTTTGCCGCCGCCGCCAAACCATCGGCAAAGCAGTTTAGGTGCAGCAAGCCGCACAACGCCAGCAGAAAAAAGCACCAGCCGGCCACCTGCCAACTGTCAAAACGGCCATTACGCTCGCTGTACAGGGCATAACCCAAATAAATAAAGGTAGCCGCCACCAACACATTAGCCGAACCTGCCACAATATTGCACAGCACCTGCACCGCCGTAGGTTGATGCGTTAAAACACCTATGGCCAAAACCAAAAACCACAGCCCCAGCAGCAGGCCCAGCAGCATAAGCCCCACGCCCAACGATTTAAACTGCGCTGCAACATCGGCGGCCTGCGCCTTGCCCGAACGTTTTTTGGCAGCCGGTTTTTTGCCGCCCGACTTTTTGCCAGCAGATTTTTTATAATTTTTATTTTCTGTCGCCATGTATCTCCTCACCAAAATAATTAACGGTATTTACTTTTTGCCGATAAATTTTTACCGGCAAAACTGCTTATATTCCAACTGTTAATATTTCGGCAAAGGAGCTGAAAATCCTCTATAATAAAAGCAGGTAGCCCAACAATTTTTAAATTTGATACTGCCACACACGCTGCCCCGGCCTAAGCTCCGGCCGCATAAAATCCCGCGGGTCGGTGCTGTTAAGGCGCTCTATAAAAAACGAACCGTCACCCCCGGCTCTAAGCCGACAGGCGCAATTACCCACATAGCCATCAACCGAATTAAAGCTGCCGCCCCCATAAGGCTCGGCCCCGGCAAACACAAGGGCTTCCGGCATTACGCTCCACAGCATTGGCAACCGCCTCCTTTTTCTGCCGAACATCTACAGTCGGCGTTATTTATCAGCTTATGCAGCGCCCGCAGGGCATCGCCCAAGCCGCCCACCTCATCAATAAGCCCACACCTTACGGCATCTTCTCCGGCCAGCACCGTACCGATATCACGCGCCAGCTCGCCGGTGTTCATCATAAATTTACGCACCTGCGCATCGCTTATCCGTGAATGTCCGGTGATAAAACCAATAACCCTGTCCTGCATACGCTCCAGATAATCAAAACTTTGCTGCACACCCAACACCATACCCGTCATACGTATGGGATGAATAGTCATAGTGGCAGTGGGCGCAATCAACGATTTTTTGGCAGCTACCGCAATGGGCACACCAATGCTGTGGCCGCCACCCAACACCAGCGATACCACCGGCTTTTGCATACTGGCCAGCAGTTCGGCCAGCGCCAACCCGGCTTCAACATCGCCGCCTACTGTGTTTAAAATAACCAGCAGCCCTTTAATGTCGGGGTTTTCTTCTACCGCCACAAGCTGCGGTATAATATGCTCATACTTGGTGGTTTTGTTCTGCGGCGGCATCACCAAATGCCCCTCTACCTGGCCTATAACCGTTAAAACGTGAATATCTCCGGCCATTTCGGGCACTTTGGTTTCGCCCAGCTCGTTTAACAGCTTGCTGCGGTCATCGTCAGCCGATGTATCGTCAGGGTGGTTGGTGTCCTCTGAATTTGCGGCAAGCGGCGCATTGTTTTCATCTTTTTGCATAGATTTTCTCCTTAATAAAATTTATTTAAGGGTAGCTTGCCCATAAACCGTGCAGGTTATAACTTTATACATAAAAAACACCGGCAGCCGCTGGTAAAAGCAACTGCCGGTGTTTGATTTAGATTTTAGTTGTAATGTGTGCCGCCCTATTCACGCCGTGCGGCGCAGCTTTTTATTACCATACGGTTTTTCAATCAAGGCTGTACAGACGATTATCTTATCCCGCCCACCACCCTACATTCGCCCTGCGGCGCGGCTTTTTTAGCAAGGTTACGCACCCAAAGTCAAGGAATTGCAAGAGTGGTACAGCAGACCTTTATTAGCATACCAGAAGGGCAAATGTGCCCCATATGCAAGGAGTGCTTGTATTTTGTCGAGCAAGCTGCACTGATAGTGCGCGTCGCGAGAAAAATGCAATCACGACACAGCAGATGGTGTGCAGTTGTCCCTTCTGGAGACGAATCGCCGGAGGCGTACTGATAGTACGCCGCTGAGCCAAGCAGACAACGAGCCTAAAGATAAGGTGCTATTGCCACTTCTGGTTTAGATTTCGTTGATAATAGGTACAATAATAGGCTTCCTCCCCGTCCTCTCAAAGCACAGCTTGGCAATAGATGCCTTTATGGCGCTTTTCATGGCAGAGCTGGAATATTCTTTGTCCTCAAAAGATTCTACAATGGCAATAATGCGCTTTTCTGCCTCGCGGAAGATAGTATCGTTGCCTTTTTCGTAAACAAAGCCGCGCGAAAAAATATACGGCATACTGTTAAGGCGGCACTCGTCACGGTCAATAACAATACTGGCAATAACAATACCGTCGTTAGAAAGCTGCTTGCGGTCTTTAAGCACGGTGGTGCCAACATCACCCACACCGCGGCCGTCAATAAGCACCATACCGGAATGTACCTTGCCGCTTACCTTGGCTGTACGCGACGAAAGCTCCAGCACCTGGCCGTTTTCCATAATAAAGACGTTTTTGTTGGGCACACCCATTTTTTCCGCCAGCTTGCCGTGTTCACACAGCATACGGTATTCACCGTGTACCGGCATAAAAAAGCGCGGGCGCACCAAATTAAATATCAGCTTTAAATCCTCCTGGCTGGCATGCCCTGATACGTGAATACCCAAACTGCGGCCATATGCAACGTCTACGCCAATATGGTACAGGTTATCTACGGTTTTAGAAATCATTTTTTCATTGCCGGGAATAGGATTAGCCGAAATTACTACCAAATCGCCGGGGCGCAAGTGCACCTGCCGGTGTTCTCCCTGCGACATTCTGGTTAAACCGGCCAGAGTTTCACCCTGGCTGCCGGTAGTCAAAATTGCCAGCTTACGGTCGGGGTATTTACGAATATCGTTGATATCAATAAAGGTGCTGGCCTTAACTTTAAGGTAACCCAGCTCGGTGGCAATGCTCACCACGTTGTTCATACCGCGGCCCACCACCGCCACCTTGCGGCCGGTACGCTCGGCAGCCCAAATAGCCTGCTGTATACGGTGAACATTAGATGCAAAGGTGGTTACAATAATACGCCCGGTGGCATTTAAAAAGATAGTGTCCAGCGATTGACCGACGGTTTTTTCCGACGCTGTAAAGCCCGGACGCTCCACATTGGTGCTGTCGGCCATCAACAGCAACACACCCTCCTGCCCCAACTGCGATATACGGGTAAGATCCATAAACTGGTTGTCAATAGGCGACATATCTATTTTAAAGTCGCCGGTATGCAGCACAACGCCCACCGGGGTGTGTATGGCCAGCGCCATAGAATCCGGTATGCTGTGCGACACGTGTATAAATTCTACTTTAAAAGGGCCGGCGGTAATAACATCGCGGGCGGCAACCTCGTGCAGGTTATTGGTGCTAAGGTTATGCTCTTTAAGCTTGCCTTTTATCAGCCCCAGAGTTAAACGGCTGCCGTAAACCGGCACCTTTAAATCACGCAGTACATACGGCAGGGCACCGATATGGTCTTCGTGCCCGTGGGTAACAAAAATGCCGCGTATCATACTGCGATTTTCCAGCAGGTAGTTATAATCCGGAATTACCAGGTCAATACCCAGTTGTTCTTCGTCCGGAAAGGTCATACCGCTGTCTACCACAATAATATTGTTGCCAAACTTAAAGGCCGTCATATTTTTGCCGACTTCGCCCAAACCACCCAACGGGATAATTTGCAGCTTGCCGCGCCCACTTTCTTTTTGTACAGCCTCTTTAACTTCTCCCTTGGGCTGTTTTGCAGCCTTGGCACGGCCGGCACTTTTAGCCGCCTTTTCGGCAGTTTCTGTTTTATCTGCCTTGGCATCAGCAGTTTTGGCCGCTGATTTTGCTGATTTTACCGATTTTGCAGACTTGGCAGCTTTAGCCGTTTTAGCAGGCTTTTCTGCTGCTTCGGCAGCTTCCGCAGCAGGTTTGCTTCGTCGGCTGTTAGTACGCGGTTTAGCTTCGGCAGCCTCGGCTTCCGGTTTGGCGGCTGCTTTTTTAGCGTTGCGCGTAAGTTTTTTAATAACATCTTCAGCCGCACTTTTTAAGCTTATGCCGGTAGGCTCGGCTGTAGTGTTAAAAGCTTCGTTTGCCATAATCACACTCCTTTTTTATTTTATCTATTATTATTTACCCTATTAAGCAGGGCATTAAAGCCGTTAAAATTTTTGGGCACCACAAAACACCGCCTTCGGCGGCAGGGCTTGTCCACAGGCTGCACACCTGCACTACAACAGGTGGTATTTTTGCAGCAGTTCGGTTAAAATAACCAGTTCTTCTTCGGTCGGCGGGGCCAGGGGCAAGCGGCAATCACCCATATCCCAGCCCAAAAGGTTAAGGCACGCTTTTACCGGCACGGGGTTAGTGGTAATAAACAGCTTTTTAAACATATCAAAATATTGCAAGTGCAGTTCCCGTGCCTTGTGCAGGTCTCCGGCCTCATAAGCATCTACCATAGCGGCAATTTGGTTGCCAATAAGGTGCGATGCCACACTGAACACACCGCAGCCGCCCACCGACAGTATCGGCAGGGTTAAAGAATCATCGCCGGAATATACGCCAAAGTCATCGGGCAGCAGGGTTTTAAGCTTGCTCACCGAATCCACATTGCCGGTAGCCTCTTTTATGGCCACAATATTCGGGCAATCGTTAGCCAAACGCAAAACAGTTTCGGGCTGCACCGTAACCCCGGTACGCCCCGGTATATTATAAAGAATGATCGGAATATCGGCACTGGCTGCAATAGCCGCAAAGTGGCGGTAAAGGCCCTCCTGAGAAGGCTTGTTGTAATACGGAGCAACTGCCAGCAGCGCATCTGCACCGGCAGCAGCCGCTTTTTTAGCCACATCGCGAGAAAAAGCAGTTTCGTTATCGGTAGTGCCCAAAATCAGTCTGCCGTCATTACCGACAGCCTCTTTAGCCGCAGCCCAAAGGTTAGCACGCTCGGCAGGGGTAAGGCAGGGGCTTTCACCGGTGGTGCCGCATATCAACACGCCGTCTGACCCGTTTTTAAGCAAATGACGCGTTAATTTTTGCACTTTAGCGTAATCAACCTCGCCGGTATGCGTATAAGGGGTAACCATAGCTGTTAAAACCTTGCCAAAAAACATTGCACAAACACTCCTTTGCGGGCTATATATTATAGTTTATGCCGGGCAGGGCGCAATATACCCCACCGGCGTTTATACGGCTTTTGTCCGCCTAAATAAGATCTTCGGCAACCAAAAGCTGTGCTATTTGTACGGCATTGGTGGCCGCGCCTTTACGTATCTGGTCGGCTACCACAAACAGAGAAAGACCGTTTTCTACCGCAATATCCTTACGGATACGCCCAACATAAACCTCATCGGTATCCGACGATTCAATCGGCATAGGATACAGGTTTTGGCTCGGGTCGTCTACAATAACCACACCGGGCGCCTTGGCCAAAACTTCTCGTGCGGCAGCAGCGGTAACAGGCTTTTCGGTTTCAATATGAACCGCTTCGGCGTGGCTGCGGAAAACCGGCACACGCACGGCAGTTGCCGACAGCAAAATGTTATCGTTATGCAGCATTTTTTGAGTTTCCCAAGTCATCTTCATTTCTTCCTTGGTATAATCGTTATCTAAAAAGATATCAATATGCGGTATAACGTTGGCCAATATCTGATGCTGGAAGGTAGATATCTTCAGTTCATCGCCGTTTGCATAGGCGTTAATCTGGTCTGCCAGCTCGTCAAGCCCTTCCTTACCGGCACCGCTTACCGCCTGATACGTAGATACTATTACACGTTTAATGCCAAATGCATCATACAGGGGCTTTAAGGCCACCACCATTTGTATGGTAGAACAGTTGGGGTTGGCAATTATGCCCTTATGCCAGCGCACATCTTCGGGGTTAACCTCCGGCACAACCAGCGGCACTTCGGGATCATAGCGGAAGGTAGAGGAGTTATCAATGCAGACAGCACCGCGCTTTACAGCTTCGGGCGCCAGTGTTTTGCTGATAGAACCACCGGCAAACAATACAATATCTACACCCTCAAAGGCATCGGGCTTAGCTTCGTGAACAGTATAATCCTGACCCTGCCAGGTAATAATTTTACCTTCGGACCGTGCCGATGCCAATAACACCAGCTTATCAACCGGAAAATCCCGTTCTGCCAAAACCTTTAAAAGCTCGTGCCCTACAGCGCCGGTAGCGCCGACTATTGCTACATTATATTTCTTCACAGCCTATACCTCCAGTATTTTATAATACATTTTATTGTACCATTATTTTCTGCTGTTTGCAATATAAAATTAAGCAATACCTACCATTTCACTCAATGTATACCATATTCACGCAAAATAGGCTGTATCTGTCGGCCCTGCAAGGCTTCGGCCAAAGCCGGCAGCAGCAGCTCATCATCAAATATCAGCGATGCCGGTTTTTTTTGTGGGTCGTCTTGCCCAAGGGGCACAAAATAAATATTTTTGGCGTTTAGCAGCAGCCCCAGGTTTTTAGCATTTGCCGCCAGAGCATCGTTGCTGGCCAGCGCAATAAGCAGCGGCTTTTGGCTGCGCAAATGTGCCTTGGCTGCCATAAGCACCGCACCGTCGGTAATGCCCATAGCCAGCTTTGCCAGCGTATTGCCGGTGCAGGGTGCCAGCATCATAACATCAAGGCAGGCTGTAGGGCCAATAGGCTCGGCCTGCGGTATGGTAAGCAGGGGTTCGTCGGCACCCATTTTAGCCAGCTCCGCGCGCCATTCTGCCGCCGGGCCAAATTTGCAGTCTAATTTTTGCACATTTTCCGACAATATCGGTATTATTTTTACATCACAACCGGCCTTTAGCTGATGCAGCCTTGCCAGCACCCGCCGCATAGTACAAAAGCTGCCGCAAAGCCCCACACCAACCGTTTTGCCGCTAAGCTGCCGCTGCCATCCATCTGTTATCAGTTTATCTGCACTCATCAGCTCACCGCCCTTCTTCTTTTATTTTCGATGATTCCGATTCTGCCGCCGTACCGTCGGTTCTGTTATCATCACCCGGCGGCAAACCGCATATCTGCTGCAAATACCGCGGATACACCTGCCCCAATATCTGCCCGGCAGACACCGGCGCAATTTTGCCCGGCAGAGAAAGCGCGTGAACAGCCCGCACACCAAGCTGCTCCGCCACCGCAAAATCGGTTCCCCCCACCCCGGAAGCTAAATCCAGCACCAGCACACCGGCAGGTAACCTTGCCAAGGCCGCCGCCCCCAGCACCGGTGCCGGCACTGTGTTTATCACCGCATCCTGCCCGGCCAAAGCCGCCTGCCAGCTTGCCATATCACAGGTGGCAAACCCCATAGCCGCCGCCTTAGCCAGGCGTTTTTCACCACGGTTAGCCACCACAACGTTAGCCCCCAGCGCCCGTAGCCTAAGCGCCAAAGCCTCACCTACACGGCCAAAGCCCAGCACCATTACCCGCATACCGTTTATGGTGATATCGGTATCGCGCAGCAACAGGTAAATTGCGCCCTCGGCAGTGGGCACCGCATTAGGTATAGCCACCAAATCATGCTCCGCCACCTGATACATCGGCAGCAAAAGTTCGGCACACAGGCTGCTTAAATAGCTTGACGCCACCCCCACCAGCACCGGAGTTCCGGCCTTTAGCAGGGCAAAATCACTGCGCTTTATCGGTATTTTGCCCCAAAGCGGCGCATAAAGCAAACCGTTATTGCACACACCGGCCATTGGCAGCAGCACCGCATCGGCACCGGCCAAAGCCTGCGGCAAAGTACGCGCCACCAGCACCCGCTCATCCTGCGGCAAATCATCCGGCGGCAAACCAAAGCAGCGCAGCCTAAAGCGCGGCAGCAGCGCCTTTGCTACCTCCAGCTCACGTTTATCGCCGCCCAGCAGGGCAATATTTATATCAGCCATAACAGCTTCACCGTCCGTAAACTAAAGTTGCTATATATTATGCCGCAGCACGTCAAATGGTCATATAAAAAAGTGCCGATACCTGCCCCGCCGCCACTTGGGCAGCCAAAGCAGTATCAGCACTGTTATACAGGTTAATAAATTTTACAGCAGATTTTCCAATCCGCGCACCAGAGTACCGGGGTTAAAGGTGAGTATTTTCTGCACGGCCAAAGCCACACCCGGCACATAAGCCTCACGGGAAAGGGCATCGTGACGAATACACAAAATTTGCCCTGCCGCGCCGCAAACAACCTCCTGCGTGGCCACATAACCGGGCAGGCGCACGCTATGTACCCGCATACCGTCCACTTCGGCACCGCGGCTGCCGGCCAAACGTTCAAATTCCTGCGGGTTGCCCTGCGTCATCGGTGCGCGCACCGCCGATATCATCTCCAGCGTGCTTACCGCCGTGCCGCTCGGCGCATCCAGCTTTTGGTCGTGGTGGCGCTCAATAATTTCTACCTGCGGCATATACTTGGCAGCCTCAGCCGCAAAACGCATCATCAGCACCGCACCCAAAGCAAAATTGGCAGCAACAAAGGCGCTTGTCCGGTATTCTTGGCACCATTTTTCTATCTGCCGATAATCTTCAATACCGGTAGTGCCCACCACAATGGGCGTGTGGTGGCTAAGCGAGCATTTAATGTTCTTCATAACCGCCGCCGGGTTGGTAAAATCTATCACCACATCGGGGCTTGTCCTGTCGATAGCGGCTGCCAGGTCAACATCCAAACCAAAACCCAGCTCACCGATACCACATAAAAAACCGTAGTCTACAGCAGCTTCTTTGGTGTCTACCGCCGCGCAAAGCTGCATATCACCGCGGGCAGTAAGCCCGGCAGAAAGGGCTCGTCCCATTTTGCCGGCAGCACCGTTCATTAAAATTTTTATCATCCCAAAAATCCCCTTATTTATCCCATATTTTATACGCCGCGCGGCACGGCTTTTTGCAGCAAGGATTTCACACCCAAACCCAAGGAATTGCAAGAGTGCCTTAGATTTAGGTGAGTACGGCTGCGCGGCGATTTAGGCGTACTTAATGTACGCCGCTGAGCCAAGCAGACAACGAGCCTAAAGATAAGGTGCTATTGTCAATCCCGGTATACCAGAAGGGCAAATGTGCGCCAGATGCAAGGAGTGATTGTATTTTATCGAGCAAGCTGCACTGATAGTGCGCGTCGCGAGAAAAATGCAAGCACGACACAGCAGATGGTGTGCAGTTGTCCCTTCTGGGGTTATTGCAATTCCGGATTGATATCAACCACAATTACCTCACTCCCTACTTTACACACCTTCTCCCACGGTATGCGCAGCAAGTGTCGGTCTGCCGGCAAGCGGCGCTTATCGGCATAAGCCATAGCCGCACCGCCACGCCAGGGTATTATCATCGCGCTTATATCGCCGGTCTGCGGATCTATCAAAAGGTCGGCATCGCCCACCAGCCCCAATATTTCGCCGTCAAAAATGTTTATTATCCGTTTGCTTAACAAATTGCTCAGCCGCATATTTTACACCCCCGGTGCCAAGCCTGACAGTTTATCTGCTAAACAAGCTTATGCCGGGCAAATTTAAATTATGCCGCTAAACACCGCTGTGGCCAAAGCCGCCGTCACCGCGCTCGGTGGCAGATAACGTAACCACCGGCAGCAGTTCGGCCTGTTCTGTGCGGGCAAAAACCATTTGCGCAATACGCATACCGCGCTCAATTTCAAAATGGCGGTCACCAAGGTTTATCAGTATAACGCCAATTTCGCCGCGGTAATCGGCATCTACCGTGCCGGGGCTGTTAAGCACCGTTATGCCGTGCTTTAGCGCCAAACCGCTTCGCGGCCGCACCTGACCTTCATAACCGGCAGGTATGGCCATTTTTAAGCCCGTTGGTATAAGCCGGCGCTCACCGGGGGCCAGAGTTATCGGCTCGTCTATGCAGGCAGCAAGGTCTATACCCGCAGCCAGTGCCGATTCGTAACGCGGCAGGCTTAATCCGGCAAAAGCAGGCGTCGGCATAATTTCAATTTTTAAAGACTTATCCTTTAGCATTGCAGCACCTTAGCCAAGTCAATCTCCGGCTCCTGCGGGCCAACTATCGAAAGCACCAGTTTGTCCGGCGTTATCAACTGCTGCGCCAGCTTTTGTACATCGGCCGCCGTAACCTTATTTATGGCCTCTACCTGCTCGTCCACCGTTTGTACACGGTTATAAACAGTTTCGGTGCGGCCCAAACGTACCATAACATTAGCGGAACTTTCTAACCCGATAAGCAGACCGGCTTTAAACTGCGCCTGCGCACGCTTCATCTCCTGTTCGGTAACACCGTAAGCGGCAATTTTAGCCATCTCGCAGCCCAACACCTTCAACAGCTCGTCTACGCGCTTGGGGCCGGTGCTGGCATAGGCCGAAAAGCTGCCGCCAAAGCCCATGGCAGCCACCGACGAAAATACGCTGTAGGTAAGCCCACGCTGCTCACGCACCTCTTGAAACAACCGCGATGTAACACCGCCGCCCAAAATGCTGTTAAGCAGATTAAGCGCATATATCTGCTCGTCATCGCCGGGCAAGCCGGGCACACCCAGCGTTATATGTACCTGTTCAATGTCCTTGTGTACATACACTTTGCCGGTGCCGTACTGCGGCTTTTGCAACTGCGGCTTTTGCCAGCCCATAGACTTAAAATCACTGCCCGCCAGATATTTTTCCGCAAGGGTTAAAACCTGTTCGCGCGGCACATTGCCGGCCACCACCAGCACCGTATGCTCCGGCGCATAATGAGCGCGGCAGTAGGCTTCTATATCGTCACGGGTAAAGCCGCTTACCGAATCTACCGTGCCGATAACCGGCAAACCATAGGGGTGCCCTGCCAGCAGGGTGCGGTTGAACATCTCTCCCACCAAATCATCGGGCGTATCCTCGTACATATTTATTTCTTCTAAAATAACACCCTGCTCCTTGGCCCATTCTCCGGCCGGAAAACGCGAATCCAGATACATATCCGCCAAAATATCCAGAGAAAGCTCAAAATCTTCGGCCAGAGTTCTGGTATAGTAGCAGGTGTATTCACGAGAAGTAAAGGCGTTCATCTGCCCGCCGACGTCCTCAAGTATCTGGGCTATCTGCTGATAATTGCGCCGCCCGGTGCCCTTAAACAGCATATGCTCCACCACATGAGAAAGTCCGCCCTCGGCAGCGGTTTCGTAAGCCGAACCGGTACCAGCCCAAAGCGCCGCCGTCACCGAATAAACATCAGGCAGATATTCGGTAACCACCCTTACACCGTTGCTCAAAACATCTCTAAAAATCATGCTATCACTCCATTATATGCTAATTCTGTATGCCAAACAGGCAACATACAGCTATCCACATATATTTCGCCGCCGGGCAGCAAAATCCTTTATTTGATTTTGATGACACCACCGCACCCAAACGGTTGTTTTGTCCCACCCACCGCCCTATATACCCTGGCAGGCAGCC
>CAZMTO010000008.1:0-56097 GCA_964569265.1 uncultured Peptococcaceae bacterium | reverse complement strand
TGAACTCAATTTTGGCGATAAAAAGCCTTACGAAAAGCTTGACGGTGAACTCAAGTTTGGCGATAAAAAACCTTACGAAAAGCGCGACGGCGAGCGTAAGTTTGGCGATAAAAAATTTGGTGATAAAAAGTATGGCGATAAAAAGCCGTACAACAAAAATTTTACTAAAAAAGATAAATAAGCAAAGTAGAGCCCCTGCGCCTTGTTTGGTGCAGGGGCATTTTCTATTTTAGATTGTCGATAAGAATACAGTTGTTGTATTGGCAAACGGTTGCCTGGGGCATAAATTGCTGTAATGCGTCAATAATATCGTTAATGTTGCCAACAGCGGGCTGGCTGTACTCGATTACTTTTTCATCGTCGAAGGTTTCTAACGTGGCGCATATGCATATTGTTTGATTGCTGAACGATACTGTATAACGGCACGGGAGATTTAAGGCTTCAACTTTTGAAAAGAATTGTAAAATATTGTCCATAAATTTGCACCCCTTTTTTATGTAGATTTTGACTACATTTTAACATTGCAAATGACTTGTGTCAATAACATTATGTTGTTGTGGCAAGGTTTATTCAAATTGTATCCATCATTACAATATTAGTAGAGGTGAGATACTTGAAAGCAGAATATAAAAAGTATTATGAACAATTTGGCTTAAATGTAGTTTATTATCGCAAGAAAAAGCGGCTAACGCAATTTAAACTGGCGGAATTAGTCGATATAGATAGAAGCCATATTAGTGCCATAGAGCTTGGTAATGTTGGTGTATCGTTTGATGTAATATTTAAAATGTGTGAAGTTTTGGAAATAACGCCGGATAAGCTGTTCGATTTTAGTCGTATGTAAAAAAATAAACCCCTGCACCTTGCGGCACAGGGGTTTTGCTATGTGTAATTTTAGTAAATGCGCTTAACGGGGAATCCCTCGTCCTGCAAGGCTTCCAAAACCTCTTGAATGTGGGCGTGGCCGTTGGTTTCTACCGTAACCTCCAGCACCACCTTGTTGGAATATCTGTCTAACGCCTTAAACTGGTTATGCTGCAGCTCGATAACGTTGGCGTTGTGTTCGGCCAGCAGGCTCGACACCTTTACCAACTGCCACGGTTTGTCGGGCAGTTCTACCGAGAAGCACATAATGCGGCCGCGGCTGATCATACCCTGATTGATGATGGACGAAATTGTTACCATATCTATGTTGCCGCCGGATATCGGGCAGATGATTTTTTTGCCCTTGGCAGCGCGCTTTTTTACTGCCGCCAGCGGTATAACACCGGCGGTTTCGGCTACCAGCTTTTGTTTTTCCAACGTCAGCAAAAAGGCTTCCATAATATCTTTTTCGGATACAGAAATAATGTCATCAAGATATTGCGCGCACAAAGCATAGGTAAGGTCGCCGGGGCGGCGCACTGCTACACCTTCGGCGCAGGTTTTTATACTTTCCAGCGTAGAAGGACGGCCAAGCTCGATGGATTTTTTCATCGACATTGCACCCACCGGCTCAATGCCGATAACCTTAATGCCGGGTTTTATGGCCTTGGCTGCCATAGCTATGCCGGCCGCCAAACCGCCGCCGCCAATAGGCACCAGAATTTCGTCGGCATCGGGTAATTCAGCCAAAGCTTCTAAAGCAATGGTGCCCTGGCCGCAAATAACCTCGTAATCATCAAAAGGATGAATAAACGTATAGCCGTTTTCTTCAGCAAGCTGCACGGCCTTTTCATAAGATTCATCAAAAACATCGCCGGCAATAACTACATCGGCGCCGTAGCTTTTGGTGGCCTCTACTTTAAGCAGGGGGGTAACGTTGGGCATAACAATGGTGGCTTTTACGCCGCCCATTTTGGCCGAAAGCGCACAACCCTGCGCGTGGTTGCCCGCCGAAGCCGCAATAATACCGCGGGCGGCATCTTCTTTGCTAAGGCAGCTTATTTTGTTATAAGCACCGCGGATTTTAAATGAACCGGTTCGCTGCAAATTTTCCGGCTTGATATAAACTTCACAGTTATACTCCTGGCTGAAAAATACGCTGGAGATCAGGTTGGTGGGCAGCAGTACCTTTCTCAGGCGCTCCGATGCTTTACGCACGTCGGTAAGATGATCGCGCCCCAAATATTCTTTAATTTGCTGTTTGTTCATAATAACCCTCCGTATCCGAGTAATTATCTGTTATAAAAATTTAATAATTATTTATTATAGAACTATTTGCGCTATTAGTCAAGATAAATGCCGCAGGCTGGGCAATGTATACAAAAAGCTGCTGCCCAAGCACCACGTTTTTACAAATATTACCTGCAAGTTTTTTAAATATCCGCCGATAAAGTGCCCCGGCGCCTATAGATTTGCCGCCCCGCTTATGCTATACTAAAAGGCAGTATGATAAGCAAAACAAACGTGATAGTTGCAGCTTGCAGAGGAGGACAGTTTATGAAGATTTGGCGAAATTTGTTGTTGCTGGCGCTGTTGTGCCCGGTGTTGGTATATTTGGCGCTGCCGTTTGTGCCGACAGCCGAAGAACCGACGGTTTATGCGGCCCAGACCAAGGCAGACAGCCTGTGCGGTGTGTGGGTTTCTACGGTGATAAATTTGGATTACCCCACCAAGCCCACTGCCGATGTGGTTACCTTAAAGGCCGAGGCTGACGAAATTTTGGATAATGCCGCAGAATTAGGCTTTAATGCGGTGTTTTTGCAGGTGCGCCCCTGCGCTGATGCTTTGTATGCGTCGGCTGTTTACCCGTGGAGCCTGTATTTAACCGGTGACCAGAATTTGGCCCCTGCCGATGACTTTGATCCGCTGGCCTATTGGGTAGACGGTGCGCACAAGCGTGGTATGGAGCTGCACGCCTGGATAAACCCCTACCGTATTACCCGTGCGGCTGCCGAATGGGATAAGCTGAGCGAAAATCACCCGGCCAAGCTGCACCCGGATTGGGTGGTAAACTATAAAAACAACTATTATTTTGACCCTTCTCTACCGGAGGTGCGCCGGCTGGTGACAGACGGTGCGGTGGAGATAGTAGAAAATTATGATGTTGACGGCATCCATATGGACGATTATTTTTACCCCGGCACCGATTTTGACGACAGTGCTGCCTATGCGGCTTATGATGGCGATATGGATTTGAGCGATTGGCGGCGTGATAACGTTAACAAGCTGGTAAGCGGCCTGTATAAGGCCATTAAAGCTGCCGATAAAACCGTAGACTTTGGTATTAGCCCGGCAGGCATTTGGGCCAGCAAAACCCTTAATCCTCTGGGCAGCGACACTACCAGCACCTATTCGTCTTATTATGGGGCTTATGCCGATACCCGCAGTTGGGTAAAGGACGGCTGGCTGGACTATATAGCCCCGCAGATATACTGGGAAAGAGGCCATAAAACGGCTGATTTTACGGCACTTTTAAACTGGTGGAGTGAACAGGTTAAGGGCACCGGCGTTGATTTGTATATAGGCCTGGCCGATTATAAAACGCTGGAGGCCAAAGCTGCCGATAATGTTTGGTATAACGGGCGAGAAATTGCCGGGCAAATAGCTGAATGTGCGGCTAATGCGCAGGTAAGCGGCGTAATACATTTTCGTTATGGGTCGATAAATGCCAGCCCGGCTTTAAAGCGGGTGCTTACGGCTGATACTGATGTTGCGGTGGTGCCGTCGGTGGGTAATAACGGCGCCGAGGTTAGTGTGCTGGTAAACGACAGCCTGCTTAGCTTTGACACCGCGCCTTATATAGAAAACGGCCGTGTGCTGCTGCCTATGCGGCTGATATTTGAAGAACTTGGTGCAACGGTAGATTATGCTGCCGGCAAAATTGTGGCACAGCGCGGCGATACCGTGGTGCGGTTAGAGCTGGGCAGCGATATTATGCTGATTGACGGCGATAAAAAAACGCTGGATGTTCCTGCTAAGGCGGTAGGCGGGCGAACCCTGCTGCCCCTGCGTGCTGTGGCCGAAGCCCTTGATGCGCAGGTGGATTGGAACGGCAGCACCAAAACCGTAACCATTACCCAAAATTAAAATTTTGTAAAAAAAATACGGAGCTTGTGATATGACGGAGATAGGCAGGTTTGCGCCCACCCCCAGCGGGCAAATGCACCTTGGCAATGCTTTTAGTGCCCTGCTGGCGTGGCTTGATGTGCGGCACGTGGGCGGCAAAATGGTGCTGCGTATAGAGGATTTGGATACCGAGCGCTGTTCGGTGGAAAAAGCCCGGTGTTTGGCCGAGGATTTGCGCTGGCTGGGGCTGGATTGGGACGAAGGTGGTGTTGAGCCGCTTTATATGCAAAGCTGCCGCACCCGGCATTATCAGGCGGCGTTTGATGTTTTGCAGGATAAAGGGCTGGTGTACCCCTGCTTTTGCAGCCGTGCCGAACGTATGGCGGCCAATGCGCCCCACGCTGCCGACGGTACGGTGGTGTACGGTGGCCGTTGCCGCAATTTAACCTTAGCGGAACAGCAAGCCCTGCTGGCTGCCGGTAAGCGCCCTGCCTGGCGTGTGGCGGTGCCGTCGGTTGATATTGCTGTGCAAGACGGTAATTTGGGTTATTATGCCGAAAATTTGTTTGAAGCGTGCGGTGATTTTATTATTAAGCGTGCCGACGGTGTGTTTGCGTATCAGTTGGCCGTGGTGGTAGACGATGCGGCTATGGGGGTAACGCGGGTGGTGCGCGGCAGTGATTTGTTGTCGTCGGCGCCGCGGCAAATTTGGCTGCACCGCCTGTTGGGCTATATACCGCCCAAATTTTATCACGTGCCTTTATTGCTGGCGGCAGACGGTAAACGCCTTGCCAAACGTGACGGTTCTTTGGCGATTAGCGAGTTAAAGAAAAACCACACGCCGGAGGAGGTAGTTGGCCGTTTGGCGTGGTGGGCCGGTTTGCTGGACGAACCTGCGGCGGTGGCAGCGAATGAGCTGGTGGCGGGGTTTGAGTGGAGTAGGGTTAGCAGGCAAGACATTACTATAGCGATATAGTGGTGCTTTAATAGTGGCACTTTAATAGCGGCACTTTAATAGCAGTGCATCTACTTTGTCGTCAGTTTCCTCACTTGTCGGCGTACTATCAGTACGCCTCCGGCGATTCGACCCCAGAAGGGACAACTGCACACCATCTGCTGTGTCGTGCTTATATTTTGCTCGCGACGCGCACTATCAGTGCAGCTTGCTCGACAAAATACAATCACTCCTTGCATCTGGCGCACATTTGCCCTTCTGGTATACTAACAAAGGTATCTGCACCATTCTTGCAATTCCTTGGCTTTGGGTGCGTAACCACCAGAAGGGACAACTGCACGCCATCTGCTGTGTTGTGCCTGCATATGGCGCACTCTTGCACTTCTGGTATACTAAGTGGCTTGCTGTGGCTAACCTTGCTGCAAAAAGCCGCGCCGCACGGCGTATGTAGGGCGGTGGGTGGGAATAGATAAGACCCACTTTAGCGCGGTTTTTTAGACCGGAATTTACAATAGCGGTACGCCTGTTTGTTTATATATCAGCGCCGATAAAAGGAGGAGCCTATGTCTATACCGGATTGGAACAACAACGGTGAAGAAGATATGTTTGATTTTGCCGTAGAAGAAGAACTTACGCGCCTGCCCGCTGCCCCGCCCGAAACCGGAGAGCAGGGCGGCGGTATACTGTCGGTGGTGCTGCTGGGCGCTTTGGTGGTAATAATGTTGCTGTGGCTGCTGCATTAGGCCGCGCGCCGCAGAGATTTTTTATTTTTTGCTAAAAACAGTGGCAAACAACAGCGCAATATGCTAAAATTAAATGATAGCTTTATCAATAATATTTTTATAAAAAGATTGCTAAGGAGCGATTTTATGAGTATTCAGGTTTACAGCACTATGGATGGCCGCAAGGTGCAGTTTGTGCCTAAAGAAGAAGGCAAGGTAGGTATGTATGTATGCGGCCCTACGGTTTACAATTACATTCACTTGGGCAATGCGCGCCCCATTGTGGTGTTTGATGCGATACGGCGTTATTTTAAATATGCCGGTTATAACGTTACTTACGTGCAAAATTTTACCGATGTAGACGATAAAATAATTAACCGCGCCAATGAAGAAGGTATTAGCCCGGCGGCGGTGGCCGACAAATACATTGCCGCTTATTTTGAAGATGTTGCGGCGCTTAATGTTTTGCCGGCAGATGTTCACCCGCGGGTTACTGAGCATATGGCCGATATTATTGATTTGGTGCAGCAGTTGGTGGATAAGGGTGTGGCCTACGAGGTTAACGGCGATGTTTACTTTGCTGTAGAAAAATTTGCGGATTACGGCAAGCTTTCCGGCAGAGATTTAGAGGATATGCTGGCCGGTGCGCGTGTGCAGGTGGGTGACCAGAAGAAAAACCCGATGGATTTTGCCGTGTGGAAGGCTGCCAAGCCCGGCGAGCCTTACTGGGACAGCCCGTGGGGACAGGGACGCCCCGGTTGGCACATAGAATGTTCGGCAATGAGCCGCAAATATTTGGGAGACGGCTTTGATATTCACGGGGGCGGTGCCGATTTGATTTTTCCGCACCACGAAAACGAGATAGCACAGGCCGAGGCGGCTACCGGCTGCTGCTTTGTGCGCAACTGGCTGCACAACGGCTTTATTACCGTTAATGATGAAAAAATGAGCAAGTCGCTGGGTAATTTCTTTTTGCTGCGCGATATTTTAGACAAGTTCCCCGGTGATGTTGTGCGGTTTTATCTGCTGAACACCCATTACCGCAGCCCCATTGATTTTGACGATGAAAAGCTGCACATTGCGGCTAAAAGTCTGGGGCGTATTCGTAATGCCTATAAGGTGCTGGTTGCGGCCGAGGCGGCCGGTGGCGGCAACAATGCCGAAGCTACGGCGGCTTTAAACGAGGCTACACAAACTCTGCAAAACGCTTTTGCGGCAGCTATGGACGATGATTTTAATACGGCGCTGGCCATTGCGGCAATTTTTGACTATACACGGGCACTTAACAGCTACGCAAGAGAAGCCGATAAAGCAGCGCTGGCGGCGGCTGTTGCCCTGATAAAGAAAATAGATACGGTTATTGCCTGCATTGAGCCGACCAAAAACAGTGCTGCCGACGAGCTTAGCCCCAAGCTGATGGAGCTGATAATTGCCATAAGGCAGCAGGCACGCAAAAATAAAGATTGGACAACGGCGGATTATATCAGGGATGAGCTGAAGAAGATAGGCGTAGCGCTTGAGGACGGTGCCGACACGGTAAGCTGGAAGCTGATAGATTAGCGTTGCCAAAGCCGTGCCGGGGGGATACCCTGGTGCGTGGCCGGCAGGTTTGCGCGCGGGAGCGCCGTTAAAAGCTGCGCGGCGGGCAATTTGCCGGACAAAAAATAAATAAAAGGAACAGTGTATGACAGAGAATTTTATAGAAAAAGCGACCATTGCCAACCCGGAGCAGTTGCCGGGGCTGACATTGGCCTATATTGGTGATGGCTATTATGAACTGGTGGTGCGCAACCATTTGCTGGCAGGCGGCGCACGCAAGGTAGATGACCTGCACAAACAGGCCATAGCTTTGGTGCGGGCCGGGCGGCAGGCACAGCTTGTACGCCTGCTGGAGCCACAGCTTGATGAGGCAGAGCAGGGGGTGTATCACCGGGGGCGCAACGCCAAAGGGCAGCACATACCCAAGGGTGCAACCGTGGCAGAATACCGTATGGCTACGGGGCTGGAAGCACTGGTGGGCTACTGGTATCTGGCCGGTAAAGACGAGCGGCTGCGCCATTGCTTTGACCTGCTTTGGCAGTTAGAGGAGGAAAAAATATGAAGGTAAGTTTGCTGCAATATACCCCCGAACCGGAAAAGCTGGTGGCAGCGGCGGCGCGTTTGTGTTATTCGGATAAGGGTGCCGACGAGCTGATGGACAATTTTACGCCGGATAAGGTGGAAGGCTTTGTAAAAAAGCTGGTAGCCCTTGGGCACGAAAGCCCCATGGAACACGTGTGCTTTACCTTTGCTGTTGACGGAATTTCCCGCGCGTGTTCGCACCAACTGGTAAGGCACCGCATCGGCGTTTCGTTTTCACAAAAATCGCAGCGCTATGTTAAGGAAAACCAGTTTGAATATGTTACGCCGCCCAAGGTAGCTAAAAACCCTGAGCTTTTGGCCAAATTTGATAAAGCGATGAGCGATGCACAAGCAGCCTATGCCGAACTGCTGGCGGCTGGTGTGCCCGCCGAAGATGCACGTTTTGTACTGCCTAATGCGGCTTCTACCAGTCTGGTAGTAACGATGAATGTACGCAGCCTGTGGCACTTTTTTCAACTGCGCTGCTGCAACCGTGCCCAGTGGGAAATAAGGGCGCTGGCCAATGCTATGCTGGCCGAAGTAAAAGAGGTTGCCCCCCTGCTGTTTGCTAACGCCGGTGCTACCTGCGACAGTATGGGCATATGCTTTGAGGGGAGTATGTCTTGCGGCAAGTGCAAAAATGTTATGAATAGACAATAGCGGCACATCTGCTTTTGTTGTGATAATTCATAGATATATAGACAATAGCGGTACATCTGTTTTGTTGTGATAATTCATAGATATATAGACAATAGCGGTACATCTGTTTTGTTGTGATATAATTTTGCTTATGGCACATCTGCTTTGCCTGTTGACAAACACTTGCGCTAAAGTATATAATAAAGGCAGAAAGAGTGCTATCCGATAAGCGGTTAGCCCCGATGTACTATTTATTCAAAAAGAATAACCGCACAATGTTGGGGAACAGGGCGGTTATTTTTTTATGATAATATGTGTAATGCGTATCTCTTTTATGGGTCTGTTGAACAGAGCTAAGAGAGTTCGCAAAAAATTTACCATATAACCACCTCCCTTGTGTTTATGCAAACAGGAAGTGGACTAACCGCCTACCGTTAATGGATAGCACTCTTGGGGATATTTTAGCACAGATTTTGTATAAAGTAAATGACAAGTAAATGACAAAGGAAAAACGCATATGAGCAAACAGTTTAACAAAAGGGCGGCACGGCCGCAAAAGCCCCGTGATAATTACCGGGATGAGCAGCGGGAACAGCCGGCGCGTGATGGCGTTATTTGCGGCAAAAACCCGGTGATAGAAGCTTTAAAAAGTGAGCGCACCATAAACAAGGTTTTGGCGGCTGCCGGGCAGGATCAGGGATTTTTGCGGCAGGTAAGGGACTTGTGCCGCGCTAAGGGTGTGCCGTTTTTGCAGGTAGAAAGAGCGTCGATGGATGCTGAATACCCCAACCACCGCGGCGTGGTGGCGCTGGTGGCACCCTTTGCCTATGCCGAGGTAGACGATATTTTGGCGGCAGCGGCGGCTAAGGGCGAAGCTCCGCTGATAGTGGTGCTGGACAAGGTGGAGGATCCGCACAATTTGGGTGCAGTGCTGCGTACTGCCGAAGGTATCGGTGCGCACGGTGTAATAATTGCCAAGCACGGTGCCGCCCCGGTTAACGAAACCGCTGTGCAGGTGGCGGCCGGTGCTGCCGAATATGTGCCGGTGGCCAGAGTGTCGAGCGTGGCGGATTGCCTGCGTGACTTAAAAAAGCAGGGCGTTTGGGTGTGCGGCACTCGTATGGAACAGGCCGAGGTGTTGTGGCAGGCCGATTTTACCGTGCCGCTGGCCATAGTTATGGGCAACGAGGGCAAGGGGCTTAGCCCGCTGATTGCCAAAAACTGCGATTTTTTTGTAAAAATACCGATGCAGGGCAAAATAAACTCTTTTAATGTCAGCGTAAGCTGCGGCATAATGCTGGGCGAAGCACTGCGCCAGCGTATGCAAAAAAATTAGGCAAAACCTGTTAATGGGGCTTGTATTTTGCTATAGTATCTGATATAATATATGGGCTGGCAGTATGTGCCGGCTCATTTTTGTATAATATCCCTGCTGCTTTTAACAAAGCAGCCAGAAGTCCGAAGGGAGGTGCCCAATATGCGTGATTACGAGGCTTTGTATATTCTGCGTCCGGAGATGACCGACGAGGCATACACCGCAGCTATCGAAAAGTTCAACGCATTGATTCAGGCAAACGGCGGCGAAGTTGTTAAGACCGATGTTTGGGGCAAGCGCAAGCTGGCTTACGAGATCGAAAAACTTCGCGATGGTTACTATGTTTTGGTAACCTTTAAGGCCGGGCCGGATCTGCCGCAGGAGCTGGAACGCAATTTCCGCATTGCAGACAGCGTTTTGCGCTATCTTGTTACTCGCTTGCCTGAATAAGAGGAGATTTGGCTATGTTGAATCGAATTGTTTTAATCGGCCGTTTAACGCGAGACCCTGAGTTGCGTTTTACACCTAATGGCCGGGCTGTTTGCCAGTTTACGCTGGCGGTAGACCGCCCGTTTGCCAATCAGGAGGGTAACCGTGAGGCTGATTTTATTAACATCGTGGTTTGGGGCAAACCGGCTGAAAACTGTGCGCAGTATTTGGCCAAAGGCCGTTTAGCCGCTGTAGACGGACGTTTGCAGATACGTTCTTACGAAGGCAACGATGGCCAGCGCCGTTACGTTACCGAGGTTGTTGCCGATAACGTGCGCTTTTTGCCCAGTGGCGGCCGTGGAGAAGGTGCTTCTGCCGGCGGCTACAGTGCGGGTGGCGGTGCTGCCGCAGCCCCGGCATTTGGTGGCAGCTTTGGCGAGCCTGCCGATGATATGCCGATGACCAGCGATGATCTGCCGTTTTAAAAATTGTCCTGCGCGTAGCGTGGGTAAACCTTAAAAAACCTATAAAAGGAGGTTTGTGAAATGCCTGAGGAGAAAGCAAGAGAAGAGCGTCGGCCTTTCCGCGGTAACCGTACCCGCCGCAGCCGTCGCCGTGTATGCCGTTTTTGCGTAGACAAAGCGGAATATATTGATTACAAGGATACTGCTAAGTTGCGTAACTACATTACCGAGCGCGGCAAGATCCTGCCCCGCCGTGTATCCGGCAACTGTGCTAAGCATCAGCGTATGCTTACCGAGGCTATTAAAAAGAGCCGTGTGGTAGCTTTGCTGCCCTACACTGCTGAATAATTTAGCCCCAATATCAGCAAAAAATAACACCGTAGGTTTTTGGCCTGCGGTGTTTTTGTTTTAGGTGCCGGGGTTGGCGGCGGGCGTTATTATAGGTGGCGTTATGGCCGGCGTTTGGTTGTGCGCCGAAAATTTTGTTTGCAGGGTTAAAACCGACGTTTGCTCACCGGCGGTGGTCTGTGCTGTAATTTTGGCCTGGCGTATATGCTTGTCGGCAGTTACCCAAAGGGTGCAGGTTATGGTGTCAAAGTATTTTTCGTAGTAGCCGTCGGCAGTTTGCGGGCTAAAGCTAAGCGTGCGGCATTTTTCGTCATCAATGGTTTCGGCAGCCGCTTCGGTAACATCGCTAAGGGCCGCCAGCTTAAAAAACGCACGCGGGTCGGCCTCGCTGAGCAGCGATTTGTTGCCTAACAGCTCACCGTCATCGGTTTGCAGCCATTGTTCGGTTATGGTGTCCTGTCGGTAGGTGGTGGGGCCAATTTGGTAGATATTTACATCAGTGCCCAAAATGTTGCCCCAAATATGCAAATCCCGGCCGTTTATCTGCCCGTCTATTTGCCCTAAAGATGTAAATTCGCTGTTAATTTGCAGGGCGGTTTCGGTATTAAAAGTAACGCTTTCTAATGCCAGCATATCTTCTATGGCGGCGGCGCAAAGCTCGTTTGGCGGTATTTTGGGCAGGTTTGGCGCAAATTTCAGCACACCGCTTACTATCAACAGGGCGGCAAGCAGGGCAGCGGCAATAATTATTTTTTTAGATTTTGGTTTGGTTGCAGACATAAGGCATCCCCCTTAAATTGGTCGTCTGCAAAAAATATGTGGGGCTGTGGCCAAAAATGCATAAAACAATGGCGGGTTTTGCAGGGTTTTGACGATAAGACGAGAATATTTAACAATAGACAGTAGTTTGTCTGAAGGACGATATTTTAGAGGAGGCAGGGCAGTGAGTAAAGTAAAATTTGATCCTATCACTTATCCCAATTACCGTATCGAAGAAATAATTTCGGCTGATGAGCTTAAACAGATGGTGGAGCGCGTGGCGGCTGAATTAGAAGAATATTACCGCAGTGTGGGTGCTAAAGAGGTGCTGCTGGTGTGCATCTTAAAGGGGGCAAGTCCCTTCCACGCGGATTTGCTGCGGGCGCTTAAAATGCCGGCAATGGTAGATTTTATGCAGGTTTCCAGCTATATTGGCACCAAAAGCAGCGGCGAACTGGTGATTCGCAAGGATTTAAACGAGGATATTACCGGCAAGCACGTGGTAATTGTGGAGGATATTTTGGACAGCGGTTTTACGCTTACGCTGCTGCTGGATAAACTGCGCCAGCGTGACCCTGCCAGCCTTAAGCTTTGCGTGGCGTTAGATAAAAAAGTGCAGCGCCAGTACCCGATAAAGCCCGATTTTGTGGGTATGCAGGTAGAAGATAAGTTTGTGGTTGGCTATGGGTTAGATTACGAGGAATATTTTAGAGGTTTGCCCTATGTAGGTGAGCTGTTTTTGCCGGAGGAGTTTGCGTAAAACCCCGGCTTGGGCAAAAAAATAATAAATCGGTATAAGCTATACCGATTTATTATTTTTAGCGGCAAAACCCGCCGGCTGTTTGGGCAATTTTAGCGGCAGTTGTTGTTCTGCTGCTGATTGCTTTGCTGGTTAGACTTGCTGTTGGTCTGTTGATTAGACTTTTGGTTAGACTGCTGGTTCTGGTTGTTAATACGGTTGTTTGCCATAGTTTTTACCCCCTTTTTAATTGTTTTGCAACCACAAGCCTATTATTACCGCTGTCGGGCATTATTATGCAGCCGTTGCCGCCAAATTTGCGGTAAAAATTGGCGGAATATCCCTGCCGCTTTGGCGCATAATAGGGGTATAAAGCCTTTTAAGCGGGCGTCGGCAAGGTGCTGCAAATCAAGCGCCGACAGTCGGGGTGTGTTTAGGGGGCTTTATTTTATATTTTGATGTTAAGGAGCGTATGGATATGAAGCTTTTGATAGCCAGCGGCAATAAACATAAGGTTGCCGAAATTGCCGAGCTGCTGAAGAATACCGCGTGGGAAGTGGTATCGTTGGCGGACTACCCGCAGGTGGAGCTGCCGCCGGAGGATGCCGACACCTTTGCCGGTAATGCTTACATAAAAGCTGCTGCGGCTGCCAAGGCTACCGGCCTGTGGACTTTGGCCGATGACAGCGGTTTGGCGGTAGATTATTTGGACGGTGCGCCGGGGGTTTACAGTGCGCGTTATGCCGGCGAACAAAAAGATGATGACGCCAACAACCAAAAGCTGCTGGCGGCAATGGCCAACTGCCCGGCCGATAAAAGAACAGCACGCTTTGTATGTGCGCTTTCTCTGGTGGCACCGGGCGGCGAAGAATACCGTGCCGAGGGCCGCTGTGAGGGCACTATAGGCTATGTTGAGCGCGGTACTATGGGCTTTGGTTACGACCCGCTGTTTGTTATGGCCGACGGTGAGCATACTATGGCCGAGCTGGATATGCAGGCAAAAAATCTGGTGAGCCACCGGGCAACGGCCCTGCGTGCAATGCTGGATATTTTGGTAAAAATTGCCGACGAGGGCTAAGCCGTAAAATAAAATCTGTAAAAAAATAAGCTGCTGTAAATGCTACGGCAGCTTTTATTTTTGTGATTTTTTGTAAAATTTTGCTGTTTACCCTTGCAAAGCCGGCGGGCGGGTAGTATAATTAAAACTTGTTTGCTAAAAAACAACGTGGAAAGAAAAGAAGAAAAACAAAAAGAAGAAAAAGGGGAAACTGAAAATGAAGGAACTTACGCCTCAGCTTATTCATTCGCTGAAGCACTATTCGCGCGAAACTTTTATTAACGACCTGATAGCCGGTGTAATTGTTGCGATAATTGCCTTGCCGCTTTCTATTGCGCTGGCTTTGGCATCGGGCGTGGCGCCGGAGCAGGGCTTGTATACCGCTATTGTGGCCGGTTTTGTAGTTGCGGCCTTTGGTGGCAGCAAGGTGCAGGTAACGGGGCCTACAGCGGCGTTTGCCACGGTGGTAGCCGGTATTGTGGCCAAAAACGGTATGGAGGGTCTGGCCACGGCTACGGTGCTGGCCGGTGCAGTGCTTATTTTAATGGGCTTTTTGCGTATGGGCAGTATGATAAAGTTTATACCTTATACCATTACGCTGGGTTTTACGGCGGGTATTGCGGTAACCATTGTTATTGGCCAGCTTAAAGACTTTTTTGGCCTTACCTTTAGCCGTGCCCCGATAGAAACCCTGTGGAAGCTGGAAGAAGCCGTGGTGTCGATAAACACACTTAACCCGGCGGCGCTGGTAATAGGCTTGCTGGCATTGGCCATACTGTTTTTGTGGCCGGCGCAGTTTAAAAAAATACCTGCCTCACTGATTGCGGTTATTGTTACATCGGCGGCGGTAATGCTACTTAAACTGCCGGTAAACACCATCGGAGATTTATACACGATATCCGGTTCTCTGCCGCATTTAACTTTGCCGGTATTTTCGTATCAAATGATAGCAGATGTTTTGCCCGATGCCTTTACTATTGCCGTGCTGGCGGCTATCGAATCGCTGCTTTCGGCTGTGGTAGCCGATGAAATGATAGGTGCGCGCCATAATTCCAATATGGAGCTGGTGGCGCAGGGTATGGGCAATGCAGCATCGGCGCTGTTTGGCGGTATACCGGCCACCGGTGCCATTGCCAGAACCGCTGCCAACATCAACAACGGTGGGTCATCGCCTATAGCAGCTATGATACACGCTGTGGTGCTGCTGTTGGTGCTGGTGCTGTTTATGCCTATGGCCACGCACATACCTATGCCGTGCATTGCGGCCATACTTTTTCAGGTTGCTTACAATATGAGCGGCTGGCGCACGGTAATTGCAGCACTTAAACATTCGCCCAAAAGTGACGCAGCGGTGTTAATAGTAACCTTTTTACTTACGGTGATATTTGATTTGGTGGTGGCCATTGTTGTGGGGCTTTCTTTGGCGTGCTTGCTGTTTATGAAGCGTATGGCCGACGTTACCGAGGTAAAAGAGTGGGATTATGTTGAAGATACCGGTGATGATCAGGGACGTATGAAGCCGGTGCCGCCGCACGTTATGGTTTATGAGCTTACCGGACCGATATTTTTTGGTGCTGCGGATAAAATACCGCACATAGAACGCAACACCGGGCGTAAAGTGCTTATTTTGCGTATGCGCGCTGTGCCGGCCATGGATATTACGGCTATTAACAGCTTGCGCCGCTTGTACGACGAGTGTAAGAGCAAGGGCATACAGATGGTATTTTCTCACGCTAACGAACAGCCGATGTCGGTATTCCAAAAATCTGGCCTGTATGATTTGGTGGGTGCCGATAACTTTTGCCCCAACATTGATGCCGCCATTGAGCGGGCTGTTGAGCTGGCCGAAAAATAATTTGTGCAATAATAAAAAGCAGCTATTACCCACAAATAATAGCTGCTTTTTTTGCTGCAAAAATTATAAAAAAAGCACCTGCTGTACAGGTGCTTACTTATTGGCGTGCCAGGAGGGATTCGAACCCCCGACCCACGGCTTAGAAGGCCGTTGCTCTATCCTACTGAGCTACTGGCACATATTTGATTGGAGCGGGTGAAGGGAATCGAACCCTCGTATTCAGCTTGGAAGGCTGACTCTCTACCATTGAGTTACACCCGCAGGGTAAAACAAATAATCGCTACCAGATAATATAGCATAAACCGCGCAAAAAATCAAGAGATTTTATGCTTAAAATTAACGACTGTTGACTTGCAGGCCAAAAAGGTATAAAATATAATAAGTTTATAATGCCAAGCTATTGGTCAAATCAGGAGGATAATAATGACAGAACAGAAAATATGCCTGACAACCGAAGAACGTCAGGCTAAAATAGAAGCCGCAGTACGTGAGATTTTAACCGCCGTAGGCGAAGACCCCGACCGTGAGGGCCTGCTGGAAACTCCCGCGCGGGTGGCGCGTATGTATGACGAAATTTTGGCCGGCCTGCACCAGGAGCCTAAAAAGCATTTGGAAAAGCAGTTTAATGCCGATCGTCACGGCGAGCTGGTTATGGTAAAGGATATTCCGATATATTCGATGTGCGAACATCATATGCTGCCGTTTTACGGCAAGGCGCATATTGCCTATATCCCTAAAGACGGGCGCATTACGGGGCTTTCTAAGCTGGCGCGTATGGCCGACGGTTATGCACGGCGTTTGCAGGTGCAGGAGCGTTTGACCACCCAGATGGCCGACGCCGTAAACGAAGTGTTAGACCCGCGTGGTGTGCTGGTGGTTATCGAGGCGGAGCATATGTGTATGACGATGCGCGGTGTGCAAAAGCCCGGTTCGCTGACAATAACATCGGCGGTGCGCGGTTATTTTGAACGTGATATGAAGGCACGTGCCGAAGCAATGTCGCTGATAATTGGCCGCTAATTGGCTAATGATAGTGTTTTAGGAGGTGTTTTATGCTTAAAAAGTTGGTGTCAGAGGGCAAAGAGCTGATTATAATTTTTTTATGTGCGCTGGTGCTTTCGTTTGCCATTAAGGGGCTGGTAATCGACAACCGGCTTATACCCTCGTCGTCGATGGTGCCTACGGTGCCGGTAAACAGCCGTGTTTTGGTAAACCGGGTGGTGTATTATCTTGGTGACCCGCAGTTTTTGGATATTGTGGTGTTTGAGCCGACGGAATCGACTAAGGAGGAGGTTGGCCGCGGTGACGATATGCTAAAGCGCGTTATTGGTATGCCGGGTGACACTATTTTGATAGCAGACGGCGTGTTGTACCGCAACGGCGAACCGCTGGACGAGCCTTATATCAGCGAGGATATGAACTACAACTATGGCCCGGTGACTGTGCCGGAGGGTATGGTGTTTTTGCTGGGTGACAACCGCAATTACAGCTTTGATGCCCACCTGTGGAGCGACCCCTTTGTGCCGATGGATAACGTTAAGGGCAAAGCATTTTTTATGTATTGGCCGCTGGATAATTTTGGCACTATTTCTTAAACAAATGGGGCAGGTGCAGGTAATAGCGCAGCACACGCGGCAGGCCGCCCGTTAGCAGCAGGGCCGCAAGGTAGGCAGCACTGCCAATGCCGCAAATAACCAAAAAGTTAATATATGGGCTAACAAAAGCAGCAGAAAGTAAAATTTTTGCTGCTTTTGCGCATATAACGGCTATGCCGGCGGCAAACAGCGGCTTGGCAACAATGTTCGGCCAATCCGGGCAAAGCATAGTATAATGATGTAAAAACAGCAAATCGGTTACGGTGGCAGCAGCGGCAAACAACAGCTCGGCCAGGGCAGCACCGCACAGCCCCAAAGGCGGCACCAGCAGCCAAATGGCGGCAACAAACAGCCCACCGGATATTATAAGGCTGGCGAACAGGGCTTTAAGTTTGCCTAACCCCTGCAAAATGCTGGTAAGTGCGGTTTGGGCGTAAATAAACACGGCGGCAGCGGCTAACACCTGCAAAGATTCGGCGGCGGCAGGTGCCCTGAACAGCCATTGGCAAAGCTGCGGGGCAAAGCACCAAAACAGCAGCATAAACGGCAGCGCCACCACGGCGGTTATGTGCAGGCTTTGGTTTATGCGAGAATTAAGTCTGGTGGTGTTTTGTTCGGTTTCGGCTATAGAGGGCAGCAGTGCCATAGCTAAGGTGGCGGTAAAAATGCCCGGCAGGTGTATTAAAGACAACGCCACGCCCGAAAAATTACCGTAAGCATCGGTGGCTTGGGCGGTGCTTAGCCCACCCTTTTGCAGGGCCAGCGGTATCAGCAGGGCTTGCAGCATCAATATGGCAGAGCTTATAAGCCTTTGGGCGGTTACCGGTGCGCCAAAAGCCAACAGGCGGCTGCCTATGACAAACCGGCTTATGGTGGGCTGCTGCGGGCTGTGCGGGCGCTGCTTTAGGTAGGCGTTAAAAATAAACAGCAGGCCGCAAAGCTCTCCTAAAACGGTGGCGGCGGCAACTGCGGCAATTTGGGCGTTTGTGCCGTAGGGCAGGGCCATATATACCAATGCACTGCCGCTGATAACGCGCACAAGCTGTTCTAAATTTTGTGACAGCCCGATGATGCCGATTTGTTTGGTGGCCTGAAAATACGCGCGAAACCCCGAACATACCGTAACCAGAAAAACGGCGGGGCTAAGTATGCGCAGATAATTTGCACCGCTGCCGCCGCTGAAATGTGCCGCCAGCCCCGGCGCTAACTGCCAGCAGATAAGCGAAGCCGCCAGCCCCAGCCCGGCCAGCATTAAAAGCGCGGTTTGTTGAATGGGGCGCAGGTTGCCAAAACGTCGGCGGCCAAGCTCCTGCGCTAAAAAGCGGCTTAGTGCCAGCGGTATGCCCAACGAGGCGGCAACCAGCGCAAAGGTGTACACCGGCGATATCATTTCGGTAATGCCGATGCCGCCGGTGCCAATTAGCCGCACCAATATAATTTTGTAAACAAACCCCAGCGAGCGCGATACAAAGTTGCAGATAAGCAAAACAGCCGCGCTGAAGAACAAGCTGTGCCCGGGCATTTATCGGCCCCCTAAGCGATTGGTATCAGCAAAATTTATGCGGCAACGGGCGGTTTATGCAAAAAAATAACACGGAGCAAACGTCCGTGTTATGTTAAGCTTTATTAAAGGCGGCATTTAAAGTCGCTGTAGCCAAAGCGGCGGTGCAGTTGGTAGCTGCCGTCGCTGTTTTTTATGACAATGTCCGGCAGGGGCATACCGTTAAAGGTGTTGTTTTTTACCATCGAATATATGGCCATATCGCCAAACATCAGGGTATCGCCAACCTTTAGCGGCTGTGCAAACGAATATTCACCGATAACGTCACCGGCCAGACAGGTAGGCCCGGCCAAACGGCAGGTATAAGCCAATTCTTCCGCCGCGGCAGAATTTAAAAGCGGCGGACGATAAGGCATTTCCAGCACATCGGGCATATGGCAGGCCGCGGAAGTATCCAGAATGGCTACGTCCATATCGGCGTGAACAATGTCGATAACGGTGGTTTTTAAATAGCCGGCATTAAGCGCCACAGCCTCGCCCGGCTCAAGATAAAGCTGCAGGTTATATTGGTCACGCAGGCGTATCAGCAGGGCAACCAGCGCGTCTGTATCGTAGTTGTTGCGGGTTATATGGTGCCCGCCGCCCAAATTAAGCCATTGCAGCTGCGGCAAAAATTCGCCAAATTTTTCTTCCAGCGCGGCTACGGTGGCAATCAGGTCATCGCTGTTTTGTTCGCAAAGGGTGTGCATATGCAGGCCGCTGATAAGGGGCAGCAGGCTGTCGTCAAAGTCGGCACGGCGCACGCCCAGCCGCGAGCCGGGGGAGCAGGGGTCGTAAATAGGGGTGTCCTGCGTAGAAAATTCGGGGTTTACGCGCAGACCAACGGTTTTGCCGGCGGCAACAGCGCGCGGGGCAAAAGCCTTTAGCTGGGCCGCCGAATTAAATACCAGATGGTCGGCGTAGCGCAAAATTTCGGCAAATTCTTTTTCCTGATAAGCCGGAGAAAAGATATGCACCTCACCGCCAAATTCTTCGGCAGCCAAACGGGCTTCGTACAGGCCGCTGGCGGTGGTGCCGGCCAGATATTTGGCAATAAGCGGATAGGTGGCCGGGCAGGCAAAGGCTTTTTGTGCCAGCAGAATTTTGCAGCCGCTTTTAGCTGCAACATCGGCTAAAATTTGCAGGTTTTGCGTTAATTTAGCTTCATCAATGATATAGCAGGGGGTGGCAAGTTCGTTAAACTGCATATTAGTCCACCAGTTCGGGGGCAAAGCTTTCCTGCCAGGGCAAACCCCACTTGTTCAGTGCATTCATAAACGGATCGGGATCAAATTCTTCGATATTGTGTACGCCGGGCTTGTTCCAAACGCCCTGCATAACCATCATTGCGCCAATCATTGCCGGCACGCCGGTGGTGTAGGCCACCGCCTGAGAACCAACCTCTTTGTAACATTCTTCGTGGTCGCAAACGTTATAAACATAATAATGCTTGGTTTCGCCGTTCTTTTTGCCGGTAAAAATGCAGCCGATATTGGTTTTGCCCTTGGTGCGCGGGCCAAGGCTGGCAGGGTCGGGCAAAACTGCCTTTAAAAATTGCAGCGGCACAATCTGTTTGCCTTCAAACTCAATTGGTTCAATAGATGTCATACCGACATTTTCCAGACACTTTAAGTGGGTAAGGTAGCTCTGGCCAAAGGTCATAAAAAAGCGAATACGCTTGATACCGGGCATATTAAGCGCTAAAGACTCCAATTCTTCGTGGTGCAGCAGGTACATATCCTTTTCACCAACCTCGGGGAAGTTGTATACGCGCTTAATTTCCATCGGTTCGGTTTCGTGGAAGGCGCCATTCTCCCAGTAGCTGCCGTTGGCCGAAACCTCACGAATATTGATTTCCGGGTTAAAGTTGGTAGCAAAGGGGTAGCCGTGGTCACCGGCGTTGCAGTCTAAAATATCAATATAGTTTATTTCATCAAAGTAATGCTTTAAAGCATAGGCCGAAAAAACACCGGTAACGCCGGGGTCAAAGCCGCTGCCCAACAGAGCGGTAAGCCCCGCCTGTTCAAAGCGTTCGCGGTAGGCCCACTGCCATTTGTATTCAAACTTGGCGGTATCCTCCGGCTCGTAGTTGGCGGTATCAACATAATGCACACCGGCGGCCAGGCAGGCTTCCATAATTGTCAAATCCTGGTAGGGCAGTGCCAAATTAAGCACAACGTCGGGCTTAACCTGCTTTATCAGCGCGGTAAGCTCCTCTACGTTGTTGGCATCTACCTGAGCGGTGGTTATTTTGGTTTTGGTGGTGCCCTCTAATTTTTCTTTCAGCGCGTCGCACTTGGATTTTGTACGGCTGGCAATGCAGATTTCTTCAAAAACTTCGCTGTTTTGGCAGCATTTGTGTATGGCCACCGAGGCTACACCGCCGCAGCCTACTATCATTACTTTACCCATCTTAGTTTATCCTCCTGAAAATAATTTTTATAAATTTATCGCTAACATCAGTTCTCGCAAAACCTTGCCGGCAACAGCGGTAGAAATACCCGTGGTATCAAGGTTTGGTGCCAGCTCGTTAACATCGGCTGCCACAACCTTGCCTCTGCACACGGTTTGTATGGCGGCAAGCAATGCCAAAAAGCTTACACCGCCGGCCTCCGGGGTGCCGGTACCGGGAAATTCCGCCGGGTCTAACACATCTAAATCAATCGTAAAATAGATAGGAGCATCGCCAATAGCGGCAACAGCATCGGTCAGCCCATCAAAATTAAATTTGTTAAGCTGTGTATGGCCGTCTGCCGCCCAGTAAAATTCCGGACGGTCGCCGGAGCGTATGCCAAACTGCCAAATGCGCCCGTCGCCCACCAAGTCCCAGCAGCGGCGTATAACGCAGGCGTGTGACAATTTTACCCCAAGATAATCATCGCGCAGGTCGGTGTGGGCATCAAAATGGATGACGTGCAGGTTGGGGTATTTGGCCAGTGCCGCCCTAAAAGCACCCAGCGTTACCAAATGCTCGCCGCCAATCATCAGGGGCAGTTTATCTGCCGCCAAAATAGCCGCTGCACGTTCTTCAATAAGCTCAAGCGCGGCTTCACTGTTGCCAAAGGGCAATTCAATATCGCCGCTGTCGCAAACGGCAATGTCGGCCAGGTCTTTATCCTGATAAGGGCTGTAGGTTTCCAGCCCGTCAGATTCCAACCGCATTTGCCGGGGGCCAAAGCGCGTGCCCGGCCGGTTAGACGTTGTACTGTCGAAAGGGGCACCAAACAGTACAATGTCGGCTTCGTCAAAATCGGCATCGCAGCCTATAAACACCTGCGTGTTTTTGGTCAGTATATTATTCGACATCTTCCATGTCCTCCAAAAGCTTTTCTACATAGGCCGGCAGGGCAAAGGCGCCGCGGTGCAGGTTGGTGGTGTAGTAGCGGGTTTTAAGCCCCCGTGCGTTCCAACGGTCGGCCGCCATATTTTTTACCGGGTGATATTTTTTGGACGAAAACCCAAACAGCCAATGGCCGGAAGGATAGGTGGGTATGTGTGCCTGATACACACGCGCCAGCGGAAAACTCTGCGTTATGCGCTTGTGTGCCCGCTGCATAGCCAGGGCATCCTGCTCGTAAAAGGGGCTTTCGTGCTGGTTTACCATAATGCCGTCGTCGTGCAGGGCCTTGTAGCAGTTGCCGTAAAATTCCTTGGTAAAAAGTCCCTCGCCGGGGCCAAACGGGTCGGTAGAATCGACAATTATCAGGTCATATTCATCTTCGCAGCCGCGCACAAACTTTAAACCATCGGCATAGTGGATGTGTACGCGGGGGTCATCTAATTTGGCGGCAGTTTGCGGCAAAAATCTGCGGCAAACCTCTACCACCATCTCGTCAATTTCTACAAGGTCAATGTGCTTAACTTCGGGGTAGCGGCAAAGCTCGCGTACAACACCGCCGTCTCCGGCGCCTATAACCAGTACCTTTTGCGGGTCAGGATGAACACACATCGGCACGTGGGTTATCATTTCATGGTAGATAAATTCATCCTTTTCGGTTAACATCATATAGCCGTCTAAGGTTAAAAAACGGCCAAATTCGGCAGATTCCAGTATATCAATGCGTTGGAAATCGCTTACGCCGCTATACAACTGTTTATCTACGCGGATAGAAAACTTTACATTTGGGGTGTGGCGTTCGCTAAACCATAATTCCATAAAAGGCTATTCTCCTTTCGGCGGTAATTGCCAAATATGTGTTGTTTTGGGCAAATTACCTTATTTTAAAACATTCAGCCGCTCTATTGCTTCATCTTCGGGGCCGGTAAGCTGGCAGCCCTTTAATTTGGCATAGCTGATGTAATCTAAAATATCTTTGGTTATCATTTCGCCGGGGGCCAAAATCGGTATGCCCGGCGGGTAACACATCACAAATTCACTGCAAATACGGCCGGCAGTTGCTTCTATCGGCAGAGATTCTTTGGGGGCATAAAAAGCCTGTTGGGGGGTTACCGCCACCTGCGGGTCAATATATTCCTGTGTCAGCAGGTCATTTTTATTACGCTTAAAACGCCGTCTTATTTCAGCCAGCGCACTTACCAGACGTTCTACCTCGCGCAGGCGGTCACCTATCGAAATATACGCCAAAATATTGCCTAAATCGCCAAATTCTATCTGAATATCATATTCGTCACGCAGCAGGTCATAAACTTCGATGCCGGCCAGCCCGATATTAAGCGTGTTTACAGAAAGCTTGGTGCGGTCAAAATCAAATACACTGCCGCCGTTTATCAGTTCGGCACCAAAGGCGTAATAATCACCGATAGCGTTAATTTCTCGCCGGGCATATTCCGCTAAATCCAGCACACCGTCAAAAATCTTTTCGCCGTTTAAGGCCAGCCGCCGCCGTGATATATCTAAGCTGGAAAGCAACAGATACGATGCGCTGGTGGTTTGCGTAAGGTTAATAATCTGGCGGGCATAGCCGTGGCTTACGGCCGGGCCCAACAGCAAAAACGAGCTTTGTGTAAGGCTGCCGCCGGATTTATGCATACTTACCGCAGCCATATCGGCACCGGCGTGCATAGCGGCCATAGGCATATGCCGGTTAAAATAAAAATGTGTACCGTGAGCTTCGTCGGCCAGCACCAGCATATTATGTTCGTGCGCCAGCTTAACAATACCGGCCAAATCAGAACAAACGCCGTAATAGGTGGGGTTGTTTACCAGCACCGCTTTGGCGTCGGGGTTTTCGCGTATGGCTTTTTCTACCTGAGAAAGCCGCATACCCAGAGGTATGCCCAACTGGTGGTTGCAATCGGGGTTTACATAAACGGGTATGGCACCGCACAGCACCAGCGCGTTTATGGCGCTGCGGTGAACATTACGCGGCATAATTATTTTATCGCCCTGTTTGCAGGCGGTAAGTATCATACTTTGCACCGCCGATGTTGTACCGCCGGTCATTAAAAAAGCCCCTGCCGCGCCAAAAGCTTCGGCCGCCAATTCTTCGGCCCGCTTAATAACGGATACAGGGTGGCAAAGGTTGTCCAGCGGCTGCATAGAATTCACGTCTACGCTTACGCATTGTTCGCCCAAAAAAGCGGCCAGCTCCGGGTTGCCGCGTCCGCGCTTGTGCCCCGGTACATCAAAGGGCACAACGCGCATTTGCTTAAATTTTTGCAAAGCCTCATAAATTGGGGCTTCGGCTTGGGGGTTGTTGTCGGTGTTATCAAAAATGCTCGTTTGTATCACGCCCTTAATCAGTAAATGTTGCGGCCGCTAAAAATCTCGATCATTTCTCGGCGCAGGTTATCGGTAATTTCTAACCGGGTTTGCGGCGGCAGCTCGTAAACATCGGCGTTAAACAGATAATTTTGCAGGTCAATATCTTTTATCAGCATTTTGGTATGAAAGATGTTGGCCTCGTAAATATTGATATCTACCGCATCGTAACGGCGCAGGGTAGATTCGCTGATATAGTTTTGGATAGAGGTGATGTAGTGATCCATAAACAGCTTTTGGCCGCCAAGATCCCGCGTAAAGCCACGCACCCGATAATCCATGGTAATAATGTCCGAATCAAAGCTGCCAATAAGGTAATCCAGCGTAGAAAGCGGGGTAATTTCGCCGCAGGTAGCAACGTCAATATCTACTCTAAAGGTAGCCAGGCAGGTTTCCGGGTGATATTCCGGGTAGGTATGCACCGTAACGTGGCTTTTATCCAAATGGGCAACCTCGGTGCTGCCAACGGGTATCATCGAGCCTTCGGCAATAAGTATGGTAACGCTGGCACCCTGCGGGTCGTAATCCTGACTGGAAATATTAAGCACCTTGGCGCCGATCATTTCGGCAACCGATGTTAAAATACCGGTTAAACGCTCAGAATTGTACTGTTTGTCGATATAAGCGATGTAGTCTTTTTGTTCACGCTGAGTTTTGGCATAACAAACGTCATAAATATTAAAGCTGAGCGATTTGGTAAGATTGTTAAAGCCGTATAATTTAAGTTTTTCCTGATCACGCTGCATAGCAGGCCGCCTTTCTGCCGGGTGGGCGCTTAGTGTTTGGGCAAAAAAATAAAACGCAGCGTCGCGGCGGGTGGCCGGTTTACTTGCGTTTTGGCTGTTTTGCAGATGCTGCCGGGCGGGCAGGTGTTGTGTACAAACACAGGCAATGGGTTTTTAGAGTCTATATAGCAAATATTTTACTTTTACTACTCTTATTGACCGTTTCACAAGTTTTATGCGACGCATATACAATGGCCCCAAGCTTTTGGGGGCAACTTATAAAATTTGAGCTTTTAACTCAATCAATAAGGCAACCTAAAGTTACCGTTCGGCAGTTGACCCGGCTGTCCGTATGGCCTTAACTTGTGGCTTTGGTGGTGGCCGCAAGTGGTCAAAAAAATATTTGCACAGAAAAACCAGACCGGCCTGATAGCTGATCTGCCAAGACCCAATTTGTATCTGGCGGTTTTCCCATACCTTTAGGGTCATTGTATCACGGTGGGGGCATTAAGTCAAGCATTTTGGCGGGTTTTGTCGGTTAGTTTCTTCATTATTATATATGTTTTGCAGGTGTTTGCCGGCGGCGGGTGGCAATATATGGCAAAAGGGCATAAAAAAACAGCCCTCAGCCAGATTACCCAGCTAAAAGCCGCCTTTTTATTGCATATTAGTTAGATTGCCCGCTGAACTTTTCCGGAACGCAGGCAGCGCGTGCATACAGTTACTCTCTGCGGAGTGCCGTCTACAACTGCTCTGACTCTCTGCAAGTTGGGTTTCCATTTGCGCTTGGTGCGGATATGAGAGTGACTAACCTTCATACCGGTCTGCATGGTTTTGCCGCAAACTTCACATTTTGCCATGGGTTCCACCTCCTTCTTAACAGGCAAGATGACCTTTCAGATTAGTTATACCTTAAAAAACGTCTAAGCGGTTATAGTTTTGTGGGAATAACCTTATCTATTGTATCAAAAAAGTTGGGCGGTTGCAATACCTTTAGGCAAAAAAATTTTTATTTTTTATTTTTTGCGGCTATGTGGGCATTAAATTATGCAGCTTTAGGTAAATATTAAAAAAATATAGTTGGCAATTGGCGGCAATTAGGTTATAATATATGCAGGAAAGTTTGCCCCACCCGGGGCAGGCTTTGTGGTATAATGCTGCTTGTGCCGGCAGTATAATTATTGTAAACAGGTTGTATAGCAAAATAATTTGTAAGCTGAATATTAGGAGGTGCTGATATGATAAAAGTATCTGATACTGAATTAGGCGTGGTAACTGTATCGCGCGAGGTTTTGGCTAACTACATTGGTTTGGCGGCTACCAACTGCTTTGGCGTGGTGGGTATGTCGTCTAAAACACTTAAAGACGGTATGGCTGCTCTGCTTGGCAAAGATTCGATAAGCCGCGGTGTAGAAATTACCGATGTAGATGGCGTGCCGGAAGTTAAGGTGTACGTTATAGTTGGTTACGGTACCAAAATATCGGAAATTGCCAACAATGTTATTCAAAGAATCCACTACAATGTAAGCGAATATCTGGGCATCAAGCTGGGCAGCGTTAAGCTGGTGGTGCAGGATGTACGCCTGCTGGACTAAGGAGGCGTCTGTATTGAGCAAAGTTTTAACAGTTAAACAGTTTGCGGCCTTTTTTATTGGGGGGTCGGCAAACTTAACTGCCAACAAGGAAGCTATTAACGCGCTTAATGTGTTCCCTGTGCCAGACGGTGACACCGGTACCAATATGAGCCTTACCATGACATCGGCGGTAAAAAATGTGCCGGCGCAAACTACGGTTATGGAGGTTGCCAAGGTGCTGGCACACGGCGCACTGCTTGGCGCCAGGGGGAATTCCGGCGTAATTTTAAGCCAGATAATTCGTGGGTTTGCCCAGGGGTTAGACGGTGTAGAGGAAGTGTCGGCTAAGGATTTTGCCGCTGCTATGCAAAAGGGTGTAGAGCTGGCGTACAAGTCGGTTATGCGCCCGGTAGAAGGCACTATTTTGACCGTGGCTAAAAAAATGGGCGAAGCTGCCGAAAAAACGGTAGCTGCCAATGCTGATATCGAGGTGGAAGCTTTGATAGAGGCTATGTTGGCTGACGGCCATATTGCGCTGGCTAACACGCCCAACCAACTGGCAGCCTTAAAGCAGGCCGGTGTGGTAGATTCGGGGGCAAGCGGTTTGGTGGCCATTTTTGAAGGTGGCCTGCGTGCGCTTAAAGGTGAAGAATTTGAAGTGCCGCTTGCGGTATCCGGCAAGGTAGATTTTACCGCTAACGAGCCGGAGCCGGAGGACGACGATTTTGTTAATCATTACTGCACCGAATTTTTTATCCACGGCAGCAATATTGATGTAGAGAAATATCGGGCACATTTGCAGGGTATGGGAGAAAGTCAGGTTATTGTGGGCAACGAAGAAGTTGTAAAAACACACATCCACACGGCAAACCCCGGCGAGGTTTTAAGCTATGCGCTGCAATACGGTTCTCTGCACGATTTAAAAATTGATAATATGAAAGACCAGCACCGCGAAACCATTTTTACCGAAGAAGAAAAGGCTGAAGCCGGTGTGACCGACGATGCCGAGGTAAGCGAGCTGAAATTTTCGTTGGCAGATGCTTTGCAGCAGGCCGACGAGCCGATTGTTGACCGCTTTGCCGACACGGCAGAGGATATGCCCCTGTGTGCTGTAGTTGCGGTATCGGCGGGCGAAGGCTTAGACCAACTGTTTACCGAAATGGGTGCAGCGGCACTGGTAAGCGGCGGCCAAAGTATGAACCCCAGCGCAGCCGACATTTTAGAGGCTGTAAACAGCGTGGCAGCGCAGCAGGTTATTATTTTGCCTAACAACAGCAATATTGTTATGGCGGCTAATCAGGCTAAAGATTTGGCCGAAAAGCCGGTTTGTGTAGTGCCCACCAAGTTTATTACGCAGGGCATTGCCGCTTTGATCGACTTTGACCCGGAGCTTTCGGCAGAAGAAAACACCGAGGCGATGACGGCGGCCGCTGCACTGGTAAAAAATGCGCAGGTAACATATGCCGTGCGTGATTCTTCGGCGGATGGACAGGATATCCACGAGGGGGATATTTTAGGTATTGCCGACGGTACTATTACGGTGGTAAAGCCATCGGTAGAAGAAACCGTGCTGGAACTGGTGCCGACAATGTTCGGTGACGATACCAGCCTGATAACCCTGCTGTATGGCGAAGGTGTTACCGAGGACGAGGCTGAACAACTGGCCGAAAAGTTGCTGGCAGCCCACCCCGATTACGAGGTAGAGGTACAGTTTGGCGGACAAGCTGTTTACTATTATTTGCTGTCGGTGGAATAAACCGCGGCAGACAAAATTTGGGGGCATAGGCGTTGGCTTGTGCCCCCGTTTGTTTTAATTGTTAAGGAGGAATTTACAGTGCCGGAACTACCGGAAAAATTAGCGTCGGTTTTGCGGCTGGAACAAAAGCAGGGCTGTTTAGAGGGCAGTGTGTTGGGCGGCTTTAGCAACTGGCTGGCTGATATTGCGGTTGGCGCCGAACCTAAAAGCAGTGCGGCAGTTTTGCTGGCCATGGCCGAAGCTTATAAAGAGGCAGCAATTTTAGAGCGCCCGGCGCTGCTTAAACAAATAGAATTAGAGCTGGCGCAGTGCAGCTTTGCGGTAGCCGCACCCAAGCCTAAACCGCCGGTATCGGTGGCGGGCAAGCTGGCGGTATCTATTGAATTTTTAAAGGGTGTTGGGCCTAAACGGGCGGCACTTTTAAAAAAGCTGGGCATTTATACGGTGCGTGATCTGCTTTTTACCCCGCCGCGAGATTATGAGCAGCGCCCACTGCCCCTGCCGATAAGTGACGTAGAGGAAAACACTGCGGTGGTGGTTTGCGGCCGGATATTAAGCCATACGGTGTTGCGCCCCAACCGCAAGCTTACTATTTTAAAGGCGGTTATAACCGACGGCACCGACAGCATTGTGGCGGTGTGGTATAATCAGCCGCACTTGCAGGCGCAAATGCTAAGCGGGCGCAGCATTGTGGTTTTCGGCAAGGCAGAACGCCGCTACAGCGGCCGCGAAATAAATGTGCAGGACTATGAATTTGCCGACGAGCCTTCTGACAGCGGGCTGCTGCCGGTGTACGCGCTAACGGCTAATTTTAACCAAAAAAGTATGCGGCGGCTGGTGCAGGCAGCGTGGGAGCATTATTCACCCTATATAACCGAAGAACTGCCCGCCGAGCTGTTGGCTAAGCTGGGGCTGGTGCCGCTTAAACAGGCGCTGTATCAGTTGCATTTTCCGCTTTCTTTAGATGAGGTGGAGGCCGGGCGGCAGCGGCTGGCCTACGAAGAACTGCTGATAACCCAGCTTACGGTAATGCTTAACCGCTTGCCCGGTGCCGAACAGCACGTTGAGCGTGCCAAAACACCGCCGGCGTCAGCCGTGGCTGCTGATTTTGCGGCAGCACTGCCCTTTGCGCTTACCGGCGCACAGCAGCGTGTTATTGCCGAGGTGTTTGCCGATATGCGTAAGGCGGTGCCTATGCGGCGGCTGGTGCAGGGTGATGTCGGCAGCGGCAAAACAATGATAGCGGCGGCGGCCTTGTATCAAAATTTTTTGGCGGGACAGCAGGGGGCGCTTATGGCCCCTACAGAAATTCTGGCGGAACAGCATTATTTGGGCTTAAAGCCACTGCTGGGGCGGCTGGGCATTACTTGTGCCCTGCTTACCGGTGATACCCCGGCAGCAGAGCGGCGTGAGCTGTTGGCGGCATTGGCGGCCGGCAAACTTAATGTTTTGGTGGGTACACACGCGCTGTTTTCGGCAGATGTGGAGTTTGACCGCCTTGGGCTGGCTATAACCGACGAACAGCACCGTTTTGGGGTAAATCAGCGCAATGCGCTTAGGCAAAAGGGTGCCGCAGTTGATGCTTTGGTGCTTACGGCAACGCCCATACCGCGCACGCTGGCTATGACTTTTTACGGCGATTTGGCGGTATCGGTGATAGATGAACTGCCGCCGGGACGCAAGCCGATACAAACCTTTGCGGTGGGCTACGATATTGAGCCGCGCGCCATAGAATTTATCCGCAGGCAGTTGGCCGAAGGCCGACAGGCGTATGTGGTTTGCCCGCTGGTAGAAGAAAGCGATAAGCTTGATTTGGCGGCAGCGGCGCAGTTGGCGGAACGTTTGCGGCAGCAGGATTTTCCGTCTTGCAGTGTAGAGCTGCTGTACGGCAAAATGAAGCCGCAGGATAAAGCCGATGTTATGGCGCGGTTTGCGGCCGGCAAGGTGCAAATTTTAGTGTCTACCACGGTGATAGAGGTGGGTGTTGATGTGCCTAACGCTACCCTGATGGTTATACGTGATGCCGAACGCTTTGGGCTGGCGCAGCTACACCAGCTGCGTGGGCGCGTGGGGCGCGGGCAGCATCAAAGCTACTGCATACTGCTTAATAACGCCAAAACCAAAGAAGCCCGCGAGCGTATTAAAACCCTGTGCGAAACCACCGACGGTTTTGTTATTGCCGAGGTGGATTTGCGGCTGCGCGGTGCCGGCGAGGTTTTGGGTACCCGGCAAAGTGGTTTGGCTGAGCTTAAATTTGCTGATATGGCTAAGGATTTGCGTCTGGTGGAGGCAGCACGGGCCGATGCTCTGGGTCTGCTGAAGAACGATGCCTGGCAAAGCCTGCCCTTGGCCGGAGAAGTCCGCAAAAAATCGGAAATATTTAATTCGTAAATAAATAAGTGTAAATAAATAAGGAGGTTGCGACGATGAAAAAGTTAAGAATGTTGTGTATGGCGGCAGCGCTTTGCCTGCTGCCCGGTGTGGCGCTGGCGGCCGATGCACCCCTGCTGATAGCGCCCAACCCCAATGCCGGGGCTGCTCAGCCGGCAGGTGTGGTGGTATGTTCCGGTTATGGCACGGTAGAAGAAGTCGGTGGCGATTATGTGGTGGTAAAGCTGGAGGACGGTGCCCCGGTGCAGCGCGCGCAGCTTAATATTACTGACGAAAGCGCGGTTTTGGATAACGCAACCGGCCGGGGAGTAAAGCTTGCCGATATTAAAAAGGGTGACAGGGTATTTGCCTGTTACAGTGATAGGCTGACAAGGTCTATACCGGCGCAAACCCCGCTTATAGCCCTGTTTACCAATGTCGGCACCTCGTCGCCCGGTGTTGTTTGGACGGTGGAGGATGTGGCACATTCTAACAGCAACGCCAAAAAGCTTACGGTAGATAACGGTGATCTGGAGCTTACGGTTTATACCGACGAAAACATTAAAACAGGTGACCGTATTGCTGCCTGGTATGATGCCGTGATGATGAGCCTGCCTGCACAGGCCGTTGCTGACCGTGTGGTAGTTTTGGCATCGGTGGATACTGCGGTGCCGACCGAGGTGGCGGAACCTGCCCAAACGCCGGTATCGGCGCCAATGGTGGTAAAGGTAAACGGTACCGAAGTTAAAGTGGTGGTAGAGCGCCTGCACGGCGAACCGACAGTTCCGCTACGGGCCATTGCCGATGCACTGGGCTATACACTTAGCTGGGACGGTGCTAAAATGGCGGCCACCATCAGCAAGGGGCAGCTTGCCGCTACGGCAACTATGGGCAGTGCAGCCCTGGTTATAAACGGCGATACAGCGGATTTGGCAGCAGCGGTGTATCTGCGGAACCGAGAAAAAATGTTTGTGCCGGTGCAGATGTTTGAAAAGCTTGGCTGCACCGTAAAAGTAGGCGAACAGATAGAAATTAACGGCTAAAATGCCGTTTGCAGCAAAAAATAAGCGGCAGAGCCGGGTGCTTTGCCGCTTTTGCTATGTAGTTTTAAAGCTGTGGGTAGGGGGTTACCGGTGCCGGGTTAACGGTTGGCGCCGCCAGATTTTTTTGCAGCCATACCATACTGTACCAGCGACCAAATTTGCAGCCGCAGTTGCCAAAGGTGCCCACCGGTACAAAACCAATGTGCTGATGAAAATCGGCGCTGTTGGTGGTAAGGTATTCGTCCGGTTGGGTGGGGTAGGCCACGCAGGCATACATACTTATAATGCCCATTTGTTTAAGTGCATCCCCCAGGTGTTGGTAAAGCCGGCGCCCTATGCCGCATTTTTGTGCGTCTGCCGCCAGATAAATAGTAGTTTCGCAAACCCAGTTGTAGGCAGCACGGTTTTTTAGCGGCCCGGCATAAGCATAGCCCTGCACCACGCCGTCAATCTCGGCAACAAGGTAGGGGTAGTGCTGCATAGTTTGGCGCATACGTTCGGTAAATTCTGCTGGGGTAGGGGTAATATGTTCAAAGCTTATGGCGGTATGTTCAACATAGTAGCGGTAAATTTCTAAAATACGGGCGGCGTCTTGCAGGGTGGCGGGGCGTATTATCATCGGTAAAGCTCCTTTGGGTAAAGTCAATATATTATAAAACAAACACCCGCCAAAAAGCAACTGCTTGTCAGCGGGTGTAATTTTTTAATTTGGGCTAAGCTTAAAACAGGGGCTGAACGCTGTTGTTGTAAGTGTCCAAAATAAACTGCTTGGCAGTTTCGCTCTTCAAAGCTTCTGCCAGAGCCTGCAGACCGGGGTTTTCCTCGTTGCCTTCCTTAACGGTTAAAACGTTTGCATAAGCCTGAGCAGCTTCGCTGTCGGCAGCTTCGGCTACCAGTGCATCAGCTACAGACAAATCAGCCTGCAAAGCATAGTTGGCGTTGATTACAGCGATGTCCAAATCGGCCAGAGAACGGGGCAACTGAGCGGCTTCCATCTCTTTAATGTCCAGATTTTTGGGGTTAGAAGTAATGTCGTGGATAGTTGCGGTGATGCCTGCATTGGGGTCAAGCTCAATCAGGCCGGCAGCTTCCAGCAGCAACAGGGCACGTGCCTCGTTGGTGGTATCAGCCGGAACACCAACAGTAGCGCCGTCAGCCAGTGCAGTCAAATCAGTGGTTTTGCCGGCGTAAATGCCCATCGGCTCGTAGTGAATTTCGGCAATAGAAACCAGATGAGTGCCGTTTTCGGCGTTAAAGTCGTTCATATAGGTGATGTGCTGGAAGTAGTTGGCATCCAGATCACCGGTTTCTACAGCATTGTTGGGCATTACATAATCGTTAAATTCGGTAATTTGCAGATCATAACCGTATTCAGCCATCAGGGGCTTAATAGCCTCCAAAACTTCGGCGTGCGGGGTAGGGGTAGCGCCAACCTTTACAGGGTTCAACTCGGTATCAACCTGAGTGTCACCGCCGCCGCAACCGGCTACACCGATAAGTGCCATAGAAAGCACTAACAACAGGGATAAAAGCTTCTTCATTGTGTATACCTCCAAATTAAATAATAAAAATTGATGTGAATTATTATATACCTTTTTGGTAATAATTGCAATAGTTTTATGGCAAAACCTTGCGGTTATTATGGCAATATTTACATTTTGACGGTATAATTATGCACATAAAAGCCCAAAAGCTGTATAATCTGCATAAGGTGTCGCCGGGGCATAAAAAAAGGCCACCGGCAGCCCGGTGACCTTTGGTATTTTTTTATTACAGACGTTTGTCTAAGTGCTTGGAAAGCCGCATACCGATTTCCTGAAAAATCTGCACTAACAGTACCAGCAAAATTACCGCAATCGTCATAATATCAGACTGGTATTTGTAGAAGCCGTAGTTTACTGCAACCATACCCAGGCCGCCGCCGCCCAAAAAACCGGCCATGGCAGTGTAGCCCAAAATTGTGGTAACTGTTATGCAAAAGCCCACCAACAGGCTGGGCATAGCCTCGCCCAGCATAACCTTGGTGATGATTTTAGAGGTGGGTGCTCCCATAGACTGTGCAGCTTCGATAATGCCGTGGTCAACCTCTTTAATCGAACTTTCTACCATACGTGCCACAAAGGGTGCAGCCGCAACCACCAAAGGCAGCAGCACGCCCTTATCACCAACGGTGGTGCCCACAACGGTGCGGGTAACGGGCAGCATCCACATTGCCAAAATTAAAAACGGTATAGAACGCAAAATGTTTACCAGCACGCCTAACGCCAAATTTATGGGGCGGTTGGGGTGTATGCCGTCTTTATCGGTTAAAATTAAAATTATGCCCAGCGGCAGGCCAATTAAATAGGCCAGCAGAGTAGAGCCCAGCGTTAAAACCAGTGTACTGGCAGTGTTGCTGCTAAAAATATCAATCATCTGTTCGATATTCATTCGGCGGTCACCTCCAAACTTGCATCAGCTTCAAACATTTCGGCGGTAAGCCCCCGCATATGCAGGTATTGCAGCATCTTTTGCGCGGTTTTGGCATCATCGGGCAGTTGCAAAACAATTTGACCAAAAGCCCGGCCGTCAATATTTTTACTGTCGGCAAAAATAATGTTTACCGGCTGCTTAAATTCCAAAATCATATTGGCAATAACCGGTTCATACGAGCTTTGGCCGTCGAACACAATGCGGCAGCAAAGGGTGTTGGTCATAAGCTGCGTGGCTTTGCCGTGGTTGGGGAACACCAGCGTTTTGGCAATTTGGCTTTGGGGGCGGGTAAAAATTTCCCGCACGTCACCACATTCGGCAATCTGGCTTTTGTCGATAATGGCTACACGCTGACAAATTTCTTCAATAACGCTCATTTCGTGGGTAATTATTACAATGGTAATACCCAGCTTTTCGTTAATATCTTTTAAAAGTGACAAAATAGAACGGGTGCTGGCAGGGTCAAGCGCCGATGTAGCTTCGTCACACAGCAGCACCTTGGGGTTGGTAGCCAGCGCACGGGCAATGGCCACACGCTGCTTTTGCCCGCCGGAAAGCTGCGCCGGGTAGGCATTGGCTTTGTCGGCAAGACCAACCAGCTCCAAAAGCTCCATAGCGCGGGCGTGTGCCTTACTTTTTGGGGTTTTGGCAATCTCCAGAGGAAAGCAGATGTTTTCCAGCGCGGTTTTTTGCATAAGCAAATTAAACTGCTGAAAAATCATACTTACGGATTGGCGAATTTGGTTAAGCCCGGCGTTATTAAGCTCGGCTAAATCCTTGCCGTCTATCAGCACACGACCGGCGGTGGGGCGTTCCAAAAAATTTATGCAGCGCACCAGCGTGCTTTTGCCGGCGCCGGAAAGGCCAATAACACCAAAAATTTCACCGCGGTTAATTTGCAGGTTAATGTCGTTAAGCGCGTTAACCGTGTTGTTTTTGCTGTGGTAGGTTTTGCTTAAATGCTCTATGCGTATAATGGTGGATGTATCAGTCATAAAAGCATTTACCACCTTTCTTAATATAATAATGCAATATAACATTTTAGCATATCCTGACGAATTTGGCAAGCAACATATATTTTTTGTTAAGCAGGATTTTGCCTGCACAGGGGCGAACATATGCCGTATAATAACCTGTATTTTATAGGTAGAAACAGAAAGGGTGATGTGTATGAGATTTTTTAAACCAATGGGGGCAGCACTGCTTTGCGGGGCTATGCTTTTTAGCCTTACGGGCTGTGCCGAAGGTGACACGCCAACCGGGCAACCTGCTGAAACCCAAAACAATCAGGTGCTTATTTGCTATGGCTACGATAACGGCGATTATGACGGCGTTACCCGCGTTTTTAACAGCGAGGGCAAGCTTATAGCCAAAACCGGCGGTTCTCGGGGCCAGAACTATGAAGATGTCTGGACGATATACGATGATAGCAACGAGCCAGCCGGGCTGGCGCTTATTAACCGCACGTATTCTACAGAGGAATTTGAGGCGTGGGGCAGCCCGGTTATTACGGGTGTAAATTATAACATTTTAGACCTTGACGGCAATGAAGTTTGCCATGTTACGATTGATAACCCCGGTGATATCAACGTTATGGCGCCCAAGGGTGTAACCGGAGACATAATATTTTTTAATTTTATAAGTGCCGATGAAACCGAAGACGGCGTGGCATACTACGAGGTTTACGATAGTATGGGTGAGCCGATTTTGACCGAAAAGCTGACGGTGGATTCAGACACGGTGGATTTTGAAAATACTGACAATAACTTTGCCTATGCCGACTATAACGGCGAGCTGTTGATTATTAACCATGATGTGTGGGATGAATTTTGGGCAAACAATTACCGAAAATGCTACGTGTTTGCCAAACAATACGGCGCTAATACATTTACCGCCAAGCAGCTTGATAAGGACTACTACGATATCCACCGCGTATATAATAACAACGGCGGCGGCAGCCTGGCTTATTGGCAGGCACAGTATTACCCTACGCCCGGCACACCAATGTATGATATATTAAACCCTGACGGTACAATAGCAATCGAGGGCTTAAACAGCATATTAAACAGCGGCGACGGTATGATTTTCGGCAAAATCGGCAATGACCTGGTGCTGCTGGATATGCAGGGCAACCGCCTGTATACCGAAAGTGTTTATAATTCGCTGGATGATTAAAAGCCTTACATAGGCCAACCGCTACATAATACATCAAAAAAATAACAAAAATAAAAAAAGGTATGGTGATAGTTATGCATATTGGTAAAAAATTAGGTTTATTAACGGCAATGTTGCTGCTGGCGTGCGCTTTGTGCGGCTGCACCGGCAATGATACGCCCCAAACTCAGCCGATACTTTCGTTGGAAGATTACCCAAAGGTAGACGGTTCTACCGCTAACCTGCCGATGATGGCGAAAATTATGGAGCGCACCACCGGTATATCTGCCGAGGAAGCGGAAAAGCTAAGCACCTGCGCCAAAACTCCTGAGGCGTGGATAAATCTGGCAGAGGGAAGATCTGACCTGTTGCTGGTATACGAAGCTGCCGAGGTTACCAAGCAGGATTTAGCCGATATTGGCACCGAGCTGGATATTACACCAATTGGCCGCGATGCACTGGTGTTTATCGTTAACGAGAACAACCCGGTGGAAAGCCTGACCCAACAGCAGTTAATTGACATTTACACCGGCAAAATAACCAACTGGAGCGAGGTTGGCGGCGATGACCTGCCGATAATGGCGTTTCAGCGGCCGGAAACCAGCGGCAGCCAAAGCCTGTTTATGAAGCTGCTTATGGCCAACGATACCCCCACCGATGCACCGACAGAGTTCCGACCCAGCGAAATGGGTGACTTGATTGAGGTGCTGGCATCTTATAACAATTCCGCCGATGCACTGGGCTATTCGGTATTTTACTATGCCTCTTATATGTACAGTCAGCCGGGCTTAAAATTTGTGGCGGTTGACGGCGTTGTCCCCAGCGACGAAACCATTGCCGACGGCAGTTACCCGCTGCTGAACGAATACTATCTGGCGATTCGCGCCGATGAACCTGCCGACAGCAACACCCGCAAGCTGCACGACTGGATTTTATCTGCTGAGGGGGTACGGGCTATTAAGGATGCCGGCTACATCCCATTAGAAAAGTAACATAAGCACATCATCTGCTGTGTCATAAACCGGTTTTGCTCGCGACGCGCACTATCAGTGCAGCTTGCTCGACAAAACCGGTTTATTCCTTGCATCTGACGCACTTATGCACTTTTCTTAGATCAGAGAATTGACAATAGCGGCACATCTACTTTGTCATATAATTTCAATCAAGGCTGCCTGCCAAGGCATATAGGGTGGTGGGCGGGAATAGATAATCCTTTATTCAGCCTTGATTGAAAAACTTATACAAGCCGCGCCGCAGGGCGTATACAGGGCAGTGGATGGGAATAGATAATCCTTATTACAGCCTTGATTGAAAAAAGCTGCAAAAACTGCACTGCTACAACTTACAACAGAAAAAAAACACCCTCTTGGCACTAACCAAGGGGGTGTTATTATTATCGTTCGGTATTATTCGGGCTGCAACAGGCCGTAGTCACCGTCTTTGCGTTTATAAACAACATTTATCTCGTCGGTTTCGTCGTTCATAAATACAAAGAAGTTATGCCCCAGCAATTCCATCTGCATAACGGCTTCGTCCACAGCAAGAGGCTTTTTGTCGTAATGCTTGGTTTTAACCAGCTTTTCGTCGTTGGGCAGCGGCTCCAAATTTTGCAGAGAATTTTTTTGAGCCTCCTGACGGAAGCGCTTGGCCAGCTTGGTTTTGTGCTTTCTAACCTGGCGCTCCAGCTTTTCTACAGCGGTATCCACACAGGCGTACATATCGTCGCCCAAAACCTCGCTGCGCAGTATCACGCCATCTACATAAATCGTCACCTCTACGGTGTGGGTATCTTTAACAACATTGTGCAGAACGGAAACCTCGTCTACGCCGCCCATCATCTTATCAAATTTGCTCAAACGCTTTTCAGCGTATTCGCGCATAGCCGGAGTCACATCGTTTTTTCTGGATCTTACATTTACCTTCATACAAATTCCTCCTTCAATGGGTTCTTTAGCTCTCCTGTCACCGGGGCTATATATGTATTATTAGACATTGCGCGGGCATAATCCTGCTTTTTGCCATATAAGTATTTTAAAGTTTTCCCCCATGTTGTGGAAGATGCCCTGTGGAAAATGTGGATAAACCTGTTGAGAAGTCTGTTTTACAGGGGTTTAAGGTGTTGAATATTGTCAATTTCAGGTGTAGATAAAGTAAAACCACCCATGCAGCAGGTTTGGCAGGGTGGTTTTGTTGTTGTTGATAATTGTGTTTAAATTAAGCCGCTTATCAAAATGGCCAAAATCAGCAGGGGCAGTACAAACTGAAAATACGGTTTAAGGATACGCGGCAATTTTAAACCGCTGCCGTGGTTGGCTTCGGCCAGATATTTGTCAAAGCCCCAGCCAAAGCGGGTAACGCAAAACAGCAGGTATATAAGCGAGCCTATGGGCAGCAGCAGGTTGCTTACCAAAAAATCCTCGCTGTCCAAAACATCGCGGCCGCCTATCAGGTGCAGGTCGCTCCACACGTTGTAGCCCAGCACGCAGGGCAGGCTTAACACGGCAATAAGCATGCACAGTATCAGCGATGCCTTGCCGCGCTTCCAACCAAACATATCCATACAAAAAGCTATCAGGTTTTCAAACACAGCCAACACGGTGGTAAAGCTGGCGCAGGTCATAAACAAAAAGAACAAAGCGCCCCAAATGCGGCCGCCGGCCATATTTACAAATACGTTGGGCAATGTCATAAAGATAAGCTGCGGGCCGGCATCGGGCGTTACATTAAACGAAAAGCACGCCGGAAAGATGATTACACCCGACATTAAGGCCACAAAGGTATCAAGGCCGCAGATACGCACTGCTTCACCGCCAAGAGTGTGCTTGCGGCTCATATAGCTGCCGAAAATTTCCATAGCGGCTATACCCAGACTAAGTGTAAAAAACGACTGGTTCATAGCGGCAGTTATTACGTTGCCCAGACCCTGTTCCATAGCGCGGCCAAAGTCGGGCAGCAGCAAAAAGCTAAGGCCTTCTTTGGCGCCGGGCAGCATAAGGCTGTGTACGGCCAGCATAACAATCAGCCCCAGCAGGGCCACCATCATAAATTTACTTACTTTTTCCAGACCGTTTTGCAGACCGCGGCTGCACATAAAAAAGCCCAAAAATACGGTACCCAGCATATAAACGCCCATTTCCAGCGGGTTTGCCAGCAACTGGCCAAACACACCGGATATTGCTTCGGTGCCTTGCAGACCGCTAAAGGTGCCGGTGGCAAATTTTACAAAATAGCTTATCATCCAGCCGCAAACGGTGGTGTAATACATCATCAGCAGTATGCAGCCCAAAATACAAAACCAACCGTGTATGTGCCACTTAGAGCCGGGTTTTTCAAGCTGTTTGTAGGCCAAAACCGCGCTTTTGCGGCTGGCGCGGCCAACGGCAAGCTCCATAGTAAGCACCGGTACGCCCATTATCAGCAAAAACAGCAGATAAAACAGCACAAACACACCGCCGCCGTTTTCACCGCATATGTAGGGAAACCGCCACACGTTGCCTATGCCGATAGCGCAGCCGGCGCTTACCAGCAAAAAGCCTAATCTTGATTGAAATGATTCTCGTTTCATAACAAAAAAACTCCTCATTATAAATAAACTTTAGTTAATTGTATATTAAAAAAATGCTTTTGGCAAGCAATAAAAAGCAAAAAACATTGCCGGGTGCAAATTCTTGTTTTACAGCGGGGCAAAAGTGTGTTATACTATAAGTAGCTATGATGTTTGGGTTTAAATAAAATTTAAATATTTTTAACTAAAAAAGGAGAATTACTATGACCGGAAAAGTACATATTATGGATCATCCGCTGGTGGCCCACAAAATGACCATACTGCGCGATAAAAACACCAGTGTTAAGGATTTTCGTGAGATCGTGTCGGAAATCGGTATGCTTATAACCTACGAGGCAACCCGTGATTTGGCGCTTACCACCAAGGAGATTGAAACCCCCATATGCAAAACCACTGCACCTACCTTAAAGGGTAAAAAATTTGCCGTTGTGCCGATATTGCGTGCCGGCCTTGGTCTGGTAGACGGCGTGCTGCGTATGGTGCCGGGGGCGCGTGTCGGCCATATTGGTATGTTTCGTGATGAAGAAACGCTGGAGCCGCACGTATATTTTTGCAAAATGCCAAAGGATATTGCCGAACGTGACATTATGATTGTAGACCCGATGCTGGCAACCGGCGGCAGTGCCGATGCTGCCATCACCGAGATGAAAAAGCGCGGCTGCACCCACATTAAGCTTATGGTGCTGCTGGCAGCGCCCGAAGGTATTGCGGTTATCCAGAAGAACCACCCCGATGTTGATGTTTATTGCGGCGCGGTAGATGACCACCTGAACGAGCGCGGCTATATTGTGCCCGGCCTTGGTGATGCCGGTGACCGTATTTTTGGCACCAAATAAATTAGCATACAAAAATAAAACCTCTGCCGCGTACGCGCAGAGGTTTTTATATTTTATTTATATTTATTTAGTAGTAAACATTTAACAGTAAATAATTTTAATAGTAAATAAAAAAGAAAAAGCACACCGTATCGGTGTGCCTATCTTTCTGTTGTGGTGACACGTATGGGATTCGAACCCATGAATGCCAGCGTGAGAGGCTGGTGAGTTAAGCCGCTTCTCCAACGTGCCAAAAAATGGTAGCGGTGACTGGATTTGAACCAGTGACACCACGGGTATGAACCGTGTGCTCTGACCAACTGAGCTACACCGCCACAACTTGTAAACAGCAATCGTGCATTGATAATGATACAAAAAAAAGCTCGATTTGTCAAGATGTTTTGGCGAAATTTTTTAATAAATTTTTGCTGCTGCCCCGGCAGGCTTGTTAGTTGCGGCAAAATGCGCTATACTATAGCTGTGTTTGTGCTGTATTGGGGCTATGTTTGGCGCTTATATGGCACTAATCGGCGTTAATTTAGTGTATGTTGGGCTATTTTATGGGGGGTATTTTATATGATGCAAAAATTTAAGGCACCGCGGCGCTCGGTAAAGCTCTACGGTGTGTCCGGTGTGCTGGCGGCGGCCCTGCTGCTGGGCGGTCAACCGGCCCTGCCTGATGATGTGGGGCTTACTGCGGCAGAACGTCAGCAGCAGGCTATGGCGGCTTATGATAATAATGTGACGGAAGATTACGGCAGCTTTGTGGTGGCTAACGGCCGGGGTTATGCAGCGTTTGGCGATCTTCTGCCGCTTACACGGGCTATGTATGTGCAGGTGCTTAACCAATATGCGGCCGCACTGCCGCAGCAAACCAGGCTGTATCTTGCGCTGGCACCTACGGCGGCGGCCATGTTGCAGGACGAACCCCTTGCCGATAAATTCCCCGATCAGGGGGAGGTTATTGACGGGGTGTATAAGGCGGTAAGCAGCCGTTTTGCCTGTGTAGACCTGCTGCCCACCCTGCTGGCGCACAAAGACGAATATCTGTACTTTAATACCGACCACCACTGGACGGCGCAGGCAGGCTATTTGGCTTATGTTGAAATTTGTCGGGCTATGGATATAGAGCCTAAGCCCCTTGCGGATTATACCCTTACTGATACCGGGATTGATTTTGTCGGCTCGATAGCGCTGCAAACCGGCAGTATGCAGCTTGCCCGTGGGTTAGATCATCTGTATTATTACCCGATAAACCGCCAAATTACTTATACCCGCTGGGATAACCAAGGGCAGCCTGCGGTATCGCAGGGGGTGTACAAGGACTGGTATTTAAAGCCGCAGCAGAATAACAAATACGCCTTTTTTATGGGCGGAGATCTGCCGCTGATAAGGTTGCAGACCGATGCCGGCACCGGGCGCAGGCTGGCCATTATTAAAGATTCTTATGCTAATACGGTGATACCGTTTTTGACGGAGCATTTTGACGAGATTTACGTTATAGACCCAAGAAATTCGGCGTTTAATGCGCTTGATGTTATTGCCGACAACCAAATTGACGAGGTGCTGTTTTTAAACTATGCACGTGTGGTGTGCCTGCCGGATTTTACCGTTAAGCTAAAGGCGCTGCAAAAGCGTGTGCCGGTGCCGCCGGTTATGCCAGCCCAAAATAACTGAGCAGCCCGTTATACAGGCCGCGGGCAAAGGCTTCGGGGTTGGCAGTCATCAGGTAGCGGTCGTAGTCGTTGGTAATAAAGCCAATTTCCATAAGCACGGCGGGCATATAGGTGCGGCGCAGCACATAAAGCCCGGTGTTGGCAAAAACGCCGCGGTTGGCCAGCCCGGTGGCATTGCTTAGCCCGGTTAGCAGGTGTTCGCCAAGGTAGGCAGCCTCGCTGTTAAGGCGATACACATAAGCTTCGCTGCCGCTGGCGGTGCTGATATCGCTGGCATTGCAGTGTATGCTGATAAAATAGTCAGCCCCCCAGCTATTGGCCAACTGCACACGGGTAGCAAGGCTTTCGGCGGTGGTGGTGCCCAGTTGTTCCTGTGGGTAAGTGCGGGATGTTCTGGCGGCAAAGTTGGGGTTGGCGTTTAGCATATCGGCCAGCATAATGCCCACGGTGTAGTTAATGTCCTGTTCGCGTACGCCGCCGGCTTCGGCACCGGCATTGGGGTTTTGGGGGTTGTGTCCCTGATCGATAAAAATTTTTATTGCCATAATTGGGCGCTCCTTTGTATAAAATTTTAAGCGGCTGGTTTATTTTATGCAGCAAACAAAAAAATGTTATTTACACTTTGGGCAAAATAGGGTATAATATAATAGTATTATTGTTTGCAGATGTGTGTATGTTTTTGGTATATACAGGCATTTGGCAAGCTAAAGGGGCAATTTTACAACATAAAATAAAAAAGAATGGGGAAATTTTTATGCTGTTGCAATACGCCACAGTTGGCATTTTATTTTTAGGGGCAATATTTTTTGCGTGCGCCGCGTTGATAGTATCACGCCTGCTGCAAACGCATAATCCGTATAAACAAAAAAATACAGCCTATGAGTGCGGTATGCTGCCCATAGGTGGTGCTTGGGTGCGCTTCAAACCGTCTTATTTTTTAACCGGTTTGATTTTTCTTTTATTTGACGTAGAAATGATGTTTCTGCTGCCGTGGGCGGTATCGTTTACGGATATGGGCCTGGTAGCCCTGATAGAAATGTTTGTGTTTATTGCTATATTAGTTGCGGGCCTTGTTTATGCCTGGAGAGAGGATGTGCTGAAATGGCGTTAAAAACCAATATTCACTTTCCGCAGCGGGGCGGTATGCCGCAGGGAGACCCCGCTAACAGCCACGATTTGCTTACGCAGGAGGAGCTGGCGCAGCGCGGCATTTTATTTACCAGTCTGGATAAATTCTTCCGCTGGGGCACAGGCTGGTCGCTGTGGCCGCTGCAATTTGGCTTGGCCTGCTGTGCTATTGAAATGATATGTACCACCCAAAGCCGTTTTGATATATCGCGCTTTGGTTATGAGGTTTTCCGTAATTCGCCCCGGCAGTCTGACGTTATGCTGGTGGCCGGCACTATCACCGAAAAAATGCGCCCTTCGGTAGAGCTGCTGTATCATCAGATGCCGGAGCCCAAATGGGTAATTGCCATTGGCAGTTGTGCTATCAGCGGCGGCCCGTTTGTTGATTCTTACGCGGTGGTAGGCGGTGCCGATAAGGTTGTGCCGGTAGATGTATATATCCCCGGCTGCCCGCCCCGACCGGAGGCTATTATAGACGGTATGCTGCAGCTTAAAGCCAAGCTGCGCTACCCGGAAAGAGAGCAGGTGATTCGCGATGTCAGATAATAAGGTTATGCCAACGGCCGAAGCACTGGCCGGCCTGGCGGTTATGCTGGGTGATACTGCCGAACTTTTGGAAAACGAACCGGCAATGCTGATAGCTCCTGCGGACATCGACAGGGCCTGCGAGTATCTGTTGTCGGTGGGGTACGAATTTTTGGCGGACATTACGGCAGTAGATTACCCGGATAAAGGTGTGTTCCGTTTGCTGTATCAGGTATCTAATTACCAAAACGGCGATATTATTACATTAAAAACCGAAATCGAGCGTGAAACGGCGCAAATTCAGTCGGTAGAAAAAGTTTGGCGTGCTGCCGACTGGTTGGAGCGCGAGGTTTACGATATGTTTGGCATAAAATTTATCGGCCACCCCAATATGAAGCGTATTTTAATGTGGGAGGGCTTTGACGGTTGGCCGCTGCGCAAGGATTTTGTGCATAGGCAGACCGAATATCAGGGCAGGAGGCGTGTAGACTGATGAGCGTACAAAATGACGGGCTTACCGGTGAAAGATACGTTATAAACTTTGGCCCGCAGCACCCCAGTACCCACGGTGTTTTGCATATGCTGGTAGAAGCCGACGGTGAAACCTGTACGGCGGTGGAGCTTAAAATAGGCTATTTGCACCGCGGTATGGAAAAATTGCTGGAAGACCGCACCTACCCGCAGGGTATGCCCTATACCGACCGTTTGGATTATCTGGCGGGGGTAAACAACAACCTGCCCCTGGCGCTGGCGGTAGAAAAGCTGCTGGGTGTAGAAATACCGGAGCGTGCCAGCCTGCTGCGTATGCTAAGCTGCGAAATTATGCGTCTGGCATCTTATATGGTGGGCATTGGCATAAACATTATGGACTTAGGCGCTGTAAGCGGTGTTTTTTATCCTTATCAAATTCGTGAATATGCGCTGGAGGTTATGTCGGCCCTTTGCGGTGCCCGTATGACACAGGGGTATATTCGTTACGGCGGTGTGCAGGCAGATTGGAACGATGAATGTGAGGCGGCTTATCAGGTGATGATGGCTGAGCTGCCGCCGTTTATTGAAATGTACCATAAGCTTATTGACGAAAACGAGATTTTTATCAGCCGCACCAAAGGCATTGGTGTGGTTACGGCCGAACAGGCCAAGCGCTACGGCCTTACCGGCACCAATTTGCGTGCCAGCGGTGTAAATTATGATTTGCGCCGCGACGCCCCCTATTGCCTGTATGACCGCTTTAAGATTGACCTGCCGAGCTACACGCAGGGCGATTGCTGGGCGCGTTATATGCAGAGAATGGACGAAGTTGATACAATATTTAAGCTGATACAGGATATTCACGCGGCGCTGGCCGAAACTGAGCCGGGCAGCATTATGGGCAAGGTACCCAAAATGTTAAAGCCCCCGGCCGGAGAAGCCTACGCCCAGACGGAAAACCCCAAGGGCATTATGGGCTGTATGGTGGCATCTAACGGCACACCCAAGCCGTGGCGGGTACACTTCCGTCGGCCATCTTATGACAATATTGCCATTTGGGAGGAGATAATGCCCGGGCATTTGGTGGCTGATTTGGTGGCGATAGTGGCGAGTTTTGATATAGTTCTTGGCGAGATCGACGGCTAAAATCCCAACTGCACGCCATCTGCTGTGTCATATAATTTCTCCCTTGTCGGCGTACAATAAGTACGCCTCCGGCGAGTCGAAATTCTATTCCTTGCATCTGGCGCACATTTGGAATTTTAGCGTACTAACCGAGGTTGTTGCCGCAGGCAACCCAACTGCACGCTATCCGGCGCACATTTGGTGCCTGCACTGTTCTTATATCGCAGGTGTTTATACATTTAATAATAACAATTATTAGCTAAAGAGGAAAAAAGTTATGGAATTTATTAACAATATATTTGTTAATATTGCCGGTTTGGCACGTGCTGTCTTTATGTGGATAGTTAACGCCCTGCATTTGCCGCCGGTTATTGCCGATATTGCCATGGTGGCGGTATACTGGCTGGCCATTGTGCTGGTATGTGTGTTCTGCGCCTTGTTTTATGTGGTGTGGGAACGCAAACTGGCCGGTTATATTCAACGGCGGCCCGGTCCCAACCGTTTGGGCCCCAACGGCTGGCTGCACACCATTGCCGATGCTGTAAAGCTGGTGATGAAGGAAGATATTGTGCCCGACGGTGCTGATAAAGCCGTGCATTTGCTGGCGGCTTTGCTGGCGTTTGTGCCGCCTATGCTGGCGCTGGCGGTTATGCCCTTTGGCAGCGGTATGGTGGCGCTTAATCTGGATTTGGGTGTGGTTTACATAATGGCCGTAAATGCCCTGGCGGCACTGCCGGTGCTTATGGCCGGTTATGCATCCAACAACAAATACGCTATGATGGGTGCTTTGCGTGTGGTAAACCAGTCTATCAGCTACGAGGTTCCTCAGGCGCTTTCTCTGCTTAGTGCGGTGTTGGTGGCCGGCACCTTTAATCTTAATCAGTTTATAACCTACCAGACGGAGCATATTTGGCTGGTGTGCTGTCAGCCGGTGGCTTTTGTGGTATATTTAATATGTGCCCTTGCCGAATGTAACCGTGCCCCGTTTGACCTGCCCGAAGGCGAAAGCGAGCTTACGGCCGGTGTTTACACCGAATATTCCGGTATGCGTTATGCGCTGTTTTATCTGGCGGAATATTGTAATATGTTTGTGGCGGCGGGCGTGGCAACAACGTTGTTTTTGGGTGGCTTTACCGGGCCGTTTTTACCGGGCTGGGTATGGTTCATCTTAAAAACCTTTGTAATTATGAGCATTTTTATTTGGGTGCGCTGGACGTTCCCGCGTATTCGTGCCGACTATGTTTTGCGTTTTTGCTGGAAGGTGCTTGTGCCCTTGATGCTGGTAAACCTGTTTGTTACCGGCATTGCCGTGTATATTCTGGCGTAAAGCGATATAAAAAGGAGATTGCAGAATGTTTGGTAAAGGTCTTTTAAAGGGGTTGCAGGTTACCGGCAAACACGCGGTAAGCCGCCGCTGGACGGAAAAATATCCGGAAGAAAAACCCCACCTGCCGGAGCGTTGGCGCGGCGGTACTTTTGCACTGGATAAAGATGCCTGCATAAACTGCGGGCTGTGTGCAATGTCTTGCCCCAACAAGGTTATACGGCAAAAGTTTGAAAAAGACGAAGAAGGTAAAAAAATCTGTACCGAATTTGTAATGGATAGACAGTATTGCCTGTATTGCGGCCTGTGTGTAGAAGCCTGCCCCAAGGGGTGTTTGTATCTTACGCACACTTTTGAAACTGCCGTTTACAAGCCGGGCGATGTTCCGCAGGATTTGCTGGCAGACGGCAATATGGATGCCAAATTGTCGGCTTACGGCAAAAAACCGGCACCGCCCAAACCGCCGGTGGTACCCAAACCGGCCCAGGCACCTGCTGCCGAACCGGCCCCGGCACCTGCTGATAAGGAGCCGAAAGGGGGCGCAGAATAATGCTGCATACGTTAACATTTTTGGCGTTGGCGGGTTTGGCTGTGCTGTTTGCCCTGGCTACGCTGGTATTAAAAAATATGTTCCATACGTTTTTGGCGTTTTTGGGCGCGCTGTTGTCGGTGGCCGGGGTGTTCTTAAGCTTGCAGGCCGATTACCTTGGCGCGGTGCAGGTAATTGTTTATGCGGGCAGTGTGGCGGTGCTTATTGTGCTGGCGCTGCTGCTGATAAACCATAAAAGCGGTGATTTAAGCAACACCAACCTTTGGGCGCACAAATGGCTTGGCCCGCTGCTTACGGCTTTGCCGGTGGGCGCGGTGCTGTTTGCGGTAATTTTGTTTACCGATTATACGGGGCTGCCCTTTGCCGGGCAAACTGCCGATATTGTGCCGGTGGCCTACCCGGCGCTGGCCGATGGCTTGTTGAAGCAATATCCGGTGGCGTTCGAATCTATGGCGGTGCTGCTGTTGGTGGCTTTGGTGGCCGCAATTATTACTGCCGAGGTTAAAGCAAAAAAAGAGGATAAAACAGAATAGGGGGTGCGGCTGTGGCGTCTTTGCTGGAACAAATAGAAAAAATATGGCAGCAACTGGCTGTGCCCATATTAGATACTGTAGGCACGGCGGTGGCCAATTTTGATTTTATGGCGTTTATAAGCGGAACCATATATTTTGTGTTTCATTTATCGCTTACGCATTACCTGTTGCTGGGTGCGGCGCTGTTTACCATTGGTTTGTTTGGTGTGCTTACGCGGCGCAACCTTATTGCCGCAATAATTTCCATAGAACTGATGCTTAATGCGGCTAATATCAACTTTTTGGCGTTTGGTCAATATTTGGGCCAAAGCACGGGCAGCGTAATGGCTATTTTGGTAATGGCGCTGGCAGCAGCCGAAGTTGCTGTTGGTCTGGCCATTGGTTTGGCGCTGTATCGTCGTTACGGCACCATAGATATGGAGCAGTTTAATAAGCTGCGCGGTTAAGGGGGTGCTGTAGATGAAGATTATCGGCAAGCTTTTGCTGTTGATATTGATACCGACGGTGTTTATTGGGGCGTCGCTTAGTGTGCTGTTTTGGCTGGGAGAACGCGAGGAAGCCGAAGCGCTGGCCGAAGCTATGGCGGCGCAGGACGCTGACCTGGTGGTGGAACAGTATGTTACCGAAGATAATGATGTTTCCGGTCTGGTGTACGCTAAAAATGAAATGCACTGGGATAGAGGCAAGCTGACATCAATGCGCTTTACGCAACGTTATGCCACCAATGAGCAGGCAATAAGTGCTTATCAGGGCAAAGCAGCTACCTTGGGGGCATCTACGCAGTTAATGTTAAACGATTGCGAGGTAAGCTATTATCTTAGCACCGAAGATTTTAAAGAGATATCTTACGAGGCAATGCGCGAAGCAATGGGCAGCGGCTCCGGCTGGCAGATAGTTGAGGAGCTGTCGGGTGAATATGCCCCGGTTGGTGAATTTACGGGTCTGCCCGATGAATAAAGCCTGCCCTGCTTAAAAATCAATAAATTTGCCAATACATATATTTTATTTGATATATATTTTATTTGATATATTTTTATAGAAGAAACAAGAAGAAAACAGAAGCTTAGAGGACTGGAAAATGCTGCAAAATTTTTGGATAATACCATTGCCGGTGCTGGCCGGCCTGCTGCTAACCCTATGTTTTGGGCATAAGCTTGGCCTAAAATGCGCCTTTGTGGGTATGCTGGGTACCGCAAGCTCGTTTGTGCTGGCGGCAAGCTACGCGCCCTATGTGTTTGCCGGCAACGTGCTTACGGCAAGCCGGCGCTGGTTTGATGACCTGACGGTGGGCTTTTGCCTGGACAATTTATCGCTGATATTGCTGCTGCTGGTGGCGTTTTTGGCAACGCTTATTTTGCTGTATGCCTACGGTTATATGCACGGAGAAAATGGCCTGATGCGCTTTTTTGCCGAGGTTCAGCTATTTGTGTTTGCTATGCTTAGCGTGCTGCTGGCCGATAACCTGCTGCAAGCCTTTATCTTTTGGGAAGTAATGGGCTTGTGTTCTTACCTGCTGATAGGTTTTTGGTATGTAAAGCCCAGTGCGGCGGCTGCGGCCAAAAAGGCGTTTTTGGTAACGCGTGTGGGCGATGTGGTAATGCTGATTGGCATAGTTACATTGTTTGATATTTTTGGCAGTGTAGAATACAGCACTATGCTGGCAGCGGCCGAACAGGGCCTGTATGACCCTAAGATGCTTGCCATTGCCATGTTGTGCATATTTGGCGGCGTTATCGGCAAGTCGGCGCAGTTTCCGCTGCACGTTTGGCTGCCGGACGCTATGGAAGGCCCCACACCGGTTTCGGCGCTTATACACGCTGCAACCATGGTAAAGGCCGGCATATATTTGTGTGCGCGTTTGTTCCCGCTGTTTGCCCTGTGCCCGCAGGTAACTGATTTTATGATAGTTATCGGCACGATAACCGCCTTGGGCACCGCGTTGATGGCTGTGGTAAACTGCGACTTTAAGCGTATTTTGGCATTTTCTACGCTTAGCCAGTTGGGCTTTATGGTGGTGGCGCTGGGCAGCCTTAATTATGTGGCGGCGGTGCTGCATTTGCTTAACCACGCATTTTTTAAGGCGTTGCTGTTTATGGGTGCCGGTTCGGCCATACACGCCGTGGGTGACAACGATATTTACAAGATGGGCGGCCTGTTAAAGTACCAAAAGGTAACGGGGCTTTCTATTTTGGCGGCTACGGTTTCTATTGCCGGTATACCGCCGTTTGCCGGCTTTTGGAGCAAGGACGAAATTTTGCTGGCGGCGTATCACGCATCGCCGGTGGCATTTTGGTTGCTGGCACTTACCAGTATGCTTACGGCGTTTTATATGTTCCGTCTGTTTTTTGTAGTTTTTTGCGGAGAAAAACGCAGCGATTATCACGGGCATGAAAGCCCCCTGCCGATGATACTGCCGTTGGCAATTTTGGCGGTGTTTGCGCTGGGCAGCGGTGCTTTAACGCAGCCGGTTACCCTGTTGCTTACCGGGGCGGTGCATCACGCTGATACACACCTGCCGATGATAGTATCTGTGGTGGCGGTGGCGCTGGGTGTAGCTGCTTCGGCGGCGGTATATTACTTCCGCGTATTTGACCCTGCCAAGGCGGCAGCCGGTTTAAAGCCGGTTCATACGCTGCTGTTAAACCGTTATTATATCGACCGTCTGTACGAAAAGCTGTCGGCTTTGGTGGCAGTGCGTATGGCGCAGGTGGGCGATTTGTTGGATAAGCTGGCCGTAGACGGCATAGTAAATTTGGTGGGCTGGTGTGCAGTAAAGCTTGGCGATTTTTGCCGCTGGTTTGATTACTATGTTGTTGACGGGCTGGTGCGCGGCCTGTGCTTTGCGGTAAGCGGCTGCGGTATGTATTTTAGACGCAGTGCTAACGGTAACCTGCAAGGCTATTTAGCGCTGGTGCTGGTTGGTGCGTTTGTGCTGGCTGCGGTAGCTGTAGGGGGGGTAATGTTCTTATGAATTTGTTAAATCCGCTGATTTTTCTGCCGCTGCTTGCTGCTGTTGTTATGCTGCTGGCCGGGCGCCTTACCCAAAACCCGCGGGCAATAAAAGCGCTGGCGCTGGTGCTTTCTCTGCCGCCGCTGCTGCTTAACCTGCTTATGCTGGCCGATTTTGAATTTGGCGTAAACGGGTATCAGTTTGCTACGGCTGTCGACTGGATAACAACCTTTGGCATAACTTATTCGGTAGGGTTAGACGGCATAAGTATGCCGCTGGTATTTTTAACGGCGCTGCTAACCCCGTTGGTTGTATTACTTTCTTTTGATGAACACAAGCAGCTTTCGGTATATTTTGCCCTGCTGTTTATGCTGGAATGTGGCCTGTTTGGGGTGTTTTCCGCACTCGATCTGTTCCTGTTCTACCTGTTTTGGGAGGTTGTACTGCTGCCTATGTACTTTATGATACTGGGCTGGGGCGGGCCAAACCGCAGGTATGCGGCCATAAAGTTTTTTGTTTACACGCACGTGGCATCGCTGGTTATGCTGGTGGGCATTTTTGCCGTGTGCCTGTGTGCGGCAGACCAACTGGGCGGCTTTACCTTTAATCTGGTGCAGATTGCCGATGGGGCAAGCTTGCCGGTGGGGCTGCAATACCTTATATTCCCGCTGATGTTTTTTGGGTTTGCCGTAAAAATACCTACGGTACCCTTCCATACCTGGCTGCCCGATGCTCACGTAGAGGCACCTACCGGCGGTTCGGTATTTTTGGCGGCAGTAATGCTTAAAATGGGCGGCTACGGCCTGGTACGTTTGGGCTTTGGCCTGCTGCCGGCAGCGGCTGTGCATTATGCCATACCAATGGCGGTGCTGGGTATCATCAGTATGATATGGGCGGCATTGCTGGCGCTGGCGCAGGATGACCTGAAGAAGATGATTGCGTATTCGTCGGTAAGCCATATGGGTATGGTGCTGTTTGGGCTGGCAATGTTGCAGGAGCGTGCCTTTAACGGTGCGGTGGTGCAGATGTTTGCTCACGGTTTAATATCGGCTATGCTGTTTATGGTGTGCGGCGTTTTGCAGCACAGTGTGGGCACGCGCCGCATTGGCGATTTGGGCGGTGTGGCTACGGTGCTGCCAAGGCTTTCGGCATTAACGGTGTTTGCCTTTTTTGCTTCTATCGGCCTGCCGGGCCTGTTGGGCTTTATACCGGAGCTTATGGTGTTTATGGGGGCGTTTTCGGTGCATAAAATTTTAACCGTTATCGCTATGACATCAATGATTTTAACGGCGGCCTATTATCTGTGGGCGCTGGAACGTGCCTACTTTGGTGCGCCCTCTGCCGACCTTATTGAAAAACACCCGCACGACATCAGGTGGTTTCAGGCTGTGCCGCTGCTGGTGTTGGGCGTAATGGTGCTGGCTTTGGGTGTTTACCCGGCACCGCTTACCGATATGATAAGTGACGGTACGGGCTATTTGCTTGAGCTGTTAGGGGGTGTGCGTTAAATGGAACTGCAAATTCTCGATCAGTTGATATTGCTGCTGCCGGAAGTTTTGCTGGCGGCTATGGCTATTATTGTTATGCTGCTGCCGCGCGGCGCACGCAAAATGGCGTGGGTTTTGGCGGCGGTGGCTTTGGTTGCGGCCCTGCTTATGGAGGTTTCTCTTTGGGGGGTAGATACCGAGGCACTGGGCGGCGCCTGGCAGATAAACGCTTTTGCGGTGTTTGCCAAGGTTATGCTGCTGGGGCTGGGCTTTATCAGCGTAATAGGTTCGTATGATTTTATCGCCGGCATAGGCCGCGCACGCGAATATTACGCCCTGCTGCTGGCGGCAATGCTGGGGCTGTGCATAATACCTTCGGCAACCGATTACATTACGATGCTTATTGCCTTTGAGCTGATAAGTATTGCTACCTATGTTTTGCCGATGGCCGATGCGGAAAGTGATACCGGCCACGAGGCAACGCTTAAGTATTTTGTTACCGGTGCATTTTCGTCGGCTATAATTTTATACGGTTTGTCGCTGTTATACGGCTTTTGCGGTACGCTTAATATTAAGGCTACAGCCGATGTGCTGGGCTGGGTGGGGCTGCACCCGATGGCAGCGGTGGCCTATGCCCTGCTGTTGGTAGGCTTTGGTTACAAAATGGCTATGGTGCCTATGCACCTTTGGGCAGCCGACACCTATCAGGGTGCGCCGGCGGCAACCACCGGCTTTATATCCGGCGTAACGCAAAAGGGTGCGTTTATTGTGGTTATGAAGCTGGTGCTGGTATCGTTTGTGTTTAATGTACCGCTGGCGTCGGTGCTGTTGGGGTTGCTGTGTGCCGTAACTATGACGGTGGGCAACGTTATGGCCCTGCTGCAAAAAGACGTTAAACGTATGCTGGCGTATTCCAGCGTGGCGCACGCCGGTAATATACCGGTGGGCATTGCGGTGGGCACTGCCATGGGCGTGGCAGGTTCGTTTTTGCATATTTTGGCGCACGGCCTTATGACGATAGGTGCGTTCTTTATCATCAGGCTGGTGGCAGTACACAAGGGCGGCACGGCTTACCGTGATTTTGCCGGGTTGTCGCGGCAGATGCCGGGCATTGCGGCGGCCTTTGCGCTTATATTGTTGTCTTACGGCGGCATACCGCCCCTGTTGGGTTTTTGGAGTAAAATGCTGATGGTAGTTGCGGCGGTGGGGCTTGGCGGCTGGTATACGGTGCTGGCAGTGGTGCTGGTGCTTAACAGTGCGCTTAGTCTGGTGTATTATGCGTGGGTTATCCGCGATATGTATGCCAAGCCTGCCGAAGTTAACCTGCTAAAGCCGGCAACTGCCGGTATAACGGCCGAAAAAGCAGCGGTTGCCCTGTGCGTGGTGCTGTTGCTGGTGTTGGGTTTGCTGCCCAACCTGTTAACGGAATGGGCTGCTGCGGCGGCTACAGCTTTGTGGTAAGCGGTTAGGGGGTAAACAAATTGGGAGAAATAAGTTTAGTAACAATTTTGTTGGCACTGCCGCTTGCCGGTGCGCTTATTATTTGGGCGCTCAGGAAGATGCCGTATTTGGCCAAACACGTGGCGGCGGCGGTATCGCTGCTGGTGCTGTTGGGCACTGCGTATATTGTGCAGGCTTTTTATCTTGACCAGAGCTATCAGTTTTGTCAGGTAACAGAATGGTTCCCGGCGTTGGGCGTAAGCTTTGCGGTAGGGCTGGACAGTTTGTCGCTGCCGTTGTTTGCGTTGACGGCGCTGCTGGGCTTTTTGGTGATAATTTTTTCCTGGGATGTAACCGAGCGCGCACCGCTTTATTTTGGCCTGCTGCTGTTGGTAGAAACCGGCGTTATGGGCGTGTTTTCCGCACTGGACTTCTTTTTGTTTTACATCTTTTGGGAAATCGTGCTGATACCGATGTTCTTTCTTATCGGTATTTGGGGCGGCAAACGTCGCAGCTACGCATCAATGAAGTTTTTGATTTACACGCATATAGCATCTCTGGTGATGATTATTGCCATTGCCGCGATGTTTTTTAAGGCGGCGGAGCTTAACGGCTTTTACAGCTTTATGATGACGGATGTTGCCGAGGCCGGCTTTGACATAAGCTTTCAGTTGCCGGTGTTTGCGGCTCTGCTGCTGGCGTTTTGCGTAAAGCTGCCGGTGGTGCCGGTGCATACCTGGCTGCCTGATGCACACGTAGAAGCTCCTACGGCGGCATCGGTGCTGCTGGCGGGCGTGCTGCTTAAAATGGGCGGCTACGGCCTTATACGTATTGGCTATATGATGCACCCCGAAGCGGCGGCTGCTTTTATGCCGCTGGTGTTGGTGCTGGCGCTGATAAGCATTGTTTACGGGGCATATGCGGCCTTTACGCAGGACGATTTGAAAAAGCTTATCGCCTATTCGTCGGTAAGCCATATGGGCTTTGTGTTGCTGGGTTTGGCCTGTGCTAACTACGCCGGCATTTTGGGCGCGGTTTATCAGATGGTGGCACACGGTATTATTTCAGCGGCGCTGTTTATGGGCTGCGGCATTGTGCAGCACCATTGCGGCACACGTCTTATCAGCAATTTGGGCGGTTTGTACGGTAAAATGCCTGCGGCTATGACATTGCTGGTGCTGTCGTTTTTTGCATCTATGGGCATACCCGGTTTTATGGGCTTTTTTGCCGAATTTAGTGTAATGCTGGGCGCATATGAGCGTTTTGGTTTTTTGGTGCTGCTGGCGGCGCTGGGCGCAGTGCTGGCGGTAGGTTATTATCTGTGGGCGTTTCAGCGGGTGGCGTTTGGTAAGCTGCCGGCCAATATGGCCAACGTTACCGACGCACACTGGTACGAGGTGTTCCCCATGGTGGCGCTGCTGCTGATTGCGCTGTACTTTGGTTTGCAGGCCGACGAGCTGGTAGCCTATATGCAGCAATCGGTGCTGGCGGTAGAAGCTGCGCTGACGCTTTAAGGTGGCCGCTATGTTTGGTTTGTTTCGTCCCCGGGCGTATTTTGACAGACTTGCGCTGTTAGACCAGCAGGAGCTGTATCGGTTGGGCTACCGGGCGCTGCTGTTTGATGTTGACAACACCATAACCACGTGGAACAGCCCCGATATTGCGCCGGAAGTGCTGGCGTGGTTTGCCCGTCTGGGTGATGCCGGGCTAAAGGGCTGCATAATTTCCAATAATTCGGCGGCAAGGTTAAAGCCGCTGGCCGACCGCCTGGGGATAGACTTTTTGCCTAAGGCGCGCAAGCCGCTGCCGTTTGGTTATAAAAAGGCTGCTGCCGGTTTGGGTGCCGACAAAGCGCAGACCCTGATGATTGGCGATCAACTGCTGACCGATATTTTGGGCGCTAATTTGGCCGGTATAGATGCCGTGCTGCTAAAGCCGATATCGTTGGCCAGAGAGTTCCGCTGGACATATGTTAACCGCCGCATAGAACGTGTTATTTTTAAGCCAACTATGCGCGGTGTGCCGCACAACCGCTTTTAGCGGCGCGGCGGGCAGCAAATTATATCAAAAATATTTACCCCGGTTTAGGGCGGTGTTCGTAAAACAGTATCAGACCGAAATTACAAAATGAGCATCTGTCAGGCAGGGTTGGTAAACGAGATAA
>CAZMTO010000007.1:0-64362 GCA_964569265.1 uncultured Peptococcaceae bacterium | reverse complement strand
CATGCCGGTCTCCAAAACCGTTCTTGAGGGTTCGAGTCCTTCTACCCCTGCCAAACTTGTCCTGCTGGCTTAACTGCCGGCAGGATTTTTTTATTTTACGGCAAAAAGCCGCGCACGTGCAGTTTGTTTGTAAAAAAACCTTGCCAAATTTGTGTATTTATTATACAATATAGGTATAATTGTATAATGTATTTTGTTTTTTTGACGGAGGACGTATGGTGTATCAGGCACTGGCGCCGGCTAAAATAAATTTGTCGCTGGATATTGTGGGGCGGCGGCCGGATGGCTACCATTTACTGAAAAGCGTTATGCAAACATTGTCGCTGGCCGACGTGGTGGAGGTTGCTTTGGCGCAGCAAACTACGGTGCAGGCAACAGATGCGGCGTTGCCCTGCGATGAAAGTAATCTGGCGTGGCGGGCGTATAAGCTGCTGGCCGACGAGTTTGGGCTGGATGCTGGTGTGGCTGTTAAGCTTACCAAGCAGATACCCTTGGGCGGCGGTATGGCAGGCGGTTCTACCGATGCGGCACAGGTGTTGCTGGCCGTAAACGAGCTTTTTGCGCTGGGGCTTACGGCTGATGAGCTGCGGCAGCGGGCGGTAAAGCTGGGGGCAGATGTTCCTTTTTGCATTGGCGGCGGCACAGCACTGGCCGAAGGTATAGGTGAGCTGATAACGCCGCTTGACCCTTGCCCGGAGCTGCGTTTGGTGCTGGTAAATCCGGGTTTTGCGGTGCCCACGCCGGCAGTGTATGCCCGGCTGGACAATATACCTGCTGCGCCTACCGATTACACAGCGGTAGTTTTGGCGGCCCTGCAAACCGGCAGCCCGCGGGCGGTGGCGGCGGCACTGGGCAACGCGCTGGAGCCTGCTGCCTTTGCGTTGTACCCCAAATTGGCGGCCCTAAAAGCCGAACTTGCAGCCTTGGGGCTGGCACCTCTGCTTTGCGGCAGTGGGGCAACCGTGTTTGCTGTAGCAGCGGAAAAAAAACGCGCAGCCATAGCAGCCGATGCTCTTAGCGGCAAGTACCCGTTTGTGTGCGCCGTAACATCGCACTGATGATTAAATACAGACTTAATTAAAGCTTATTGCAGGCTTAAAGGAGAATATTATGAACAGAGAAAAATTATCGACCATAAATTTAGAAAGCTACCAGCCGTTGCGTGATATGGTTTTTGATGTGCTGATGAGTGCGATAATGAGCGGCCAGTTGTCGCCGGGTGAGCGCCTGTTAGAGGTGCAGTTGGCCGAAGAAATGGGCGTTAGCCGCACCCCCGTGCGAGAAGCGATACGCCGCCTTGAGCTGGAGGGCTTTGTGGTTATGCTGCCGAGAAAGGGCGCTTATGTGGCGGGGCTTTCTATTGACGATGTGGAAAATGTGTACGAAATTCGCACGGCGCTGGAAACTTTGGCGGTTAAATTGGCGGCACAGCGTATGCAGGACGAAGATTATCGCCTGCTGGATGCCCTGGCAGAGCGTATGCAGGCTACCTGGCAGGAGGGCGACGTTGAGGCATGGGTAAAGCTTGACGCGAATTTTCACGAGCTGCTGTACAAGTTTAGCCGCAACGATCGTCTGGTGCAGTTGATGAGCAACGTTATGGAGCAAATATCGCGCTATCGTATAATTTCTCTGGCTAATGTAGAGGTTAGACATAATTCTCTGGCCGAACACCAGAACGTAATATCGGCATTGCGCCGCCGAGACAGCGAAGCCGCTGTCGAAGCTGCTGCCCAACATATCGAAAATACCAAGCAAAGTCTGGTAAAAATGCTGGAAAATAAGTTTGCCGCCACCGAGGCTTAATAAAAAATTGCTGATATAACACGGTTTGCCGCTGGCAGGCCGTGTTTTTGCTTGTATTAAATTATATAAATGTGCTAAAATTAACCTATATGCAAAATTTATATGCAAAATTTACAGGGGTGATACTTTTGCCGAATAATAACAGCGCCAAGGAGCGTATGGATTTTTTGTATGACGAAATAGAACGCCTTAACAGGGCGTATTACGATATGGATGCGCCGCTGGCCACCGATGCCGAATATGATGCCCTGATGCGTGAATTGCAGGCACTGGAGCTGGCTGAGCCGCAGTATAAACGTGCCGACAGCCCCACCGGGCGTGTGGGCGGCACCCGTGATGAAAAGTTTTCGCCGGTGCAGCACCGGGTGCCTTTGTTGTCGCTGGGCAACACCTTTAGTGGTGACGAGCTGCGTGAATTTGCCGCCCGATGTGAAAAGCTGGCTGAAAAACCCTTAACCTATGTGTTAGAACCCAAAATAGACGGCCTGACAGTTGCTCTGGAATATGCCGGCGGAAATTTGGTGCAGGCTGCTACCCGCGGTGACGGTACTGTGGGCGAAAACGTGCTGGAAAATGTTTTGACGATAAACGGTTTGCCGCACACCATACCTTTTGGCGGGCGTTTGCTGGTGCGCGGCGAGGTTTATATGCCCAAGGCAGCTTTTGCCGAGCTTAACGAGCTGCGTGAGGCCGACGGTGATGCGGTGTTTGCCAACCCGCGTAATGCGGCGGCGGGGTCGCTGCGGCAGTTGGATGCCAAGGTTACGGCGGGGCGCAAGCTGGCCGTTTGGCTGTATGATATTTTGCTGTTAGAGGGTATGCCTATGCCGCAAACTCACCGGGCGGCCATAGCATTTTTGCGTGAACAGGGCTTGCCGGCTATAGAAGAAAGCTTTGCCGGCGGTATAGAGCAGGTAGTTGATGAGGTAGAACGCTGGCAGGAGCGCCGTCATAAGCTGGCCTATGATATTGACGGGCTGGTGCTTAAGGTTGATGATGAGCAGGTGCGCCGCGATTTGGGCAACACTGCCAAGGCGCCGCGTGCATCTATTGCTTACAAGTTCCCGGCCGAAGCGGTAGAAACGCGTGTGCTGGATATTTTAGTGGGGGTGGGGCGTACCGGTGTTTTAACGCCGCTGGCCGTGCTGGAGCCGGTTTGGGTAGCAGGGTCGGAAATAAGCAAAGCCACCCTGCATAACGAAGATAACGTGCGAGATAAAGATATACGCATTGGCGATACGGTTTTGCTGCACAAGGCCGGTGATGTTATTCCGGAGATAATAAAAAGCCTGCCGGAAAAGCGCACCGGTAATGAGCTGCCCTTTGTTATGCCGCACACCTGCCCGGAATGTGGCAGCCCGGCCCGGCGTGAGCCCGGTGAAGCGGCATGGCGCTGCCTTAATGCGGCTTGCCCGGCGCGCACCCGCGAAGCTATTTACCATTTTGTGTCGCGCGCTGCTATGAACATTGACGGTTTGGGCCCGCAGTTGCTCAATCAACTGTTGGCTGCCGGTAAAATAGCCGACGCTGCCGACATATTTTACCTTACGGCTGATGATTTGCTGCCGCTGCCGCGTATGGGTGAAAAATCGGTGCAAAACGTGCTGGCCGCCATTGATACGGCGCGCACCCGACCGTTATCTGCGCTGCTTACAGCGCTGGGCATACCCTATGTGGGCAGCAAGGCAGGCAAGCTGTTGGCCGATAACTTTGCGGATTTAGATGCTATAGCCAATGCAACACGAGAAGATTTACTGAATGTGCCGGCTATTGGCGAAATTATTGCGGACAGTGTGGTTAGCTGGTTTGCCAATGGCCAAAACCGCGCCTTTATTGATAAGCTGTTGGCAGGCGGTGTAAAACCGCAGGTGGCGCCTAAAACCAACGCGCCCGGGGCGCTGCAAAACAAGGTGTTTGTGCTTACCGGCACCCTGCCCAACCTTACGCGAGAGCAGGCCAAGGCAATGTTAGAGGCTGCCGGTGCCAAGGTTACGGGTTCGGTGAGCAAAAAAACCGATTACGTGCTGGCAGGTGAGGCCGCCGGCAGCAAACTGGCCAAAGCGCAGCAGCTTGGCATAAGCGTTATCGACGAGGCTGCTATGCTGCAAATGCTGAACAGCCTGTAAATGCATAAGCAAAGTATAAATATTCACAAATACAGATAATAAATACCGTGTACAGGTGTTGCAAAAGGGTTTGGTTTGTGATATAATAGGTAGATAAATACAGGGTATAAAAGGTCTGCGTTTGGCACTGCAAAAGCTGTATGCAATTTGCCGGGCTCAGCTATACTCAAGGGAGATGAAAGTTTTGGGGAAAACTTTTAAAGTTTTATTTAATGAAGACACCTGCAAAGCCTGCGGTATTTGCGTGGCGCTGTGCCCCAAAAAGGTGCTTGGCACCCAGCACAACGGCAAGGCTCAGGTAGTAGACGAAGCAGCCTGCATTGGCTGCCAAAGCTGTTCGGTGCATTGCCCGGATTTTTGCTTTGAGGTAAAGGAGGTTAAAGCTGATGAAAAATAGTATGAACGGCCAAAAGCAGCACGTTCAACTGCTGCAGGGCAACGAAGCCTGCGCGCTCGGCGCTATCAAGGCCGGTGCATCGTTTTTTGGCGGCTACCCGATAACCCCCAGTACCGAAATTGCCGAATATATAGCCAAGGAATTTCCGAAGCTGGGCCGTTATTTTATGCAGATGGAGGACGAAATTGCTTCTATCGGCGCTATGATCGGTGCATCTATGGTTGGCCACAAGGCGTTTACCGCAACCTCCGGCCCCGGTTTTTCTCTTATGCAGGAGCTTATCGGTTATGCCGCGGTAACCGAAGTGCCGCTGGTAATTATTAACGTTATGCGTTTTGGCCCCAGCACCGGTTTGCCCACCATGCCGCAGGCCGGCGATATTATGCAGGCGCGTTACGGTACCCACGGTGATCACGCAATTATTGCCCTTTCGCCGTCATCGGTTACCGAAGCTTACTATATGACGATTCGTGCCTTTAATCTGGCAGAAAAGTATCGTACACCGGTTATTTTGCTGCTTGATGAAAAAATCGGTCACCTTAGAGAAGGCTTTGATATTTCCAACGATCCCGAACCGGAGATCATCAACCGTTCGTCGGCATACGAGGGTGAAAAATACCTGCCCTTTGCCAATACCGAAAGCGGTGTGCCGCCGTTTGTTCCTTTGGGTCAGGGGCAGCGTTACCACTTTACCGGCTTAACCCACAACGAGTCCGGCTTCTACACGGCTGATTCCAAGCAGGTAATAACCTTTTTAAACCGCATTTGCGGCAAAATAGAAGACCACGTTGACGAAATTGCCGAAATCGAAACCGAGCATCTTGAGGATTCGGATATCGTGCTGATAGCCTACGGCGCAATGGCGCGTTCTGCCCACGAAACTATGGACAGTATGCGCGCAGCCGGAGAAAAAGTCGGCCTTATTCGTCTTAAAACCATTTGGCCGTTCCCGTCGGCTAAAATAAAACAACTGTGTCAGGGCAAACGTTTGGTTGCTATGCCCGAAATGAATATGGGCCAGTTGGCTATACCCACCAAGGCTGCCTTAGACGGCGTACCGTTTTTGCCGATAAACAAGGTAGACGGCCGCCTGATAAAGCCGACAAAGATAGAAAAGCTGTTGCGTGCTAAATTGGCCGAAATGGCAGAGAATGGGGGTGCCTGCTGATGGAAGCTGTATACGAAAAGTATTTTCGCGGTAATTTGCCGCATATTTGGTGCCCCGGCTGCGGTAACGGCATTGTAATGTCGGCTTTGGCGCGCGCACTGCAAAAGCTGGATTATCCGCAGGATGATGTGTTGTTTGTATCCGGCATCGGGTGTTCTTCTCGTATGACCGGTTATATGGATTTAAATACGGTACACACTGCGCACGGCCGGGCGCTGGCCTTTGCTACTGGTGCCAAAGTGTGTGAGCCGCGCTTAAAGGTGTTTGTGCTTATGGGCGACGGTGATGCTGCTGCTATTGGCGGCAACCACTTTATTCACGCCTGCCGCCGTAATATTGATATGACGGCGATTGTGGTAAACAACAGCATTTACGGTATGACGGGCGGTCAATTTTCGCCGCTTACACCTGCCGGCAAACGTGCCACCACCGCACCCTACGGCAGCATAGACCGCGCTTTTAATCTGGTTGATTTATCTAAAGGGGCGGGCGCTACTTACGTGGCCCGCGGTGACGTTTTCCACGCGGTGCAGCTTACCAACCTGATTGTAGAAGCTGCTAACCATAAGGGCTTTTCGGTAGTCGAGGCGGTTTCTACCTGCCCGATATCTTATGGTCGTTATAATCATATGCCCGACCCGGCAGATATGTTGCTGTGGCTGCGCGATAATACCGTTACTGTTCAGCAGGCTGCCCGTATGACAGACGAGGAGCTGGAAGATAAAATTATTATCGGTAAGCATTACGAGGCCGAGGCCGTTGAGTATTGTGACGAAATGGCGCGTTTGTTAAAAGAGGCAGGTGAGAAGGCATGAAATTTGAGGTAAGATTTTCCGGTACCGGCGGTCAGGGCATTATCCGCTGCGCCGTATTGTTGGCCGAAGCTGCTTTGTACGACGGTTATCAGGCTGCGCAAAGTCAGGTTTATGGGCCGGAATCTCGCGGTGGCCGCAGCCAGGGCGAGGTTGTTATTAAGGACGAGCCGATATATTATCCTAAGGTTGGCTGCCCGGATGTTCTGCTGTGCCTTTCTCAAGAGGCTTATAACAAATATGCCGACGATATTCAGGCCGGCGGTATGCTGATAATAGACAGTGATTTTGTAACTTCTACCGGGCTGGAGGATGCATCGGTAAAGGTACATCGCCTGCCGATTTTGGAAACTGCCAAAACCAAGCTGCAAAATGAGCTTAGTGCTAACGTGCTGGCTTTGGGCGTTATCAATGGGCTGGCTGATATTGTGTCGGATGCGGCGGTAGAACGTGCCCTTGCCAACAACTTTAAGACTAAGGTGCTGCCCGGCAATATTCAGGCTTATTACGAAGGTAAAGCGCTGGCGCAGAGCTACGCCGAATAATACATTAAAATTTAAATTTAAATTAAAAACCGCTGTTTGATAAAACCAAACGGCGGTTTTTTGTAATTTGCCTGTATCAATAATAAAATCTTTTGTTCTTTTATAAAATTATATAAATTATAAGCAAATTGTTTGCTTATTGTATTGTAAAATGGCGTAAAATATGTTATACTTTTGGCACGTATACCACAATGCTTTATAAGTTTTTTGTTATATATTATTTTTATAGAAAGGGGTCGTGTATTACTAACACATCGACCTGTTGTCCGCCAAAAAAAAGGATACTCACGGTTTGTTTAACGATTTTTTTTGCGCGGGGCTATAAAAAAACGACGGTTGCCGAAATTGTAAAAAGGGCGGGTGTTTCCAACAGCACCTTTCAAAACATCTTTAGGGCTAAAGACGGTGTTTTGTCCGAATTGGTGGGTTTTATGTTTACCAACCAGTTCGGTGCGGCCCACAACGTTGTCGGCACCAAATTACCGCCGGTTTATGTTTATGCGGTAGAAACCGCTATTCAGTTAACGCTTACCGAGCTTAACGAAAACCTGCGGGAAATTTACATCGAAGCCTATACCCAGCAGGAAGCATCGCACTATATTTTTAGCCAAACAGCCCAAGAGCTTAAACAGATTTTTGGCAGTTACCAGCCGCAGCTTACTTTAAACGATTTTTACGCTTTAGAGGTTGGTTCGGCGGGGCTTATGAGAGCTTATATGGCCTACCCGTGTGATGATACGCTGAACCTGCAGCAAAAGATTAACAGCTTTTTAACGTTATCTCTGCGCGGCTATAGCGTGCCAAACGCTGAAGTGCAGCAGGTGCTGGCTTATGTTAACGGGCTGGACATTTGCGATATAGCCAACAAGGTTATGCACGCTTTGTTTAAATCGTTGGCTATGCGTTTTGAGTTTTCTCTGGACGAAACGGCATGATGTGAGCTCTATTTTTTGCGTTAATTAAAAATTTTAGAAAGGATAGCGATATGAGAAGAAAATTATTAAGTGTTCTGCTTATATGCTGTATGATTATTTCGACATTGCCGACACCGGCGGTATTTGCCGCCCAAACTGATGTTGATATGTCGGAGATGAACGCGCTGGAAGCCATTGGCTTTGATACCAGCAAAGCGCCTGACGGCTACGATGCTAACGATACTTCTAACCCTTATGGGCGAGACAGCGTTACGGTTAACCCGGTTGATGAAATGCTGATATTAAACAGCTATACCGATGCCAATACTTATACCGCTGCAAACCATTATAAGACGATTACTACGTCTGAATTGCGTGGCCATTATAACGGTACAATTACCGATTATAATACCTTTAAAAGCAAAACGCAGGTAAATACCGGTTTGTTAACGGGCAGCCTGTACGACAAACTGTTTATGCGTTCGTTAGATACGACGACTTTCCCGATACAGACGCCGACGAATACTCCCTACGAGCGGTTTACACCACGAAGCTCCTGGGCTGCCATGTCGGCTGCTGCTGCCAATTTTGACGGCAACACCAGTGGGCAGAAAAAGCAGTTTGCCCTGTTGACAATGGAATATGCTGAAACTGTAAAAGATGGCAGCAGTCCGCGTGTTGTAGAGCCTCAGCTTAAACTGCGTACCGTAGATGCTGTTGACGGTTTGGCAACCAATGCGGCGGCTGTTACCCTGATTGACGACTTTGACAAAATGGGCAATGCTGCTGAGCGTATTGCCATGGGTCAAGGCACAGTTAAAGACCCTAAGCTGCAAACTATGCTTCAGTATAGCCTGCAAAATTACCTTAAAGTGGCAACCGGTGACTTTAACGGCGACGGTATGGACGAAATTGCCGTTTACGTGCCGGAAGAATCTAACCCGCGCATTGTTGTTTATCAGTACAAAAAAACCACCGGTGCTTCGGCAACTGCCTACCAAAATATTAACGATAGCTGGGCACAGGTATGGACTTATCCTTTGAAGAAAACTGATGGTATGGTGCCTAATATGGTATCGTTGCTGGCAGCCGACGTTAACCGCGACGGCGTAGACGACCTGGCACTTACTTACGGCTTTTTCTATGGTGATATATCTAATATTAAAGGTTCAACATACACCCAAAGCCGTGCGGCTGTTTTGTACGGTTCGGCCAGCAATGCCGACCTTTTAACCAAGTATGATGACTTTGCCGTGGCATCGTCCGGCGGTGATCCTATTGTACGTGCCGCCTTTACTTATGGCCCGCTGGTTGGCGTAGATCAGGAAAGCCTGGTGCTGGGCGGTCAGTCGGTAAGCGATATTAAAGACGGTAATGCTTACAGCCGTTATGCTGCTGTTTATCAGTACGATGGTGAAGGCTTTAGTATTGTTACCGACAAAAACTATGATTTGTTCGACAAAGATGATGAAGGCAATTATGTTTACAGCGTAATGGAAAGAGCCAATAACGAGTTCTGCTCTTTGCCGTACAGCCCTGCCAACCTTGCCGTGGTATCTAACGGCCTTACCGAAGCTGCTACCCTGTATTTTGACAGCTTGCAGTTTGAGTATGCCGAAACCGGCCTGGAGCTGGTAGGTGCGCTGGACTATGATACCACAAACTGGAACAAGTATTTTTCGCTCTACACCGAATACGCCGCAGGCAGTGCCGATTTGTTTGGCTATGGCTATGATGCTATGTCGACGATGATTTACTACCCTGCCAGAGGTAATGTGGGTGTTGAATATTCTGTTAACAACGGTACTATGTTAAACTCGATTATTACCGAGGCTACCCCGGCTGCCGCTATTGAAGGCGAGGTGGAAACCGGACAGAAGTTTAATACCACAACATCCATAAAAAGTGAACAGATGAAATCTAATGCGGCGTATTTTATCTTTCCCAATACGGATAAAGATACTGCTTACTTAAAGTATAACAACAACCATTACTTTGTTTACAGTGACCCCAAGGTGCTGGCAGTGTTGGCATCTTCGCCGTATTTTGAAGATTTGATGAACCGCGATGACCTTTCCGGCGCGTATATCCAGTCCGAGACTTCTTATGCGCAGACTAAAGGTAGTTCAGACGGTGCAGTTGCGCAATCGTCTATATGGGCGGGTGCTTATGCATCGTTAGAACAGGACATTACTATTTTTGGTATAAAAATAGGTTCTATTGAATGCAGCTCTACATTAAAGGCTAAATTTACTTACGAATTTGAAATGAACTCCTCTCTGGAGCAAACGGTTGAGTATTCTACTTCGGTAGGTGCCGATGCCGTTGTGCTGTATTCTATACCCACAGTTGTATATGAATACACGGCCTACACCCCGGATGGCAAGGGCGGCTACAACGAACAGGCTATGACGATTACTTCTCCGCATACCGCGGCAACGCAGGTTATGGATTTGAAGAAGTATGAAGAAATTGCCAGGGATTACAGCGAACTGCCGCAGATATCCGGCAACATTATGACCCATACTCTGGGCGACCCGTCTACCTATCCTACCTCTGCCAAGGGTTATAAAGATGCTATTGTGTGGAACGGTGACTATGCTGCTGTAGGCTATACCGATGCCCCCAACGGCCAGAACATCACGCAGTCGATAGATATGTCTACCGAATACAGCCATTCGTTTATATTCAGCAGCGAAATTGAACGTACCGCCGGTATAGGTGCAGGCTGCTTAACGGTTGGTGTGGTTGCCGGCAGCGAGGCCGGTGCAGGTTACGTTATGACCAGTACATCCGGCAGCAGCTACATTGCCAGTATGCAAAATATGCCCGCCGAAGCCGAAGAATTTGGCTATGGCTTTAGCTGGAAGCTTTTTGCCTATGATGGCGGCGGTTTCCCGGTAGTTAGCTATTTGGTTACCGATATTGAAATGCCGCCGGAATTGCCCGACGATTTTGCTATGGATGCCGAACAGACCACTGATGATACCATAGCCCTTACCTGGAGCTATGACAAGATGATCTCCGGCTTCCAGATTTACCGTTATTACGAGTTCCCGGACGGCAGCGGCAGCTACGAGCTGGCCTTTGTACCGTTTGATCAGGGCAAAAAGAACGATGACGGCACTTGGGATTTTGTTTATTACGACAAAAACCTTAACCCCTACACCGAGTATTTTTACGAAATTCAGGCGGTGCGCAGTGTTACGCCTAACGTTAGTATAGAAAGTGAAGTTTTAACTGTTCGCACCAAAACCGATGTTGGCTACCCGGATATTGAGCTGGTTGGCCTTGATGTAGACGGCGCACTGGCTATCTACCCGGATTCTACCAACACCGTTACGGCTGCCGTTAAAAATGCCGAGGATTATCCGCAGGGCATTAGCTACCAGTGGCAAAAGCTGGAAAACGGCAAGTGGCAGGATATTACCAACAAAAAGCAGGCATATTATACCTTCCTGTCGTCCGGCTACAGCAGCGAGGGTGATTACCGTTGCCGTGTAAATGTTATTTATTACGATAAAGTCCGTGGTGAGGAATACCATATTTCGGCATATTCCGACGTTTTCCACGCTAAGTATCGCGTACACAAGGCAACTGCGGTAAATGGCCTTACCGCCGATGTTACTAACGGTAAGCCTTATGCATCTGTTACACTTAAAAGCACTACCGCCGGCCACAATGCTGCCCCCAGCGGCGTTGTAACCTACGAAATCACCGGCTTAAATTATTCTCGTACCTATAACGTACCCTTAAAGGCTGACGGCAGCAATGCCACCGCTGCCCTTACCACCGATATGACGTCTGCCCTGCCGGAAGGTGCTTATACCATAAAGGCATATTATCAGGGCAGCCGTGTATTTGCCCCGCTGGATTTGGGCCAGACTGCACTGCTTAGCGGTGAAGAAGGCTATCGCCTGGTAATTTGTGACAAAAACGGCAACGAGGTTGACACGCTTACCTATGGCGAAAAATGGACGGCTAAGCTTATGTATTATCATCGTGAAGACGGCAAGCTGGTAGAGTCGGAAGAACTCGATTGGCAGAGTGGCACCAGGCTGTATCGGCTTGGCGGCAATGGCAGTTGGCTTGGTTCGGCTGAAGCCAGTAAGTTTAGAGGCGGTAACTGGGATGAGCCCGGCCCGCAAAGCGGTAATTATAACAACAGATGGCCGTGGATGGGACAAACTCCCTGCCGCAGCTATAAGCTGGAAAAAACCTATTACGATGTTCATACGGCATACTTTGATGTTACACGCCGACCCATTACCATAGGTATTACAACTGCCAACGGCACATTTACCGCAGCTCAGGGCAGTGTAGAAGCTAACCTGCCGCAGCTTTGTGTAGTAGAGGGCAACCTGGTTTATGGCGATAAACTGCAATATGATAACCCGGTTTATGCTGCTGACGGTACAACTACGATGACCGGTACCAACTTTGTTGATATTAAGGTATACGATACCGCCGGCCGAGAAGTAAAGCTGGATAATAACACTGCTCCGGGCAGCTACACTGTAGTAGGTTATCTTAACCCCAGCAACATTATCAGAATTGAAACCAATGTACCGGATGAAAACGGCAATTATCCGACATCCAGCGACGGTGAAAAGTACGGTTTAAGCGGCATTACCTACGGTACCAACTATGAAGTAAGCTTTAAACCGGTAACCTATGTTGTAACCGGCCAAAACTATACGCTTAAAGCCAATGTGGTTAACACGGCAGACACTAACACAGCCGGCACGGTATCGGTATTAAGCCCCGAAGCCCACACCTATGCCGAGCTTGCCGCCGGTGTAAAAGTTGCTAACGGTACCGGTTTGGTACTGCTGGCTACTCCTTACGAGGGTTATCAGGTAAAACAGTGGATTGTTAAAAAAGGCGATGCTGTTATTTATACACAGCAGGGCGGCAACACCTTAAACTACACTATGCTGGCCGAAGATATAAGCATAGAGCTGCAATACGAGCTTGCCACTTATACCATAAATGTAGTCAACAGCAACCCTGCTGCCGGCAGTGTAGAAATGCCCATTGGTTTGGCTAACGGCGCCCCGGTGCGCCCCGGTGCCGAATTTACCTTTAAGGCAGTTGCCAACAACGGTTACCAGTTTAAACATTGGGAATACGTGGTAGGCGGCCGCATAGAGCTGGTGACCACGCCGGAAATTAACGTGGTTATGCCCGGTGCCAACGTAAACCTTTACCCGGTATTTGAACGTGAAACCTTTACTATTACCCTTGGTGATAATTTGCAGGCATCTTATAAGTGGGATGACGACAATGATACTTCTACCCCCGCGGTAGACCGCTATGTAAGCTCCGGCACCAAAATTGCCGGTGATACAACGGTAACCGTAAGCGCGGCCCCTGCTTATGAAGTTACCGGTAACTGGCAGGTAAACGGCAGCCCCATTACCAATGATGGCACAACCTATACCTTTACCATTACCGCAGATACCACCGTTAGCGCGGATACTCAGTTGGGTACCTATAGTTTAATAGTAAGAAGCAGCGCTCCTTCCGGATATTATGATGCAGGCACCATCCATGCAACCAGCACGCTGATAGATGAAACTACCGGCAAACCGCTGGATGAAGATGATTTTAGAGTTATGCACAATGTTCCCGGTAATACCGAATTTACCCTGACGGCAGTACCTGCCAGAAGCTATGTATTTGACCGCTGGACTTCGCTTGCAGCACAGGGTAAGGTATATTCTACCAACCAAACTACCAATTATGTACTGCAATCCAATGATGTTTTGACTGCATACTTCTCTAAGGCTATCAGTTATCAGGCGGTTGGTACCTATGACGATGCTCAAGGCAAAGTTAATTACCGAATTTTTGATCAATACGGTAAAGAGGTTGAAACCGGTGCAGTAACCTCCGGTGAGCCGATAACTTATTACAGAGGAGAAACCCTGGAATTTACCGTGGCACCCAAGGCCAACTATATGGTAGATAAGTGGACGGTAAACGGCGAGACCGAAAGCGGCAACCACAGTAAAACCCGCACATTTGCCGATGCTACAGGCAACATAACCTTTGGTATAGAATTTGCACCGCAAAGCTATTACACCGTTAATTACGCTGTAGAAGGCGAGGGCGGCACTATTACCGGTGCTACCAGCGACGGCACGGCATTTGCCAGCGGCGCTGCCAATATTGGCGGCGGCAGCACCGTGATTATAACTTCGGTGCCGGCAGACGGCAAAATGGTTGATGCCTGGAAGATAAACGGCGAAACCGTTAAAAATGCTAATAACCCCAACGCTGATTATCAGGGCGATGTACTTACCATAGATGCTCTTAGCAGCAATGCAGCTACAGTAAACATCACGGTAAGCTTTAAGGATATTGTTGCCTACGCAGTTACTGCCGAGGCAGAAAATGCAACCTTTACTCTGACTAATGCCGACACTGTTCGTAAAACTGCCGATGGTAAATTCTACGAGGGTGAAACCCTGATTTATAAGGTGACACCGGCGGATAGTTACCGTTTGGAAGCTGTTACCGGCTTTGACAACATTAAAAAGAATGATGACGGCACCTGGACCTGCACTATCTACGCTATCGGTGAAGATACCACCATATCGGCAAGCGTGGTTAAACTTTACAACCTGAGCTGTTATCAACCGAGCAACGGCACTGTAACTATTGATAAAGAACAGGCTGCCGAAGGTGAGCTGGTTACGGTTACCGCTACCCCCAACGAGGGCTACAAGCTGGTTAGTGTTACCATTAGCTATTCTACCGAGGCCGGCGTTTTGGCGGAAGCCATTGAAGGCAACACCTTTACTATGCCGGCCAAACGCATAACTGTCAGTGCAGTATTTGCTCCTACGCATAACGTTATCACTTGCACACCGTCTGAAAACGGTACAGTGACGGCGGACAAAGCCAAGGCGCAGGAGGGTGAAACCGTTACGGTTACGGCTACCCCCAACAAGGACTACAGAGTAAGTAAAATTCTGGCATCTTACCAGATTGGCGCAACTAAAACCGAGTTCGAGGTTATCAATAACACCTTTACCATGCCCGATGCTCCTGTAACTGTTACGGCCGTATTTATTGCCACCAGTGGCGATGATGATGACAGCAGCGGTTCCGGCAGTGGTTCCGGTTCCGGCAGCGGCAGTGGCAGTGGTTCCGGTTCCGGCAGCGGCAGTGGCAGTGGCTCTGGTTCCGGCTCCGGCAGTGGTAGTGGTTCCGGCAGCGGCAGCGGTAGTGGTTCCGGCAGCGGCAGCGGTTCCGGCTCCGGTACTGGTACTGGCGCAGGTTCCGGTGCAGGTGCAGGTAGTGGTACTGGCACTGGCAGCGGTGCAGGTACAGGTACTACCGGCATTACCTTTATTGATGTTCCCAAGAACGCTTATTACAGCGAAGCAGTGGCTTGGGCCGTTGCTCAGGGCGTTACCGGCGGTGTAGGCAACAACCTGTTTGCTCCCGACGATATTTGCTCCAGAGCGCAGATAGTAGCCTTCCTGTGGCGGTCGGCTGCCTCCCCCGAACCTAAGAGCGCCGGCACCTTTGCCGACGTAGCTGCCAACGCGTATTATGCCAAGGCAGTAAGCTGGGCAATAGAGCAGGGCATTACCGAGGGCGTAGGCAACAACCTGTTTGCTCCCGATAAAACCTGCACCAGAGCGCAGATAGTTACCTTCCTGTGGCGTTTTGCCGGTTCGCCGGATGTATCTGCGGCCAGCAATTTTGCCGATGTTGCAGCCGATGCATATTATGCTAAGGCCGTAAACTGGGCAGTTCAGCAGGGCATAACCGGCGGTGTTGGCAACAACCTGTTTGCTCCCGATGAAGATTGCACCAGAGCGCAGGCGGTAACATTCCTGTATCGCTACAAAAGTGCTTAAAACAGCAGGCTTACCGTTATAAAACGGCGGCCGGCTTACAAAAACACCATACTTGGCTGGGCGGCCGGGTATGGTGTTTTATATTGCCTTATTGTGTGTTATACGGTGCGGCAAAAAAGCTCTCTGGCGGGGTAAAGCAGCCGCTTATGTAGGTGTGCCTATGCCGCCGCCTAAAACCCGTTACAGGCGTTTTTAGGCCCCAATGGCCGGGTGATAAAGGTGGGGCAGGGGGCTTAAATTTGGGCAACAAAATAGCCTGCCGGTTTGTGGCCGACAGGCTATTTTTTATTGGGTAAAGGTTGTTGGATACTGATTTATTTGTGTTGGCTGATAATGTCACAGCCGGAACACCCGGAGCAGCCACAGCCACAGCCGCAGCCAACCGAACCGGTAGCTTTGGCCAGCTTGTGCTTGCGGAGCAAATTGCGAGCAACTATGGCAGCGCCGCCGAAAACAACTAATGCAGTAATAAAAGTTCCCATAATAATCGCTCCTTTGTGTTAATTATTTTATGTTAATTATTTGTTGATAGTTTCCGGTTTAATAACGCCGTTCTTGTAGGGGTTGGGGCGCAGCAGTAAAAACAGGAAGCCCGCCAGCAATACCAGCGAAACAATAGTCCACAGGCCAAAGCCGCCGCCGTTTACCAGCATACCAAGCTGATATACCACCATTGCTGCTACATAAGCCAAACCGCACTGATAAGCTACCGCAAAGGCAGTAAGCTTTTTGTTGCCCATTTCTCGGTGTATTGCGCCGATAGCGGCAAAGCAGGGCGCACACAGCAGGTTAAACAGCATAAACGAAAACGCCGCCAGAGGTGTAAATTGTGCTGCCAAAACCGTCCAGAATTCGTGGCCGTCCTCCGAAACCTCGTCCATACCGGCATACAGAGAACCAAAGGTTGCTACAACGTTTTCCTTAGCAATAAGGCCGGTAACAGTGCCTACAGCAGCCTCCCATTTATCGCCCCAGCCTAAGGGGGTAAACACCGGCGCTACAGTTTGGCCAACCGATGCCAGCATAGAATCGCCGGTATCAACAGGCTGCATTGCCAGATTGTAGCTGCCCAAAAACCACAAAACGATGGTGGAAAGCATAATGATGGTGCAGGCTTTTTTGATAAAGGACTTGGAACGTTCCCACATATGCAGTAAAACATTTTTAGGCTGCGGCATATGATAATTAGGCAGCTCCAGTACAAACGGCGAAGGATCGCCGGCAAAATAACGTGTCTTTTTTAAGATAATGCCGCTTACGGCAATGGCTGCAATGCCGATAAAGTAGGTGGCCGGTGCAACCCAGGCAGAGCTGGGGAACAATGCGCCGGAAATAAGAGCAATAATCGGCAGCTTGGCACCACAGGGCATAAATGTGGTGGTGATAATAGAAAGCTTGCGTTCCGACTCGTTTTCAATAGTACGCGAAGCCATTACACCGGGTACGCCGCAGCCGGTGGCAACCAGCATAGGAATAAAGTTTTTGCCGGAAAGCCCAAACTTGCGGAAAAGCTTATCCATAATAAAGGCCACACGCGACATATAACCGCAGTCCTCTAAAATGGCCAACAGAATAAACAAAATCATCATCTGCGGAACAAAGCCCAGCACGGCGCCCACGCCGCCAACAATGCCGTCTAACACCAGAGATTGCAGCCAATCGGCACAGTTTATGGCTACCAGCAGGCTTTCAATCAGCACGGGTATGCCGGGTATCCATATGCCAAAGTCGGCAGGGTCAGGCTCGGTAACAGCCAAAGCACCGGTAACGGTTTCGGCATTTACCGGCACGGTTTCCAGCAGTTCTTCGGTTTCTTCATCTAAAATTTGTACATTGGCGGTTATGCCGGCAGCAGCGGTATCGTTTGCCCAGGCGGCAAGTGCTGCGGTATCGCCGTCCTCCAGGGCGGCTTCGGCAGCCGCAGTATCAAGGCCGGTTTCGGCGGCTGCGGTTATGTAGGCATCAATTTCGGCCTGTGCCAAATCGTAATCACCGGCAGCTTCTTCGTAGGCAGAGCTACCTATGCCAAACAAACGCCAACCGTCGCCAAACACACCGTCGTTAGCCCAGTCGGTAAGCACCGAACCCAGCGAGCTTATGGCAATGTAGTAAACGGCAAACATAACGCAGGCAAAAATCGGCAGGGCCAAAAAGCGGTTGGTAAGCACCTTGTCAATTTTTTCGGATGTTGCACTGGCTGCCGTACCGCGTTTTACGGCTTTGGCTATCAGCGCATCAATAAAGGCGTAGCGTTCGTTGGTGATAATACTTTCGCTGTCCTCATTAAGCTCAGCTTCGGCCGTGGCAATAATCTGTTCAATCTGACGTTTTTTATCCGCTGTAAGGGTAATATGCTCCAGCGTTTTTTCGTCGCGCTCAAAGGTTTTAACACTAAACCAGCGCAGGTTTTCGTCGGCAACCTCGCCCTTTAACAGGCTGCTTATCTGTTCGATAGCGGTTTGGGCAGGGCCGGTATAAATTGTCGGGGTGATGGGGCGGGTGCCGGCTTTGGCAAGCTCAATGGCCTTTTCGGCAGCGGTGTTAATACCGGTGGCGTTAATGGCCGCCATTTCTACCACCGGGCAGCCCAACTGTTTTTCCAGTGCTGCGGCATCAATTTTGTCACCGCATTTGTTGGCAATATCTATCATATTAAGAGCAATAACGGTAGGTATGCCAATTTCCAAAATCTGGGTGGTAAGGTACAAATTGCGCTCGATATTAGAGGCATCAACAATGTTGATAATAGCATCGGGGCGCTGCTGCACCAGATAATTACGCGATATAATTTCTTCCATAGAATAGGGAGAAAGCGAATAAATACCGGGAAGATCCTGAATGATAACGTTTTTGTGACCTTTTAAGCGGCCATCCTTTTTTTCTACGGTAACGCCCGGCCAGTTGCCAACATATTGCGTGCTGCCGGTAAGTGCGTTAAACATAGTTGTTTTGCCGCAGTTAGGGTTGCCGGCCAGGGCTATTTTTATGGTCTCAGTCATTTTTAACCTCCAAATGTTGCTTGTCTATATGTATTCGGCCAAGCTTAATTTTATTCAACTTCTATCATGGCCGCATCGTCTTTGCGGATAGCCAGCTCGTAGCCGCGGATGTTAATTTCCAGCGGGTCGCCAAGGGGAGCGGTTTTTTTAACGGTTATAACGGTGCCTTTGGTTATACCCATATCCATAATGTGCCGCTTTACGGCTTGTATACCGCTTACTTTGGTTACGGTAACGGTTTGGCCGGGGCTGACACTTTTTAACGTTTTCATTTAGGTGTGCCTCCTTATATTGTTATACAGGTGTCTGTTAGATATGACTAACAGTTTCGGTGTAATTAAGAGGTTAGTTGTGCCTAACCTCTTAACATAGCTATGATAACACAGAGGAGGGGTGGTGTCAAGGGCTTTTGGCAAAAAAGTTTGTTGCAACAAACAAAAACCGAGTAAAATTGTCGGCATTGGGGGCAAGTGCTGTTTTCTTCTATTTAAATAATAAATATTAGGGTGAGGTGGCCATAGCTATTGACAAAATCCCAAATTGGATTTATACTAAACGATAGTCCCATTTGGGATTTTATAAGGAGGTTGTATTGATGGCGAACAAAATAACGTCAGTAAATATGGCGTTAAACTATTTATGTAAGCAAATGGACGAAATGTACCATAATTACAGTATGTTCTGCGGCTTGTCAGACCCGGCACTTTCGGTGCTGTATGCAATTTTTGAGGACGAAGATGCCGTATTTACGCAAAATGATATGGTGACTATGTGGTGCTACCCCAAGCAAACCGTTAATTATACGGTGGGCACGCTGGTAAAAAAAGGCTGGCTGACGCTGGAACAGCTACCCGGTGCGCGTAACAGCAAGGCTTTGCGGCTTACTGAGGCCGGGCGGGATATGTGCCGCGAGAAGATTTTGCCCTTAATGCAGGCCGAAGAACGTGCCATTATGCGGATGTCGGCAGAGGAGCGAGAGGCTTTGCTGCGGTTGATGACACGACAAAGCAACTTTTTTGCCGAAGAAATAAACAGCGTAATGCAGCAAAACAGCCAAAATACCACTATAAAAGACAATATAACAGAGGAGTAAATTTTTAAGCGACTATGAAAACGCTATTCAGTTATTTAAAACCTTACAAAATGCAGTGCATTTTTATAATGCTTATAGTTTTGTGTGATGTCGGCGGTTCGCTGCTGGTGCCCACCATAACAGCCGGTATGATAAATATGGCGGTAAGCGGTGCAGAAATGTCGGTGCTTATAAGGCGCGGCCTGCTTATGCTGGCCATTGCGCTGGGTTCCGGGGTGCTTACCCTGTTGGGCAGTTGGTTGTGTGCCCGGCTTTCGGCTAACCTGGGGCGAGACCTGCGTAATGCCCTTTACGACCGTTCGCTGCAATTTTCTTCCGGTGATTTTGAAGAATTTGGTACGGCGTCGATGATAACGCGCACCCTTAACGATATCAATATTATTCAGCAGGCGTTTGTGTTTTTTATCCAAATGATGCTGCCGGTGCCGATAATATGTGTGCTGGGCATATTCTTTTCGTTTAGAATAAACCGCGATATGGGGCTGCTTATTTTGGGCGTTACCTGCTTTGTGCTGCTGGTGGCCTCTTTAATAATCCGCAAGGCAGCGCCGATTTTTGACCGTTTGCAGCGCTTTTTAGACCGTATGAATGTTGTCCTGCGTGAAAACCTTACCGGTGTAAGGGTAATACGGGCCTTTAATAAGCAGCAGCACGAAACCGCCCGTATGAAAAAAACCTTTTTGCAGTACGCCGAATCAGCCATAAAAGCCAACTATTTGTTTTCCGGTCTGGATTGTTTGGCAACTGTAACCATAAACCTGTGTATGGTAGTTATTTTATACTTGGGCGGCAATGCTGTTGGCGTGGGCACTATGCAAATTGGCGATATAACCGCTGTTACGGAATATGCCATTTGGATATTGCTGTATTTGATGATGGCCCAGATGACGGTTTTGATGCTGCCCCGGGCGCTTACCTGTATACGCCGTGTGGCGGCGGTGCTTAATCACCGGCCGGAAATTGCCGACGGTACAATGGCAGCGGTACCGCAGCTTTTAGACGAAGTTATTACATTTAATAGTGTAGATTTTTGTTTTGCCGACGCTGATGCCGAAACTTTGGCGGGTATTGATTTTAGCTGTAGGCGCGGGCAAACCACTGCTATAATCGGCGGTACCGGCAGCGGTAAGTCTACGGTTACCAAGCTGCTTTTGCGCTACCACGATGTTACTGCCGGCAGCATAACCCTGCACGGGCAGGATATTCGCACGCTGCCGCAAAGTGATTTGCGGGCGGCAATAGCTTATGTGCCGCAAAAGGCGTGGTTATTCTCCGGTACGGTGGCCGAAAATTTGCGCTACGGTAACCCCAATGCCACCGATGACGAACTGAAGCACGCTCTGCACGTTGCCCAGTCAGACTTTGTGCTTAGCTTGCCGCAGGGCTTAAATGCACCGGTAGCGCAGGGCGGCAGTAATTTTTCCGGCGGGCAAAAGCAGCGGTTGGCTATAGCGCGTGCTTTGGCTAAAAAAGCGGACCTTTACGTGTTTGACGACAGCTTTTCCGCTCTGGATTTTAAAACCGATGCGGCCCTTAGGCACGCCTTGGCTAACGAGGTAAAAAATTCGGCGGTGCTGATAATTGCCCAGCGTATAAGCACCATTTTGCACGCTGACCAGATTTTGGTGCTTAACGACGGCCAAATAGTGGGCAAGGGCCGTCACGATGAATTGCTGCAAAATTGCCCGGTGTACAGAGATATTGTAAATTCGCAAATAAAAGGTGGTGGGCTAAATGGCTGAGCAAAACGTTTACGAAGAACAAACCCCCTTTGACGAGGATGACTTTGCCGTTGCCAAAGATGCGCGTAAAACCGTAAGGCGCTTTTTACAATCGGTGGGCAAGCAAAAGGTGCGCCTGCTGGTGGTAATGCTGTCGGTGGCGGCCTACAGCACGCTTAGCATTTTGGCGCCGCTTTACAGCGCCGGTGTGGTAGACCTTATCTGGGAGCGCATAAAAGAGCTGCGCTTGGCCGGGCAGCCCTTTAGCATAACCTGGCAATACGGCGGCGAACAGTTGGCTGTTTTGCTGAGCATTTATTTGGCGGCAGCGCTGTTTTATATACTGCAAAACTTTTTAATGGCCAGCTTTGCCGAACGGCTTAACTACCAGCTACGCAGTGAAATTGCCGAAAAGCTGCACCGACTGCCGTTGTCTTTTTATGACAGCCGTCAGGTGGGAGAAATTATGAGCCGCGCCACCAACGATTTGGATAAAATGTCGGAAGCGCTGCAAACCGGCCTTATACGTATGTTTGTGGCCATTGGTACGGTTGCCGGCTCCATCATTATGATGCTGCATTTTTCGGTGTTGCTTACGCTGGTGTTTTTAGGCTTTGCGGCGGTATCGCTGTCTATTACCAGGGTGGTATCGCAAAAAACGCTGCAATACGCGGCAGAAAGGCAGCGCGCCGTTGGCAAATTAAATGGTCTGGTTGAAGAATCTTACAGCGGGCGAATGGTTATTAAAGCTTTTAATTACGAGGCTGCAAGCTCCGCTAAAATGCATATTGCGGTAGAAGAACTGGCCAGAGCTGCCGAAAAAACCGACTTTTTGCTTAATGCGGTAAACCCCGGCATACGTTTGGTAAACCGCTGCGGGTTGGTGTGTATTGCCATTTTGGGCGGCGGTATGCTGATAAACGGCACGATGTCGCCGGGTGTTTTTCAGGCGTTTTTTCAGTATGTAAACCAGGCCGGAGAACCGATAACCGAGGTGTCGTATATGCTTAATTCGCTGCAATCGGCGCTGGCATCGGTAGAACGTGTGTATGAGCTGCTGGACGAGCCGGAAATGTCTGCCGAAGCATTAACCCCGGTTGAACCGCATAGCGTAAAGGGTAATGTGCAGTTTTCGCATATCAGCTTTGGCTACACACCGGGCAGGCAGCTTATGAGTGATGTTAATTTTGACGTTAACCCCGGCGAAAAAATTGCCATTGTGGGCAGCACCGGTGCCGGTAAAACTACGCTGGTAAATTTGCTTATGCGTTTTTACGAGGTAAACGGCGGCAGTATATCGCTGGACGGTGTGCCGACTACCGCTATGACACGCAGCCGCCTGCGCAGTTTTTTTGGTATGGTGTTGCAGGATACCTGGCTGTTTGAGGGCACTATTGCCGAAAATATTGCCTACGGCAAGCCCAATGCCACTATGGAAGAAATTAAAGCGGCGGCTAAAGCGGCTCGGGCGGACTTTTTTATTCGCACCCTGCCCAAGGGTTACGACACCGTGCTTACCAACGATGCCGAAAATATATCTATTGGGCAGCGCCAGCTTTTAACCATTGCGCGGGTGTTTTTGTGTGATCCTGCCATTCTCATCCTTGATGAAGCAACATCATCGGTGGATACCCGCACCGAAATTGAAATAAACAAGGCGATGAACGCCCTGATGCACGGCCGCACCAGCTTTGTTATTGCCCACAGACTTTCCACAATCGTTGATGCGGACAAAATATTGGTTATGCAAAACGGTAATATTATTGAACAGGGTAACCATAAAGAACTGCTGGCGGCTAACGGCCCGTATGCCGAGCTTTATAACAGCCAGTTTGCTTAAAACAAAAACCCCCTTTGCTGTTTAGGCGGCAAGGGGGTTATAATTTGCAGATAAAAAAAGCACCGGCAACAATGTTGCAGGTGCTTTGCTTTTATGGCGGAGTGGGCGGGATTCGAACCCGCGTGCCGCTCATCACGGCAACACGATTTCCAGTCGTGCTCGTTATGACCACTTCGATACCACTCCATAAGCTGGTAATTCAAATACCAGCTTTATTATTATATTATAAATTACTTAATTTGACAAGCCTTTTTTGTAATATTTTTAAAAAATTTTATCAGGCGTCGGCCGCCATGGGTGCAGGCTGCTGCTGCAAAAGGTTGTAGCAGTATTTTACCATATCACGCCGGCGCACCAGCCCAATGTATACGCCCAAATCGTCTACCACCGGTAAAAAATTCTGATCAACAGTTTTACGCATCAACTCGTCAAAGCTGGTAGATATATTTACCGGCTCAACCTCTCGTGATGTTTTAATGCTGCTTATCGGTATTTTTTCCGCATCGGTAAAACGCAGCTCCGGCGAATTTTTAAAGGCCCATAAGCAATCGTCAATAAACAAAGAATACAAATAATAGCCTTCGCTATTTAACACCGGCATAGCGGTGTAGTGGTGATATTCCATTTTTTCCAATGCTTGCCGCAGGGTAAAATTATCCAACAGGTACGAACTTTCGGCCTTGGGTATCAGAAAAAATGCTACTTGCATTAGCTTTGCCTCCTTTCTTAATACTGTTAACACAACTGCAACTAAAAACCGAACAACACAATCCTTTCCTATTATACTATCATTTGTTGTTATTGGCAAGTGCCTGCCGCCAAACGCCAAAGTGCTTTAGTATAAATTTCCAACAAAAACCGCAAATCTTCTTCGGTAATGTATTCGTCAGCCTGATGCATAAGGTCGGCAGTTTGCGGGCGCAGCGGCCCAAACGCCACAAAATTTTTAAAAGCACGGCAATAGGTGCCGCCGCCAATGGCCAGTGCTTCGGCATCAGGCTCATATTCTCGATAAAGGGCCAGCAACTTGGCGGCAGGGTCGGCATCTACAGGTACATAAAGCGGCTCTTTGTGTTCGTTAATTTTTACACTAAAGGCGTGCTTTGCGGCGTTTTGTTCAATTATCTGCCAAATTACTGCAAAGTCTGCCGTAACCGGGTAGCGTATATCCAAGCCGGCGTGCCACAGGCCTCCGGCCATGTGCAGGGTGCCAAAATTAAGCGTCAGCGGGCCGGATACCGTATCGCGGCAGTCGGCACCAATACCCTGCCCGTAATAATCGCTGCCAAAAAGCTCCCTAAGGGCAGCACAGGCGGCAAGCTCATCGGCGGCAAGCGGCAGGCTGCCCAGTGCTTTTAGCAGCAGCCAAACAGCGTTTTCGCCTTTTTCCGGCATCGATCCATGGGCGGCTTTGCCGATAGCGCGCAGGGTAACGGTTGCATCGGTGTTTTCGCTAAGCTGTAACCTGCCTTCGTTAAAGGCCAACTGTATATCATCAGGCAGGGCAGCGGGTATGCTTGCTGCACTAATGCCGCTGATTATAGCTTCGGCCAGGGCGGGTACGGCGTTAACCACTGTGCCGGCACTTATTTGTTGCAGCTTGCCGGGGGTGGTTGTAAAATCGGCGCTAAACAGGGTTATGCCTTTTTCCGCAAAAATAACAGGAAAGTTAGCGTCCGGCGAAAATCCAAAGGCCGGTGCGGGGTTTTCCTGCGCATATTGGGCTATGCAGCGTGATCCGCTTTCTTCATTGCCGCCAATTATCATACGTATAGGGCGGCCCAGCGGCAGCCCGCTTTGTTTAAGTGCCGCCAGCGCAAACAGCGCCGCAACAGTCGGCCCTTTATCGTCCAGCGAACCGCGGCCGTAAATTTTGTCATCAACCTGCTGCCCCAGGGGAGAAAACTGCCAGCCGCTGCCAAAGGGCACAACATCTATATGGCTTAAAACACCCACAGCATCTGCGCCGTCGGTATCGCCTAAGTCTACAGTAAGGTAATATGGTGTAAGATGGGTTTTTAGCCCCAGTTTTGTTGCTATATCCGCTGTTTTTTGCAGGGCTTTTGCCACTTCGGTGCCAAAAGGGGCATTGTTTTGTGATTCTCCCTCCACCGACGGTATTGCCAGCAGCTCTAACAGGGCGGCCTTGGCCGGGGCAAAGCAGCCTTGCGCTAATTGTTCAAGCCGGGCTTCTTGTTCGCATTTTGCAGTCATATTGCGCCTCCGTTTATCAATTTTCATTTATTGTATCATACTTATGTGAACTTTGCTTGAATTTGGCATAAAAAATTTTTGTTTGCTATGTGGCCTAAATATGTTATACTGTTGCTATATATTTGGCAAAGAGAGGTTTTGTTATGCGACTTATATCGTGGAACGTTAACGGGCTTAGGGCCTGTATAAATAAGGGTTTTTATGATTTTGCCGCCCAAATAGACGCCGATGTTATTTGTGTTCAGGAAACTAAAATGCAGCCGGGGCAGGCAGCGGTAGATTTGCCGGGATATGAGCAGTTTTGGAACAGTGCCGAAAAAAAAGGCTACAGCGGTACGCTCAGTTTTAGTCGTGTAAAGCCGCTGGCGGTAACCTGCAACCTTAATATGCCCGGCTGTCACGATACCGAAGGCCGTGCGGTTACGCTGGAATTTGACCGCTTTTATCTGGTAAATATTTATGTGCCCAACGCGCAGGACGGTTTGGCGCGTATAGATTACCGTATGCAGTGGGAGGACGATTTTAGAGCCTATGTGCAGGCACTGGATAAACATAAGCCGGTAATTATCTGCGGCGATTTAAACGTTGCCCACCGAGAAATTGACTTGAAAAACCCCAAAACCAACCGCGGTAATGCCGGTTTTTCGGACGAGGAGCGCGGTAAGTTTGGCGAACTGTTGGCGGCAGGCTTTGTGGACACCTTTAGATATTTGCACCCCGACGAAGAAGGCGCTTATTCCTGGTGGTCGTACCGGTTTAATGCGCGGGCTAAAAATGCCGGGTGGCGTATCGACTACTTTTTGGTGTCGGAACGTTTAAAGGACGAAATTAAAGCGGCTTATATTTTGCCGGACGTTTTGGGCAGTGACCATTGCCCGGTTTGTCTGGAAATTTTTTAGGCGGCTGAAAATTTTTTTTGTTTATTACAGGGGCAGCACTGTTTAAAATCGGTGCTGTGCCTGTTTTTTTGTATGGTAAAATGTTGCGGTTTAGCAGGTAAAACCTTAAAAGATACCCTGCTTATATTAGCCAAAAATGCGCCGATATGCCCGTTTTTTTTTTTTTTGAACTAATATTGACAAATTTGTCGAATGGCTTTATACTTGTTTTAACGATGGGTAAATTTTGCCTGTTTTATGGGCAAAACACCCTTTTATAATTAAATATTATGCTCCGGCTTTTGTGGCAAATGCGCGATTTAGCAGGTAAAACGTTGCCTGCAAACACGCATTGTTGTATTGCTGAACAAGGGAATTGGGTTAAAGTCCCAAACATGGCTAACCGGCTGTGCTGTAAATATGGAGTATTCTGTTCTTCTGTGAAAACAGGTCATTGTATCGCTATGGTATGAGAAGGCGAGCAGAGTACGTTGGCGTTTTGCCAGAACATATAAGTCAGAAGACCTACAAAAAGTATTCATCGGCCTGATTGATATCTTCATTATAATAATGATGATGATGTAATAATATGGCACCGGTATGCGGTATATCGGCGGCATATTATGGTGCATTGTGTCGCGTTATCAGGTAAGCATATTATATTAAGATGGATAAAGTTTGGGTGTCACAAAATTCGGCGGCGTAGGCGGCCGTTTTTTTATGCCGTTTTTTCGGTATTAGACCCATAGGGTTTAATATAAATATTTACCTTTATTATTATAATGAAAGGATGTGCAAGGTTTATGATGAAAAATTTTGTAGGCAGTAAGCTTGCCACACGGATACTCAGTTGTTTGCTGACGATGTCCATGTTGGTATGCCAACTGCCGGCATATGCCTGGGCAGACGATATTGCGCCTGACGAAGCATATGTTGAAAGTGAACCTACAGGTGAAGTGACCGAACCTGCCGAGGGTGAGGAGCCTACAGGTGAAGTGACCGGGCCTGCCGAGGGTGAAGAACCCACAGGTGAAGTAACCGAGCCTGCCGAGGGTGAAGAACCCACAGGTGAAGTGACCGAACCTGCCGAGGGTGAAGAACCCACGGGTGAAGTGACTGAACCTGCCGAGGGTGAGGAGCCCACGGGTGAAGTGACCGAACCTGCCGAGGGTGAGGAGCCCACGGGTGAAGTGACCGAACCTGCCGAGGGTGAGGAGCCCACGGGTGAAGTAACCGAGCCTGCTGAGGGTGAGGAGCCTGAGCAGTTGCCGACGGTACCGGCTGTTGATGTGACGGTGCTGGCGCAAATGCTTGCCGAGTTGCCGGCGGTAGAGGACTACATGGCGATGACGGCGGACAAGCAGGCCGAGGTAAAAACGCAAATGGCGTTAATAACCACCCTGTTAGAGCAGACCTCTGAGGAAGATTTGTACGAGCTGGATCTTAGTCGCCTGATGGCTTTAAATAATTATCAGGCGCAGACCGGCAAGGCTTTGTTGGCGGCGGCCAGAGCTTTAAGCTTTAGCGGTGAAGGCACTGCCGAAAGTCCGTATCAAATAGCTACGGCTGCTGATATGCAGGCGCTGGCCAAACAGGTAAACGGCGGCAACACCTGCGCCGATAAATACTTTGTTTTGTCGGCGGATATTACCCTTAGCGGTGAATGGACTGCTATTGGTACTGCCGGGGCACCGTTTGCCGGTAACTTTGACGGCAACGGCCACAAAGTAAGCGGTCTTAGCATTACCAATGCAACTGCCGATCATCAGGGCCTGTTTGGCTATGTTAACGGCGGCAGCATAAGCAACCTTACGGTAGAAGGTACTGTAAGCGGCTCCGGCCAGTATATGGGCGGTATAGTTGGTTATCTGGCCGGCGGTACGGTAGAAAACTGTACCAACAATGCGGCAGTAACATCAACTTATGTAAATAGTTTGGCTTGTGTGGGCGGTGTTGTCGGCTACAGTATGGGCAACATCAATAATTGTATTAACACCGGCAAAATTGCAGCCGACAAAAACTATGTCGGCGGAATCGTCGGTTATAACATCGGCAAGGCTGCCGGTTTAAACAACAGCGGCGCTGTAAGCGGCCGTAACCGTGCGGGCGGTGTTGCCGGTTATTCGGTAAGCATTACCAACGCTGCAAACTCCGGTAATGTTACGGCAGAAAACCAATACGCCGGCGGTATTGTGGGTGGCTGCGCACAAGATGCCGTGCTGCGTCACGTTAATGTGGAAAACTGCCGGGTAAGCGGTGCCGATTATGTTGGCGCTGTTTGCGGCAGCGGTGATGTAGAGTGGGGCTTTATTAACGCTGTTACCCTGCCGCAGCCCGAGGTTGCGTATCAGGGCGTTACTGCCGAAGGTACTGCTGCCAACACCTGCGAAAACAGCGATACCCTGACGGTAGATGCCAAATTGCTGCGCAGCTTTTTAACCGAAAACGAAACCACTGACTTTAACGGTTATTGGGTGCTTAGCGGCGGCGCACTTAAACTGGATGCTGCCAGCAGCAAAATGGTTTACAAGTCTAAATTTATTGACCAGAGTGCCGGCAAGGTAGCCAAGCTTACTTTTAAGGTAGACGGTGTTGATGTGCCGGAGTCTCAGGTTTATGAAAACTGCGTATACGCCGTTGACGGCAGCAAAATTACCATTACACCGGTAGCTGCTGTAGAAGAAGGCGTTACGGCAGATATAAGCGGCTTTAAGTTTGGCAATGCGGCCGTAGTTAAAAACGGTGATGCCTGGGAACTGGCTGTAGAAAAGGATGCCAGCTACGAATACGGCTTTGGCAACTTCCGCAGCGAAACTGCCGAAGCACGTTACGGTTGGTATCTTAAAGACACCAAAGCAACAGAATTCCATATTTCCAACGTAGATGAGTTTGCCGGCCTGGGAGAAATTATCCGCGGTGAAGCTGTAGATTTAAATGGTGAAGCTTTGGCGGCGTACGCTTTTTCCTCTAAAAAAATCTATATTGATAACGATATTGATTTGAGTACGGTTTGCGGTGAAAAGCTTGGCAGCTGGCAGCCCATTAAAGCTACCTCGATGAGCGTTTACGGCCAGGGTCATACCATTAGCGGCCTGTATATTGATACTACCACGCAGGCATTTAAGGAATACATTGGCCTGTTTGGCTATATAAAATCGGTACAAGATTTGACGGTAGAGGGTAACATTAAGGTTACCGATACCAAGGGCAGCATTATCGGTGGTGTGGCCGGCCGTGTTACTACCGCTGATAACTGTATAAGCAAGGTAAATATTAATGTTGCCGATGAATACGGCAGCACGGTTGGCGGTGTTATCGGTAAAAGCTGGGGCTCCACTGTAAACAGTTGCTACAATATGGGCAACATTACGGTTAAACTGGTTGAAGGTATAATCCGCATTGGCGGTGTTGTTGGCTCTACCTACGGTAGCTGGGGCAGCTACAATACGGTTACCAACTCTTTGGCCTCCGGCAAAATTGAGGTTACAAATGATGCTGCTAATGCCGATATGCAAAGCATTATTGTCGGCGGTATTGTCGGTGATAAAGAAGGCTCCAGCGGCACCTGGACTATTCAGGGCAACGTATTTGTCGGCTCTATAGCCGTGCCCGATGCTGACAAGGTGCTTACTAAGGTTGCACCGGTTTTCAACAACAAATTAACCAACTGCTATTATCTGGATGGCACACCCAACACCGGCAGCTTTGCCGGCACAGCTAAAACCAAAGCGGAACTGGGTGATTTGGCCTTTATTTATGAACTGGACGGCGGCAGCGGCGTTTGGGGCATAAAGGATGCTATGCCTGCTTTTGTAAGTGCGGGCGCCGACAGCATTGAATGTGTATCGGTAAAGAGTTTTTCTCCGGCGTACACCTTAAGCTTTAGCCGTGTAGGAGAAGGTATTGCTCCGGTATATCAGGCAGACTTTGGCCGTGTACTTACCACACCGGGCAGCTTAAAGCTTACCGTTAGCCCAACTGCCGATTTTAAGCTGTATGCCAACGGCACTGAGCTTACCGCAGCCGAGGACGGCACTTATACCGTTACTGTTGCCGCCGGCAAGCAGATGATGCTGGAATGTGGCAATGCAGCAGCAATTGAAGAAGCCATTGGTGTGGCCGGCAACCTTGGCTGGTACACCGAACATTCTACCGAAACCACGCTGTATATTGGTACCGCAGCCGAGCTTTACAGTATGGCTGCTTTGGTAAACGGCAAAGCTTCCGGCTACAATGCAGTTTCTCTCAGCGGTAAAACCATTGAGCTTACTGCCGATATTGATTTGAGTGTTTATCCCACCTGGGATGCTATCGGTTCGGCCGTCAGCCCGTTTGAGGGCAGCTTTAACGGCGCCGGCCACAGCATTACCGGCGTTAATGTAAACAAACCTACAGCCGATTATCAGGGCCTGTTTGGCTACGTTGGCGGCAGTGTAAGCGATGTAAAGGTATCCGGCAGTGTAGTGGGCAAAGATTATGTTGGCCTGCTGGCCGGTTATGTTAACACTAACGTAAGCAATGTAGAAGTATCCAATGCCAACGTTACCGGTAACGATTGGGTAGGCGGTGTCTGCGGTTATGTACGCGGTTATGCAACCTGCCAGAATATCGTTAATGCTTCCGGCACGGTAAAGGGTCACGATTATGTCGGCGGTGTATTTGGTGAGAGAATTTCTATGAACGGCACCAACTACAACAACTATGCCAACGCTATGTTAAAATGTGCAGCCCTGGATGTTACCGTTAGCGGTAACGATTGTGTAGGCGGTATTTTGGGTAAAGGCGTACAGTCTACCCTTAGCAGCAGCTACGGCAATGTACGCGACAGCTACAGTCTTGCCGCAGTATCGGCTGCTGCCGAAGGCGCTAAGGTAGGCGGCGTAGCCGGTGAAACTACTCGCGTACTTTCCAGCTTCTGTTATAACGAAAACACTGCGGTGGCTGCTGTTGGCACCGGTGCAGTTAAAAATGTTTATTATCTTGCCAAAGATGGCAATAAAATAGGCGATGGTGCAGATATCCCGAAGACGGCAGCAGCTTTTGCCGGCCGAGAAGTAGCATGGGGCCTTGATACTCCGAACGGCAGTCATAACGATTTGTGGCAGGTTGGTGAAAAACACCCGGTTTGGGGTGCTGATACTGTTGACGAAGAGGGCAACACTGTAGCTTATAACGGCGAAAACAACGTTTATAAGGTTACCTTAAAGGATGTTGGTGCCGTAGCGTTTGATGCTGCCGGTACAACTCTGGCTGTTATCAATGATGATGAAGCCAAAACCCAAACGGTTTATATGGTGGCCGGAGAAAAGATCAATATTAAGTACACCGCGCCGGAGGATAAAAAGGATTGCAAGCCCTACTTTGATACCGAACTGGTTACTGCAAATGCCGACGGTACATATTCTTTGACGGTAGAAAAAGCCGATAAGGATTACACTATTGGTTATTCTCTGCTTAAACCGGCAGAAAGCAGCACCAAGTGGTATACCGATAACGCAGCGGCTGAAACCTATATCATCAGCAATTTGGATGACCTTTGGGGCTTTGCCAATTTGGTAAACGGCAATGTGGCCGGTATGGCTGCCCAAAACTTTGCGGGCAAAACCGTTAAGCTGGCTGATGATCTGAAGGACGGTAAAATTATTATCCCGATTGCGGCAGCCGGAGAAGATGTTTGGGGCGGTATCGGTAAAAATGCTGCCAGAAGCTTTTGCGGTACCTTTGACGGTAACGGCAAAACCATTGAATATCATTTTAATGACAGCACTGCCCAAAACATAGGCTTGTTTGCTTACCTTGGCGAAGGCGCTGTTGTTAAAAACCTGACGGTGGAAGGTGACGTTACCGCTATGAGCTATGTCGGCGGTTTGGTTGCTAACGCCGCCGAAAAAGTAACCATTGAAAATTGTACCAACAAAGTAAAGGTTACGGCAAACAGAGCGGAAAGTGCCGGTATTGTGGCCAAAGCCGGTGCCGGTCTGGTTATTAAAAACTGTGTTAACGAGGCCGACCTTGCCGCCGGTGCCGGTATTGTTGGTACGTTAGGTACATCTACCGAGCTTGAAACTATAGTAGAAAATTGTGTAAACAACGGTAAAATAAGCTTTAACAGAACTATCGGCGGTATTATCGGTACTGATGACGGTAGGGATACCAAGCTGACCCTGCGTAATTTGACCAATAACGGTGATATTACCACTACCGGCAGCGCCGGCGGTATTGCCTATACTATCAATGCCAATGCCACCCTGGATAATTGTGTAAATAACGGCAAAGTAGAAGGCGGCAGCCGTACCGGCGGTATTATTGCCAGCCTTAGCGGTGATATTGTTGCTGCTAATTTGTTTAACAACGGCGATGTTAGCGCACCCACACAAACTGCTGTTGGCGGTATTATCGGCTATAGGTCTGGTGCGTGCCAAATTACCCGCGCTTATAACACCGGTAACATTACCGGCGGCGGCTACAGCACCAACGGTGTTGGCGGTATCATCGGCCAGTTCTATTATATCGGTGGTGACGGTGTATTAAATTACTGCTACAACACCGGTGATATTACTTATAACGGCACCGGCAGCGGCTATCTTGGCGGTATTGTCGGCGGTGGTCAGTCTCGTGCGTCCGGTAAAAACATTATTAACAACTGTTTTAACTACGGCAAAATCACTGCCGCCAACAAGCGCTATAACTTAAGCGCTATCAATGCAGCCGGCAATGTTTCCAACTCGGCTTCTCTTACCAACTGTTATTCGGTAGACGATGCAAGCTGGTATACGCTGGCCGGTAAACCCACCGCCTGCGCGGATGCCGGCAAGTTTACGGCAGTAAAGGTTGGGCCGCAGGGCTTTGCCAGCTATCTTATGGCGATGAAGCTTAACGGCAAAACCGACGATGCGGCATTTACCTATAACTTTGGTGATGCACATCCCACCTTGGCTGATAAACCCTTTGACGCTACCGGCGCTGCGCTGATTGTAAGTGAAGAAACTGCCGGCGGCAAAATTACCGTAAACGGCAGCCACGCAGCTTATGCTTACCCCGAAATCGGTAAAACTGTTACGGTAGTTGTTACCCCCGATGCCGGCAAGCTGATAAGCAGCTATGGTCTTGCTGACTTGGACGGTTCAGCTTACCCCTTTAAGGCTGCCGAGGCCGAGGGCGCTATGACCCTTACATTTACTATGCCCGGCAAGGATTTGGTTGTTAAGGCAGCGTTTGTAGCGGCAGAAGAAATTGACCAGACACAGAAAGTAACCGTAACCTTTAATGCTAACGGTGGTGCCTGGGGTGTTCAAACCACCAAAACATTGTCGGTTGCTAAGGGCAGCCGCCTGCTGAACAACAGCGATATGCCCCAAAACCCGACTAAAGCCGGTGAAAGCTTTATGGGCTGGTATGTTGATGAAGCCTGCACCGAAGCTTACAATATGAACACTATGCTCACCGAAGATATTACCCTGTATGCACGCTTTGCCGATGCCGTAGAGGTTACCTACCTGTACGAAAACGCTGTTATGCAGACCACCGATGGTGATAAGCCGGACGAATATAAGGTTTTGGTAGGCAAGGGCAGTATGCTTGCTGCACCCGATGTTGACCCCGAACGCAGCGGCTACAGCTTTATTGGCTGGTACAGCGATGCCGAGCTTTTGCACGAATTTGAATTTGGCAAGCCGGTTAAGCAGAATGTTACCGTTTATGCCGGTTTTGTACAAAATGGCTATGCTGCTGTTAAATTTGATTTGAACGGCGGTTTGTTTGGCCACCAGGATTATATTGAGCGCCAGGATATTAAGCTTGGCGAAAAGGTGACCGAACCGCAAAGCTCTAAGCTGACACACCTTGACGGTTACCCCTTTGCCGGTTGGTATACCGATAAGTACGACGAAAATACCAAGTGGGACTTTAATACCGAAGTATCCGCCAGTATGACCTTATATGCACACTGGGTAGGTGATAACTACAAGATTGAACAGGGCGGCGTTACCGAAGAAGATGCTTATGTAATTGAAAGTCTGGAGCAGTTAATGGCCCTGCGCGATGCCGTAAACAGCGGTAACCACTTTACCAAGCAGTACTTTAAGCTGGGCGCCGACATTGAGCTGCCCGCCGGTTGGACATCTATTGGTTTGCCGGAAAACAAAAATGCAGTTACAAAATATTTTGCCGGCATTTTTGACGGCGATGGCTACACCATTACCTACCAAAAGGGCGCACAAAGCCTGTTTGGTGCTGCCGGCGGTTACGACCAATGGATGAGCTATGACAAAGAAGAAGGTATGTGTACCATTAAAAACCTTAAACTGGCCGGTGACGTTACCGGTGCCGGTTTGGTAGAAAGCGCAGCCGATACCTTGTGGTTGGATAACATTACCGTACTTGGCGGTACTACAACCACCGGCAGTGGTATAATGGGTTCGCACTGTGTTATTCCTTCAGTGTATACGTGCAAAATTTATATTGAAAATTGTACAGTAGAGGCCGGCTGTACCATAGGTTCGGCAGATGCTGACGACATTGGCGGCCTGCTTGGCTATATGACCCGCGGTGAAATTACCAACTGCAGCACCGAAGCTGATGTTATTGGTCGTAATTTTGTCGGCGGTATTACGGGCAAGTCGTCCTCCAGCGGCAAAATTGTAGCTATAACCCAGTGCTATGTTGGCGGCACCGTAACCGGCAACACCATGGTTGGCGGTATTGCAGGCAATGCCGGTAATATCGACTCGATGAACTATGTTTCGTCTGGTATTGATTATTTCAAGGATTGTATCTGCGAAGCTACCGTAAGCGGTAATGATATTGTCGGCGGTCTTGTCGGTGGTTCCTCGCTTATGTCTACTGTATATAGCCCATTTATGACCAGTAACTACTTTACCGGCACGGTAGAAAGTGACGGCTTCTATGTTGGCCCCATTATCGGCCGTATGGTGCTTGACCCCAAGGGTTATGTAGTTGTAGGTTCTTCTCCGTGGGATATGTTTGAAGATGTATCGGCGGCGCTGTATACCGCACAGGTTGCACCCACCGAAAACACTGTTAAGTGGCTTTACAAAAACGGTTCGTCGGAAGCTGATGTTATCCAGAATGAAAAAGAACACCTGATTGCCGTTACACCCGAGCTGGCCGGTACCGGCTACGATGCTTATATGCTTGACGGTGCCGACGGTGTTCACCGTGATATTTGGACTATTGTTGACGGTAAGGCAGTTTGGACTAAAGACAGCAGTGTAGGTTCGGTTTACAAAGCCGAATATAAGGTAGAAGGCGGCAATGCAACGGTTGCAATGCACGGCATTAAGCAAAATGCACAGGGCAGCAACGTGGTTTACAGTATGGTAGGCAACGATGTAGCACTGGATATTACCACCGGCTACTATGCCGAGCCCGAAGTAACCGAGGAAGGCACTACCTATTATGTTTACACTGTAGACAGTGCCAAGCTGGATTATGTTGAAAAATCTTACGACAAAGATGAAAAGGTTGTAGAAACCCCCGGCACTGCCGAGGTTGACGTACAGGCTACCGGTAATACATCTTTTGCGGCAAGCTTTACCATGCCCGGCGGCAATGCCGTAATTACCCTTACTCTGGGCAAAGACGAAATTTTTGAACCCAAGGTAGAGGATGAGGACGAAGATGCAGGGTATCGCGGTGACGAAAACCATGGTGGCAGCGGTAATGGCGCAGGCAGCGGCACCGGCACGGGTACCGGCAGCGGTACGGCCAGCGGTGACGGTGTTGGCAGCGGTACCGGTGAAGGTCAGGGCAGCGGCACCGGCGATGGTACCGGCAGCGGCAATGGCGGCGGTACTTTGGTAACCGAGCCCAGCGGCAGCAATAATACTCCCGGTGCAACCAACGTGGCAGTTGTACCTGTAACCGATGCTGTAGATATGCCTTCTCAGGTTATTACACCGGTAGATGAGCCTGTTGCCGACGCAGAAGTTGACACCAATGTTGATGTTGAACAGCCGACAGCCGATAGCACGGAAGAAGGCGGCAGCGAAGGCGGTAATGAAGGCGGCGACGGTGACGAAGAAGAAGTTCAACTGAGCGTATTTGAGGTTATACGTACCACTTTGCAGGAAAACCCGCTGATAACCACCATTGTATTGCTGATGATTGCGGCAATTATTGCAGCATCCGGCTACAACCGTTATCGCAAAAACAAAAAGTAAGTTTGGGCATTAGATTACCCTTTGTGTTTGAATCTATCTAAGCATACTTCTTTATAAAAAGCAGCTTGCAGGCTGGCAGGGCATAAGTGTGCCCGCCGGCCTTGGGCTGTCTTTGGCAAAGCCTGTAAAAAATATGATCATAGCAGAAAGGAACGCAATATGAAAACTTGCAGAAATTTTGTCAGTCTGCTGGTGCTGCTGTTGGTTTTGGCAGTGTGCCCGGCCTATGCTGCGGCTTGGGACGGCACGCAGGATACTTCGTGGTATTCTCCCGATAAAACCACCTTTGAAATATCCACCGCCGAGCAATTAGCCGGCCTTGGTGCTATTTTGGGCGGCGATACCGGGTTGGAGCCTGACAGCTTTAGCGGCAAAACTGTTAAGCTTACCGCTGATATTGATTTGGGCGGCGTAAAAAATGCCAACGGCACTTGGGGCGGCAAGGTATGGCAGCCGCTGGGCCGTGGTTATGCGCTGGTTTTTGGCGGTGTATTTGACGGTCAGGGCCACAAAATAAGCAATATGTATATTAACAGCACCGCTAAAGATGTCTATGTTGGCCTGTTTACGATGGTTAATAAGGGCGGCAGCGTACGCAATTTAACCATAGAAAGCGGCTATATTAACAGTACGGATGCTAAAGCAGTTGGTGGCGTTGTTGGCGGTATAAACAGCAACGGGCGCGTTATAAACTGTGTAAACCGTGCTGATATTGTAAGTGACACCGATACGGCGGGCGGTATTGTCGGCAGCTTAACCGGTGATACTCACGAGGTAAGCACCGGTGCGGTTATGGCCTGCACCAACTATGGCAGCGTAAAATCAGCCGGCAGCAATGTCGGCGGTATTGTTGGGTCTTTGTATAACAGTATTGCCTGGGGCTGCTGCAACCACGGCAGTGTAAGCGGCCAAAGCTTTTGCGGCGGTATTGTCGGTTTAATGCAGTATTCTCAGGCCAACGATTGTTATAACCTTGGCAATATTTATGCCGAAAAAAAATATGTCGGCGGCATTTTTGGCGCTACCGATAAAGAAATGCCCCGCAGCTATTCCAGCAATTATAAGCCTAAAATCAAAGAGATCTCCTCTTGCTACAACGCCGGTAAAATAAGCTCCGGTTCGGCTGATAAGGAAAACGCAGGCTTGCTGGCCGGTGTGTATATTGATAACTACGATTGCTGCACACTGGCTATGGATAACCTGCCTGCCTTTGGTACCGAAACTGCTAAGGGCGGCAACACCCCGGCACTCTTAGACAGCGCAGCTTTAAAGGGTGCGGCGGCAACACTGGGCAAAAATTATGTAGCCGGCAGCGGTTACCCGATGTTTGCATGGCAGAAAAACGGCGGTGCTTTGCCGCAGGATGCCGACGGTTTTGCTGTTAAGGATATAATCGCTTACAGCGCTACCGGCTGCACCGTGGTTATGAACAAACGCCTTGGCTACGACAACCTGCTGCCCGAAGATATTACCCTGACGGTAACGGTAAAGGGGCAAAAGGTTGAGCCTAAAGAGATGGAAAGCAAGGTAAGCATTGTTAAACATAACGGCCAATATGTTTTTGCCGTAACTTACACCTGGGAACCTCTGGGTTCTAACAAAAATATCAGTATGACGGCAACTTATAAGCAAACTGCGGCCAAAACCGTAAGCTTCCGTTCGGAACATACCAACAACTGGCTGTATTATGCCGCAGATGAATTTGCCGGCGGCAGCGGCAGCTATGATGACCCGTATTTAATTGCCACGCCGCAGCAGTTGGCACTTATGGCCACCCTGTTTAACGATACTTCCAATACATCGTTGCAGCGTAAACCGGCAGAGGCGAACTTTAAGCTGGTGGCCGATATTGACCTTGGTGCCAAGCGCTGGGAAGCAGCTACATCTTTTGCCGGTGTTTTTGACGGTAATGGTTACACTATCAGCAATTTGCACGGTAAAACCGGTTTGTTTGGTCAGGTTAATGCTGTTAACGACAGCTATTACAACACCGCTGTGCCGGCGGCTAACCAGATTTGTAACCTTACATTACGTAATGCCAATGTAGAAAATAACAATTACACAAGCGGTATTTTGGCGCGTTATTTAGCTGATTGCAACCTGATAAACTGCAAAATAGAAGATTCTCAGTTGAACCTTAAGCACGGCCACGGCTATATGGGTGCATTTGCGTCAACCATAAAATGCTCTGATGCACTGGATACAGTGGTGGTAGAAGGCTGTTCGGTTAAAAATGTGCAGCTTAACCGTGCTGTTGACGCTCCCGACAGTGTATTATCGGTTGAAAAAACCGTAAGCGGCATTGGCGGCGGTTTTTTCGGTATTGTTGAAAGCGAGTCGGTTGGTGTAGCAGACACTGATTTTATTATCCGTAATTGTAGCTTTGACGGTACTGTTAACAACTGCGGCGGTTCGGCAGGCGGCCTTATCGGCTATCTTATCTATGTAAATAAAGTGACTGTTGAAAACTGCTGGGTAGCCGGCAGCATAATTAACCCCGGTGCTGAAACCGGTACAAAAATGGGCTACAGCGGTGGGTTAATCGGCCAAATACCCACCTCCGATGTTGATTATATCGGTGAGGGTGGCATTGTACTTAATAACAATGTGGTAATGCTTGACAGCGTAAGCGGTATGGCTAACAATACCGGCGCACTTAACTCGGATCTTACCACCTTTGTGGGTGCCGGTACGGCTCATTTAAGCGGCAACCGGGTGGCTGCGGCTATGCAGCTTAGGGGTGCGGCGGTTACCGAAAATGATGTTGTGGCTTATGAATTGGCAGATGCGGCAGCTTTGGCCGATAAAGCTTTTTGGGCAGGTTTGGGCTTTGATTTTACCGAAGACGGCCTGTGGCAGTGGGATGACAAAACCAGTAAGCCGCAGCTTAAACACGACGGCCTGCAATATACTGATTGTATAATTGTGCAGCAGCCCATAGATGCCAAGCTTTACGGAGACCAGCCGGCGTATTTTGGCGTAGATTTGGTTGGTGGTTTAAATGTGTATCAGTACCAGTGGCAGTATTCTAAAAACGGCCGCGACTGGAATAGCATTAACAACGCTAACCGGGCTGTGTTAGAAGTTAAACAGGGTGAGGGTTACGGCGATAACACCAGCTTCCGCTGCGTTATCAGCCAGCCTTATGCTCCCGATGTTGTTTCCGGCACGGCACGTGTAAGGTTTGGTGGGGGCAGTGCAGGCCCGGCGGCAGTGCAGGCTGACCTGCTGAAGTATTATCAGCAGCGCGGCACTATAGAAAATGCGCTGGAAGCTACTGCACTTTATGCGGCCGGTGCAGACCTTAAAGCGTTTAAGGATGAACGCGTATTCTTTAAAGCATATTTAGACGAAAGATCGGATTATGGCTTTGATTTTTATACCAATATTTACGATAGCTATGTGCTGGGTAACGATGTTACCGACGAGATGGTTATCTGGAAGGATAAGGAAGAACAGAAAAACTGGATTGAGCATATTCTTAACGGGCAAAACGCTAAAACCGGTATGTTTAATTCTAAAAGCAGCAAGGCATATGATATCAACAACGACAACTATGCCGTAACGATGATAAGCGCGCTGGAGATGTTCTTTGGCGGCAGCAACTGGGGTAACGAATCGGTTGAGCAGAAGCTGGGCCGTGATAACGGTATTGCTGCCATAATGGCTGATCTTCAGGAGGATCGCAACGGGCGCATATGGTTTAATAGTTCCAGCAGTTATGGCGGTAATTCGGCAAAAGAATTCGAAGCTTCTGAGGCTGAATTTGTTATGCTGATGTGCCGCCTGGCTGATGACGAAAAATGGGCAGCCAAGGCTAAAGATGCTGCCGATAAGGTGCTTAATAGCCTTGGTTCTCTGTATGACGAGGAACACGCCGCTAACAAGCTGTATCATATGAAGAGCGTGCGCGATAATGCCGAATATGTTTCGGCACTGGTGGCTTATGCCAAAGCCTTTGCACCGCAGGCAGAAAAGGCCGATTATATGGCCAGAGCGCGCAAGGTGCTGGAAGAAACCGTGCTGGTATCTAACGCGGTGGGCGGCGGCTACAGCTACACCGTTGGCGAACACGATATGACGCTGGATGCTAAAACTACCGCTGCTGTTTTAATGGCGGTTACCGATTATATTAACGGCAATGCCTTTTTAAGTGAATATGTTTATGATATGGCACCGGAAGTTGCCGTAAAACAGGTAATAGGGCTGGTAAACTTCCCGCAGAGTATTGCCGAAGATTTGGATTTGAGTACAAGCGGCGCTTTTGGTACCACCCTTAGCTGGACAAGCTCTGACCCGGCAGTTATAAGCAACGATGGTAAGGTTACCCGTGGGGCCGAACGCCAAAAGGTAACGCTTAAATTAACGGCTACCAAGGGTAATGCCACCGCGGAGCAAACCTTTAAGCTGGTGGTTAGAGCCATAGGTGCCGATGATAACGATGATGTGGACGAAGCTTTGGCTAAGGCTGCCGATAAGCTTAGCCTGTACACCGAAACTATAAGCAATGTGGTGCTGCCGCAAAGCTTAACTAACGGTGTGGAATTTAGCTGGGCAAGCTCTGACCCGGCGGTAATAGCTGTTGACGGCAAGGTTACCCGCCCGGCAGTTGGTGCGGCCGATAAAACCGTTACCCTTACACTTACCGCCAAAAAAGGCAATGTAAGCAAAAATATCAGCCAAAAGGTGCTGGTTTATGCACAAAGCAACACCAAAACCAACGAGGGTAAAATAAGAGAAGCATACCTGTATAACCGTACCGGCTATTTGCATAACCGCATTATTAACGGCTACTGGGAAATTTTTGCGGCATATTCGGTGCTGGGCGATTATCTTAATGCTGAAAACGGTTACGTTATAACCCTGCCGGAGCCTGCCGAAAAATGGTACGGCACACAATACGGCGCTATGGTTATGGGTATTGCTGCCGCCGGAGAAAACCCCTATAATTACCGCGGTGTAAACTGGGTACAACTGCTTAACAAAAACTACGGCGGTATGTATGCAGCCGGCCTTTACAGCGCTTTGGGTATGGATGCAGCCGGTGCCGACCCAGAGGTATATCATCACCGTATCGGCAGCGGTGTATCGCTTACCAAAGACCTTAGTATGGGCATTGATATTGCCGGTTGGGCAGCAGTATGCCTGGCGGCTGTAGTCGGTGATACTGACCTGCCGGATTACGATTATTATGAAGGGCTTAAGAATGACTTTATACAATATATGGCCGTAGAACTGGGCGTAGACAAAACCGGTAACTTTAAAAACAGCAATGCAATTTCTACCAACTGCGTGTTGCTGGGCTTAAATGCCCTGTATTGGGCCGGTGTAGAAGAAGCTTACCCGCTGGCCGATGCATATCGTAATTCGGAAAACGGTGTGAGTATTGTTGATGCCAGCTACAATGCCAACTGGGAAGGCGGCACTGAATTTGGCGGCTACAGTGGTCAGGCGGTGCTTACCTTTGGTGACCTTTATAACGTGCTTTATAAGGGCGGCGCCCCCTGCTGGTTGGATATTGCTATGGATAAAACCAAGCTGGAAAAACAGGTGGCCAAGGCCGAAGCTCTGCTGGCAGAAGCCGATAAATACACGGCAGAAAGTGTAGAGGCAGTAAAGACGGCGCTGGCGGTTGTTAAGGCTATGCCGGCCAGCCGACTTGATGCTTACCCGGTACCGTGGGGCAAAGAATATTATGACCTGTATGATGCTGTGCGTTTTGCCGAAGTACTTGACGGGTAATAAGGCATAGCAGCAAAAGCAAAATAAAAAGCGGCTCCCGCAGCAGGGAGTCGCTTTTTTATGCTGTTATTTGGTATAAAATTTTGTCCGGGCCCGCTTACAGCGAGGTTTCGGCGTGCAGGTTTTCGCAAATGTCGGCAATAACATCCACCCGGTTAAACGGCGATATCATATACAGGCCGTCGGCAATGGGCAGCACTGCCTGAGCAATGGCGGTACCGGTTTTTACGGCCAGCGCGCGGCTTTCTTCCTTGGTTTTACCCTGATACAGAGCGCAAATTTCGGGGCAAACCGTAATGCCGGCAACCTCGTTATTCATAAACATAGCGTTGCGGTGGCTCATAACCGGCATAATACCGCCCAAAATTTTAGCGTCAAGCCGGGCTTTGGCGCGGCTAAGGTTATGCAGCGCCTGTTCGCTTAAAACCGGCTGGGTAAGCAGCATTTGTACGCCGTTGGCAATTTTTTCTTCCGCCAGCTTCAGTTGAATGTCAAAGTTACGGGCGTTAATATTAAGTGCCCCGCAAATGTTAAACGGCGTGGTAAGCTCGTTGGCATTCAGGCTGCTGATATAGCGGGCCAGCATACGCGAATTAAAGTTAAACACGCTTTTTATCTCGTCACGTTCGGCGGTGGGTATGGGGTCACCAGTAATTATTAACACATTATTTACATCTTCGGCAGATAACCCCAAAAGCAGGGCTTTAATAGCGTTAAGGTTGCGGTCACGGCAGGTAAGGTGCGGCAAAACGTCAACACCAAGCTCGCGTTTAAGCTTGCAGGCCAGCAGGCTGCTGTCCATACGGGCGCGGCCAATGGGGCAGTCGGGCACGGTAATAATATCCACACCGATATTTTTAAGCACCCGGGCTTTTTGCATAAAGGTCAGCAGGTCAACATTTATGGGCGGCTCAAGCTCTACGGCTAACAGCTTGGCACCGGTGTCGGCCTTTTGCTTAAAGCGGTTGATGGCAGGCAGGGGCTTGGCTGCTGTAACAGCGGTGCGTTTGGCGGCCTCAGTTGCGGGCTGTTGGGTAGCTATGGCCTGTGCTGCTGCGGCAATATGTTCCGGTGTGGTACCGCAGCAGCCGCCGATAATTTTGGCACCCAAAGCAGCTATCCGGCAAAGCTGGTCGGCAAAATAAGCCGGGTTGCTGCCAAAATGTGTGCGGTTGCTTATAACCGTGGGGTAGCCGGCATTGGGCATTACCGAAAGCAGCTTGCTGCCCGCGGGCGGCAGGTTTTTTATGTATTCTTTAAGGTGATACGGGCCGGATACACAGTTAAAACCCACAGCATCTACCGGGGCCTGCTGCATAGCCCGGTACAAGGCGGCACCGTCTTCGCCGTTTACGGTAAAACCGTCGGGGTTTATGGCAAACGAGGCGATAATAAAGGCATCCGGCAGTTGTGCTTTTATGTAAGCGGCAATTTGCGGTAAATGCTCAGCGTTGGCAAAGGTTTCAAACAAAAAGTTTTGGGCACCCAGCCTGATAAAAATATCCACAATTTCGCGGTATTCGGCTAAAATATCGGTTTTGTCGCGCGGGGGCAGGGGGCCTATATCCGCAAAGATAAAGGGTGCTTCGGCAGCTTGGGCGGCAGCTTGTGCAGCTAATTGCCAGCCGGCGGTTATAATGTCGGTTAATTGTTGGCTGTTGCAGCCCAGCAGACGGCGGTTGGCACCAAAGGTGTTGGTTTTTATGGCATTGGCACCGGCTAAAATGTACGCCCGGTGTACCGACAAAATACGCTCCGGCTCGTCGATATTAAGCTGTTCGCATTTGGCACCAAAGCTGCGAAATTGCTGCGCCAGATAAGTGCCCATGGCACCGTCGAAAAGTAATGTGCGGTTTTGCAAAAAGGCTTGCAGGGTTGTGTTAGGCATATGTATTCCAGCTTTCGTAAAAAAATTTTTCAGCCCAATATCTGTTTGGCTATCTGCACCGAGCTGTTGGCATCCTTGGCGTAAAAATCGGCGTCAATTTCGGCAGCATAGTCGGCCGTAAGCACCGCGCCGCCCACAAAAACCCTGGCGTTGTGGCCGCTTTTGCGCAGCAGGGCAATGGTTTGCTGCATACTGGGCACGGTGGTAGTCATAAGGGCGCTCAGGCCAATAAGCTTAATGTCCTGCTCTATGGCGGTGTTAACAATAACCTCCGGCGGCACGTCGCGCCCAAGGTCAATAACGCGGTAGCCGTAATTTTCTAAAATAACTTTAACAATGTTTTTGCCTATATCGTGAATATCACCGAAAACGGTAGCCAGCAATATGGTGCCGTGGCTTACCGGGGCGGCTCCCTTGGCGGATATACGTTCTTTTATCAGGTCAAAGGCGGCACCTGCGGCAGCAGCGGCGTTTATTAGCTGGGGTAAAAATATCTGTTCGTGTTCAAAAGCTGCGCCAACCTCGTCTAACGCGGGTATAAGCAGCTTGTTGATGATGGTAAGCTCGTCGGTGCTTTGCAGCATATCCTCCGTCAGACGGCGCACATCTCCTTTTAAGCCCTGCTTGATGGCGGCATTAAGCTGCGTGGCAGTATCGGCGGCGGCAGGGGCAGGGGCAGCGGCGGCAGGGGTGGGGGCATCGGCCTGCGCGGCAATATAAGCGGTGCTGTCGGTATCCTGGTTGTTAAGCACCTTAAAAGCAGCCATAGTGTCGGTCATATTACGGCTGTTGGGGTTAATAATGGCTAAATCAAGACCGGCAGTAAGAGCCATAGCCAAAAACGTCTGGTTTAACAGGGGGCGGTTGGGCAGTCCAAAGGATATATTGGATACGCCCAGCACGGTTTTAAGCCCCAACTGCTGTTTTACCGCGCGTATGGCTTTTAGGGTTTCGGCGGCCTGTTCCTGCTGCGCCGATACGGTAAGGGTCAGGCAGTCGATGTAGATATCGTGCCTGGGTATGCCGCAGCTTAAAGCGGCCTGCATAATGCGCTCGGCAATGGTCAGGCGTTCTTCGGCGGTTTGCGGCAGCCCGTTTTCATCAAGACACAGGCCAATTACCGCTGCACCGTATTTGGCGGCCAAGGGCAAAATCTGTTCTATAGATTCGGCTTTGCCGTTTACCGAATTGATTATAACCTTGCCGTTAGCGGCTCTAAGGCCGGCTTCCAGCGCTGCCGGGTCAGAAGAATCGAGCTGCAAAGGAAGGTCTACAGTGGCTTGCAGGGCTTTTACCACCTTTTCCATCAGCGCGGGTTCGTCAATGCCGGGCAACCCTACATTTACATCTAAAATATCGGCACCTGCCTGCTGTTGGGCAATAGCCTGGCTTAATATGTAGTCAATATTTTGTTCTCGCAGTGCCTGCTGAAAAAGCTTTTTGCCGGTGGGGTTAAGGCGTTCACCTATAATGCGCGGCTGGTTTAAATATACCGTTTTGGTAGCCGAACAAACAGCAGCTTCGGCCACAGGTTGGCGCAGAGCGCATTTTTGCGTTGCCAAAGCCTGTTTTAAGGCCGCTATATGCTGCGGTGTGGTACCGCAGCAGCCACCCATAAGCTTTACCCCCAGCGCTGCAAATTCGGCCATTTGGGCGGCAAAGGCGGCAGGGTACAGGCTGTAGCAGCCGGTTTCGGGGTCGGGCAGGCCGGCATTGGCTTTTACCAGCAGCGGCAGGTTGGTGTGGCGGGCAATCTCTTTAATAATCGGTAAAATACCGGCCGGGCCGGGCGAACAGTTAACACCTATGGCATCTACCTTTAAGGCCGAAAGCGTAACGGCCATGGCATCGGCGCTGCAACCGTTAAAGGTACGCAGGTTTTTGTCAAATGTCATAGAACATACCACCGGCAGCGAAGTATTTTCTTTAGCGGCTAACACGGCGGCTTTAAGCTCGTACAGGTCGGTCATGGTTTCAATAACTATCAGGTCGGCACCGGCAGCCTCACCGGCCAGCATCATTTCGGCAAAGGCATCATAAGCATCGGCAAACTTAAGCGTACCGGCAGGCTCCAAAAGCTCGCCCACCGAACCGATGTCCAGAGCTACCAGCGCTTGGTTTGCCGCCGCCTGTTTGGCAATATTAACAGCGCGGCTTATTACCAGTGCCGGGGTGTAGCCGTTGGGCAGCTTAAAGCGGTTGGCCCCAAAGGTGCAGGCATAAATTATGTCGGCACCGGCGCTGATATAGCGGTTGTGGATATTTTTTAGCATATCCGGTCGGTTAATGGCAAAAACCTCCGAAGATTCACCTAACTGCAAGCCTTCGGCCAGCAGCATAGTGCCCATTGCACCGTCTAACAGCACAAATTCCTTATTATCAAGCAAGTTATAAAACGCGGTTTTTTTATTATTTAACATAGGGGTAGCTCCTTATTGGTTTAATCACATAATTTGCCGGCTTTTTTATAGGGGCAGGCGGCTTGCATATTGCAGGTGCTGCAATTATGTTGGCGGTGGTCGGTGGGGGTGGGGCTTAGGCCCATTACAGCCGTTACCGACTTGCGCGGCAGCAGTATGCCGCTGTTGCTTACGGTAAGCCCAATGCGGCGCTGTGCATTTAAGGCGGCACACAGGGGCTTTTGCAGGCCAATAGGCAGGTTGCCGTAGCCCGGACTAAAGCGGTCGGTTATATATAGCTGCTTTGCGGCGTAATAGTTGGCAAGTTGGGCTTGTACCTGATCACACAGATTTTCAACAGCGGCACTGGCAAAGGCATCTAACATCAGGGCGCGGCTCATATCTACTGGTTCGGTGCGGCGTATAAGCTCGTCGCAGGCCAAACCAAGTGTTGCCGCCAGCAGCAGGCAGGTGCTGCTTTGGTTTAACAGCCGGGCAATATCGCTGCCGGGCAAAACCAGCGCCGTGTTGCCAAGGCTTATGCCGCCCGGTGTATGTTCTAAGGCAAATTCCCGCCAGACAAAACGCGGTTCGGCAGCCTGCAAAACAGCCTGCTCGGCTTCGTCTAACTGCTGTATAATATCGGCCGGCAGCATATGTTCATCTAAGCCCTGCGGCAGGCGCAGGTAGCGCAGTGCTTCGGCGCGGTTAATATTTAAATTGGTTACGGCAATTTCGAGCATGGCAAACCTCGGTATAAACTTGGTATAAATTAGTAAAAATTATCATAAAAGCTGTATATTTAATAAGCATAACACAAAAACCTATGGCTGCGCAAGGTTTTAGGGTAAATTATTGCCCGGCATTGGGGCTGTAAATGCACTTTGGCAACAAAAAATTTGCCTGCTGATTAGATTTTTTTGCGTAAAATACTTGCACAAAGCCAAGCTGTGTGCTATACTTTGTTTAATTACTGTATTAAAGTAATAAAACGGTAAAACGGTAAACGAATAAAGGAGGAGAAGCAATGAAGCTGGATTTTGACCTGCGCCGCCCGGAGGAGCGTGTTATGTTGGTGCTGCGCCGTTTATACGAGCTTTATGGCTACCGCAAATATAAGGTAAGCAATTTTGAAGAATACAGCCTTTATCTGCAATATAAAAGCTTTTTATCCGGAGAAAAAATATTAAGCTTTACCGATTTGGACGGGCGGCTGCTGGCTTTGCGGCCGGATGTTACCCTGAGTATTATAAAAAATGCGCCCGATGGTGAAATTGCCAAAGCCTATTATATAGAAACTGTGTATCGCGAGAGCAAGGAAAGCAATACTTTTAAAGAAATAAACCAGATGGGGCTGGAATATATGGGGCAGGTAGATGCCTATGCCGTGGCCGAGGTGGTAATGCTGGCGCAGCAATCTTTGGCGGCGTGCGGTGATGCTTACCTGCTGGAAATTGGCCATATGGGCTTTGTGTGCGGCCTGTTGGATAAGCTGGAGCTTACTAAGCCGGAGCGTGCCCTTATAGGCGAGGCGCTGGCGGCCAAAAGCCCGCATTTGCTGGCGGCAGCGGCGGCTAAAACCAATTTGGGCAGTGCCGACTTAAAGCGTTTGCTGCTGTTGCTGGAATTATCCGGTGAGCCAAAGGCGGTGCTTGCCAAGGCTGAAGATATTTGCACCGGGCGGCGTATGCAGGCAGCGTTAGATGAGCTTAAAGCCCTGTGTGCGGCCCTTGGTGATGATGCTAACGTAAGGTTGGATTTAAGCCTGCTTAATGCTACCGAATTTTATGACGGGGTGCTGCTGCGTGGCTATTTGGCAGGGCTGCCGCGGCCGGTGTTGTCCGGCGGCAGATACGACAGTATGATGCGCCAGCTTGGGCGTAACAGCGGTGCGGTTGGCTTTGCGGTGTATCTTGACGAGCTGGAGCGCCTGCCGGTAGAGCCGCGTGAGTTTGATGTGGACGTTTGGTTGTCTTATGACGAGGCGGAAGGCGCTGCAGCGGTGCTGGCACAGGCAAAGCAGCTTACTGCGGCAGGCAAGGCGGTGCGCGTGGCGCCGGTTATGCCGCCGGATTTGCGCTTTAAGCAGCATTTGCACATTAGTAAGGGGGCAGTAAAAGAATGTTGAACATAGCCCTGCCCAAGGGGCGCTTGGGTGATAAGGTTTACGAAATGTTAGATGCGGTGGGCTACGATTGCCGCGAAATTTATCAGGATAACCGCCAGCTTGTATTTGAAAACACCGAGCGCGGCGTGCGTTATTTTTTGGTAAAGCCCAGTGATGTGGCTATTTACGTGGAACACGGTGCGGCTGATGTCGGCATTGTCGGCAAGGATATTTTGCTGGAAAGTGCTGCCGATGTTTATGAGCTGCTGGACTTGGGTATTGGCAAGTGCCGCGTGTGTGTGGCCGGTAAAAACGATTACCGCGAGGATACCGACCGACGGCTGCGTGTGGCTACCAAATTTGTTAATATTGCCAAAGGCTACTATGCCGCCCATAACCGCGAGATAGAGATAATTAAGCTTAACGGCAGCATTGAACTGGCACCGCTGTTGGGGCTTTCAGATGTAATAGTGGATATTGTGGAAAGCGGCACAACGCTAAAAGAAAACAACCTGCGCGTGCTGGCCGAAGTGGTGCCGGTGAGTGCGCGGTTTATAGCCAACAAGGCGGCCTATAAATTTAAATATGATGAAATTGATACGATGCTTGGCAAATTGATGCAGGTTATTTAAACAGGGAGGAACTTACAATGATAAAACAGTATAAGCTGGCGGAAATTCCGCTTAATGAAATTTTAAACCGCGATATCCGTGAAGAAAAAGGTGTAGATGCCATTGTTGACGAAATTATAGCTAATGTGCGGGCTAACGGTGATAAAGCGCTGTTGATGTATGGTGAAAAGTTTGATAAAGCCAAGTTGTCGGCTTTAGAGGTAAGCGAGGCGGAAATTGACGAGGCCTTTGCCCAGATGGACGAGGAATTTATTAAAACGCTGCAAATTGCCTGCGACAACATCAGCCGGTTTCATTCTCAGCAGATACAGAAAAATTTTGTTATTACCGAAGCCGGCGGTGTGGTGTTAGGCCAAAAATACACCCCCATAGAACGTGCCGGTTTGTATGTGCCGGGCGGTACGGCCAGCTACCCCAGCAGCGTACTTATGAACGCCGTGCCGGCCAAGCTGGCAGGTGTGTCGGAAATTGTAATGACTACCCCGCCCAATGCTCAGGGCAAAATTGCCCCGGCTATTTTGGCGGCGGCCAAGGTGGCCGGTGTAAACCGCATATTTAAGGTGGGCGGTGCGCAGGCTGTTGCCGCATTGGCCTACGGTACGGAAAGTGTACCAAAGGTGGATAAAATTGTCGGGCCGGGCAATGTGTTTGTGGCTACAGCCAAGCGCAAGGTTTACGGTTTGGTGGATATTGATATGATAGCCGGCCCCAGCGAAATTTTGGTGCTGGCGGATGAAAATTGTAACCCGGAATTTGTGGCGGCAGATATGCTGAGCCAGGCCGAACACGATAAACTGGCAACGGCGGTGCTTATAACCACCGGAGAAAAGCTGGCACAGGCAGTGGCCGAAGAATTGGAACGCCAGATACCGCTTTTGCCGCGAGAAGAAATTGCCCGCGCCAGCATAGACACCAACGGTAAAATTATTGTGGCCGATGATATGGCCGCGGCGGTGGCGGCAGCAAATGCTATTGCGCCGGAACACCTTGAGGTTTGTGTGGACGAGCCGTTTTCTCTGTTAGAGGATATTAAAAACGCCGGATCCATATTTTTGGGTAAAAATGTTCCGGAGGCTCTGGGCGATTATCTGGCCGGGCCTAACCACACCCTGCCCACCAGCGGCACGGCGCGTTTTTCCAGCCCTTTGTCGGTGGATGATTTTGTAAAAAAGAGCAGCTTTATTTATTACCCCCAAGCCGCGTTGGAGAAAGTAAGTGACCGTATAATAGATTTTGCCGAACGCGAGGGCTTGCAGGCACACGCCCAAAGCGTAGCCGTAAGATTTGGCAAGCAAAAGCAGTATAAATAGGCGGTTGGTAAAACTATTTGGTAAAATTATAAGGAGAACATTATGAGCAGATTTTTAAGCCCGCAGTTGGCGGCTTTAACGCCGTATACGCCGGGCGAACAGCTGCAGGGCGGTAAGTTTATTAAGCTTAATACTAACGAAAGTCCCTATGCTCCGGCGCCGGAGGTTGCCCGGATTCTGGCGGCCGAAGATGCTGCTGGCCTGCGTTTGTACAGTGACCCTGCTGCCGACGATTTAACGCAGGCTATTGCCGGATATTATAATTTGCAGCCGCAAAACGTGTTTGTAGGCAACGGTTCTGACGAAGTGCTGGCGTTTGCTTTTATGGCTTTTGGCCGTGGAAGAAGAATGGCTTTTCCGGATATTACCTATGCATTTTACAGCGTGTTTGCTGGGCTGTTTGGCATACCGGCCCGTGTGGTGCCGCTTACCGATACATTTGCTGTTTGCCCTGAGGATTATTTGCTGCCGGGAGAACAGGTGGTGCTGGCTAACCCCAATGCCATAACGGGTATAAATATGCCATTGGCTAAAATTGAGCAGATATTGCAGGCGCATCCCGATGATGTGGTGATAGTGGACGAAGCATATGTGGATTTTGGCGGCAGCAGTGCGGTGGCGCTTATTGATAAATACCCCAATTTGCTGGTGGTACAAACGTTTTCTAAAAGCCGACAGCTTGCCGGAGCGCGCGTGGGTATGGCGCTGGGCAGCCCGGAGCTTATTGCTGATTTAAATACGGTAAAATTTTCGTTTAATCCGTACAACGTTAATCGGCTGTCGCAAAAGCTGGCGGCGGCTGCTATGCGCAACAAGCCGTATTTTGCGGAATGTTGCCAAAAAATTATATCCGACCGGGAATTTACGGCTAAAGGGCTGCAAAAGTTGGGCTTTACGGTTTTGCCCGGTATGGCTAACTTTTTGCTGGTTGCCGCCGATAAAATAAGCGGTGAGGAGTATTATAAAAAGTTAAAGCAGCGCGGTATTTTGGTGCGTTGGTTTAACGAGCCGCGGATAAAAAATTATGTGCGCATAACTATTGGCAGCCATACCGAAATGACAGCTCTGTTGGAACAGACTGCGGCGATTTTGGCGGAATTATAATTTATTTTAACGTTTTTTAAGGAGAGATCTTTATGCGTAAGGCACAAATAGAACGCAATACTGCCGAAACTGAAATAAAGCTGGCCCTTTGCTTAGACGGCAACGGTGTGGCTGATATTGACAGCGGCTGCCCGTTTTTAAACCATATGCTTACTTTGCTGGCAGCCCACAGCGGTTTTGATTTGCAGTTGGTGTGCAGGGGTGATGTTGAGGTAGATTATCATCACACTACCGAAGATACAGGCATAGTGCTGGGGCAGGCCCTAAAGGCAGCCCTGGGTGATAAGCGCGGCATAAACAGGTATGGCAATTTTATGCTGCCTATGGACGAAGCACTGGTGCTGGTGGCACTGGATGCCTCCGGGCGCAGTTACCTTAATTGGGATGTTGTGCTGCCGGCAGCCAAAGTCGGTGATTTTGATACCGAACTGGCCGAAGAATTTATGCTGGCTATGGCGCGTGAGGCCGGCCTTACGCTGCATTTTAAATTGCTGGCGGGGCACAACTGCCACCATATTTTAGAAGCCTGCTTTAAAGGGCTGGGGCGGGCGCTTAAAATTGCCGTGGCTACAGACCCGGCTTTGGCCGACAAAATACCTTCTACCAAGGGTGTGTTATAAGGGGGCAGTGTTTTGATAGCAATTATTGATTACGGTGTGGGTAATTTGTTTTCACTGTCATCATCGTTAACATATTTGGGGTTGGCACACAAAATAACCAATAACCCGGCGGAGCTGGCGGCGGCAGACAGATTGATACTGCCGGGCGTTGGTGCCTTTGGCGACGCGGCGGCTAGGCTTGCACAGGGCGGGCTGGCAGACGAGATAAAGCGTATGGCAAAAGACGGCAAACCACTGCTGGGCATATGTTTGGGTATGCAGCTATTGTTTGATAAAAGCTATGAGTTTGGTGAACATAAGGGGCTGGGGTTAATATCCGGCACGGTAGAAGCACTTAAAGACGATTTGCCGTGCGGCTTAAAGGTGCCGCATATTGGCTGGAACAGCTTGCAGCTAAAGCCCGATGAGCCGTTGTTTAAGTATTGTCGTCAGTGTGATTATGTTTATTTTGTACACAGCTTTTGGGCTAAAAACTGCGCGGCAGATACCGTGGCGGTGGCTGATTATGGCATACCTGTTACGGCGGCGGTGCGCCGGGGCAATGTTGTCGGTATGCAGTTTCATCCGGAAAAAAGCGGACAGGTGGGGCTTAGCCTGTTAAAGGCATGGGCCGAACTGTAAGGAGGTAAGCTTATGATGGAGATATTTCCGGCGATAGATTTGCTGGGCGGCAAGGCCGTCAGGCTTACGCAGGGAGATTATGACCGCGTAACGGTGTATAATGCCGACCCTTTAATGCAGGCGGCAGCCTTTAAGCAGGCCGGTGCCCGGTGCCTGCACGTGGTAGATTTGGACGGAGCCAAAGCCGGCGAGATGACAAACTTTGCCACGGTTAAAGCTTTGGCGCAAAACAGCGGCCTTAAAATAGAAGTAGGCGGCGGCATACGCGATGAAGAACGTATAAAAGCCTATTTAAGCCTGGGCGTGTGGCGGGTAATTTTGGGTACCGCAGCGGTAAAAGACCCGCAGTTTGTGCAGGCTATGGCGGCCAAATACGGTGAAAAGATTGTTGTTGGGGTAGATGCCAAGGACGGCTTGGTGGCGGTAAACGGCTGGTTAGAAACCACTGAGCTTAAAACTGCCGATTTTTGCCGTGAACTGGCGGCGGTTGGTGTAAAAACCGTTATTGTTACCGATATTGCCAAAGACGGTGCTTTGGGCGGTACAAATTTGGCACTGTATAAAGAGCTGGTAAAAATAGAAGGCTTAAACATTGTGGCCAGCGGCGGGGTAAGCTTTGCCGAAGAAATAAGCGAGCTGGCGGCTATTGGCGTAAGCGGGGTAATTGTGGGCAAGGCGCTTTATACCGGCAAGCTGGATTTGAGCGACCTGCTTAGCCGGGCAAAGGGGGCGGTTGAATGATAACCAAACGCATAATACCCTGTTTGGATATAAAAGACGGTATGGTGGTAAAGGGCCAAAATTTTAAAGGTTTGCGCCCGGTAGCCGACCCTGTAGAAATGGCACGCTTTTATAATGTGTCGGGGGCGGATGAGCTGGTTTTTTATGATATTACAGCCAGTGTAGAGGGCCGCGGACTTTTTATTGACGTTTTAAAGCAGGTGGCCAAGCAGGTGTTTATACCCTTAACGGTGGGCGGCGGCATACGCACACTGGATGATTTTGACCGGGTGTTAAAGGCGGGTGCCGATAAAGTGAGTGTTAATAGCGGCGCTATTGCCGACCCCGGCCTGATAGCGGCAGCGGCTGAAAAATACGGCAGCCAATGTGTGGTTTTAAGTGCCGATATAAAGCTGGTAGACGGCGAATACCACATATTTAGCCAAGGTGGCCGCCGGGATACCGGTATAAATGCTATTGATTGGCTGGTTAGCGGCGTGGCTGCCGGTGCCGGAGAAATTGTGGTAAATTCGATAGATACCGACGGTGTTAAGGGCGGTTTTGACCTGCCCCTGTTAAAGGCGGTGGCAGCGCGGGTCGATGTGCCGATAATTGCCAGCGGCGGTGCAGGCTGTGTTGAGGATTTTGCCGAGCTGTTTAAGCTTAAGGGTATAGATGCCGGGCTGGCGGCGGGTATCTTCCATAACAGGCAGGTGCTGATAGAAGATTTAAAAAGATTTTTGCGTGATAACGGCGTAGAAGTGCGGCTTTAAAGCGGCAAACAGTGATAACGTTGGTTTTGCAGCAGTTTATAATTTTTAAGGAGTAAGATAATGGCATTAAAATTTGACGAAAACGGCCTGATACCGGCTATTGTGCAGGATGATGCTACCGGGCAGGTTTTAACCCTGGCCTATATGAACGAAGAAAGCCTGGCCATAAGCCTGGCAGAAAAACGTACCTGCTTTTATTCTCGCAGTCGCCAAAAGCTGTGGCGCAAAGGCGAAGAAAGCGGCAATGTGCAGCATATTGTAAGCATTACCGCCGATTGTGACGAAGATGCCCTGTTGGTGCGTGTGTCTAAAGAAGGCCCTGCCTGCCATACCGGTGCCGAAAGCTGCTTTTTTAATCAGGTATATGTAGATGAAGCCGTGCAGCAGTTTAGCTACCGGGGGCTGTATAACCTGCTTAAAGGTCGTATGGATGCCCCGCAGGCCGGCAGCTATACATCATATCTGTTTGAAAAGGGTATGGATAAGATACTGAAAAAGGTGGGCGAAGAAGCAACCGAGGTGATAATTGCCGCCAAAGATGACGATAAAGCGGAGATGGTTTACGAGGTTGCCGATTTGTGCTATCATATTATGGTGATGCTGGTGGCCGCCGGCATACCGCTTGAAGATATAAGCGCGGAGCTGGGGCGGCGTCACATTATAGACCATAAAGTAAAACAGGAGAAAATGCAGTAATGAATTTGAGCAATGCCCACACCCATACCTGTTATTGTGACGGCGCCAACACCCCGGCAGAAATGGCGGCACGGGCTATGGCGCTGGGCTTTGGGGCGCTGGGGTTTTCAGGTCATAGCTTTTGTGTGGATTATTACTTTAAAGATGGCTTTGGTATGCACCCGCAGGCTATGGCGGCCTACAAGCGTGATGTTTTGGCCGAGCGCAAGCGCTATGCCGGCAAAATGGACGTATACCTGGGGCTGGAATTAGACAGTATGAGCAGCCTGCCGGCAGAAGATGAATTTGACTATATTATCGGCAGTGTGCATAACCTGGCTATGGTTGATGGCAGCCCTTTGCCGGTGGATATGTCGGCTGCGGCTACGATGCAGGTTATAAACAGTGCCTTTGGCGGCGATGTTTGGGCCTATGTGGCTGCGTATTTTGCAGCGGTAGACCAAATGCTTGATGAACGCTGCCCGGATATTTGCGGCCATTTTGATTTGATATGCAAATATAACGCCGGCGGTGTGCTGTTTGACGAAACCGATAAGCGTTACCGTGATATGGCGGCGGCAGTTTTAATGCGCCACGCCGGTAAATGTGTGTTTGAAATAAATACCGGGGCTATGGCGCGGGGCATACAGCAGCGCCCCTACCCGGATTATTGGCTGTGGGAAATTTTGCGTGATACTGATACGCCGGTAATGGTAAACAGTGATTCTCACAGTGTGGCCACGTTAGATTATGCGCTGGCAGAACAAAGGGACAAGGCGCGCCGGTTTGGCCTTAGGGTGGTAGATATACGCGACATTGCCGTGTATAAATAAATATGTATAAAATGTGTTATAAAAAAGCGGTCGGGTGCGGCTGCTTTTTTTATGCGATAAATTTAAACATTAAATAACAAACTTTAGCAGGGAATTTTTGATGATTGTCGAATAAAGAAGTATCTATGTATAGTTGGTTGTAGCAGTTTGCCCCGGTGCGGGGCCCAAAATTTAGTGATAAGCGGTGATAAAATGATTGAGATGATTGGCGTTTCAAAGTCGTATGACGGCGGCAATTTGGCGCTAAAAAATATTAGTTTAAACATAGCAAACGGAGAATTTGTATACCTTACCGGGCAAAGCGGCGCCGGTAAAAGCACACTTATAAAGCTGTTATTCAGAGAAGTTATGCCCGACGAGGGGCAGATATTTATTGCCGGGCGCAGTATTATCCGCCTTAACAATAAAGAAACCGTAAAGCTGAGACGTAACACCGGCGTGGTGTTTCAGGACTTTAGACTGATGGAAAATAAAACGGTGTTTGAAAACGTAGCCTTTGCCTTAAAGGTGCTGGAATATCCGTGGAACGAAGTAAAAGAGATTGTGCCCCAGGTGCTGGAGCGTTTAAAAATTGCCGATAAAGCCAATGCGTTTCCGCGGCAGCTATCCGGTGGTGAGCAGCAGCGGGTGGCTTTTGCGCGCGCAATTATCAATAACCCGCCGATAATTTTGGCCGATGAGCCTACCGGTAACCTTGACCCCGATACCTCTGATGAGCTGATGCAGTTGTTTCAGGAATTTAATGACGAGGGTGCAACGGTTATTATGGCCACGCACGACAAGCGTATTGTAAACGAAACCAAAAAGCGTGTGGTTGCCCTGCGCAAGGGAGAAATTATTGCCGATGAAGTTGGGGGGTGGCTGCTGTGAAGCTGACAAGCTGGCGTTACATATTGCCTGAGCCGTTTATTTCGCTTAGGCGCAATTTTGGTATGACTGTGGCTGCGGTGATGACAGTGGTGCTTACCCTTTATTTGTGCGGCATTTTTGGCCTGCTGGTGGAAAATATTAACCAAAATGCCAGCATTATGGAAGATGCAGTGGAGATAAAGGTATTTATTCAGGACGGTATCAATCAGGAGCAGATGGATGCTTTGTCGGCACAGGTAAAAAGCCTTGAGGGTGTAGAGTCGGTGCGCTATGTAAGCCGAACCGACGGTTTAAAGCTGATGTCGGAAAAATTTGGCTCCAGTGAAGAAATTTTGGCGGCCATTGATACCAACCCGCTGCCGAATTCTTATACTGTTAAAGCACAAACGCCGGAACAGGTGCTGCCTATTGTTGAAGCGGTAAGCAAGCTGGATAACGTGCTGGATGTTCGCTATGGCCAGGGTTCTATCGAAAAAATGTTTTCCTTTATGAGCTGGGTGCGTTCTTTGGGCACCGGGCTTATGGTGTTGCTGGGCTTTTCGGCCGTAATTTTAATATCTATGAACATTCGCCTTTCGGTAGAAGCCCGCAAGGAAGAAATTCAGGTGATGAAGTATGTCGGTGCCAGCAATTCGTTTATTATCTGGCCCTTTATTTTAGAAGGTATGCTGCTTGGTGTGCTGGGCGGCGGTGTGGCCTGCGTTTTGGTGCTGGTATCGTATCATTCTATGCTAAGCCTGTTGCTAAGCAGCTTGAGCTTTTTAACCTTTGTAACGCTGGGGGCCATTGCCCTGCCGGTTATCGGTACTATGCTTGGTTTGGGGCTGCTGCTGGGCGCTATAGGGTCGGCTATTGCGGTGCGCAAGCACGTTAATGTGTAAGGGGGCGTGCCAATGTTTAAAAATACCGGGATAAAGGCAGTGGCGGTATTTTTGCTGATTGCCGCCATAGTATGCCAAAGTGTTTTTTATGCCGAACCGCAGCCGGCGCAGGCCGATGCGCTGAGTGATTATCAAAAACAGCAACAGGCTATTCAAAGTGAAATAAATGCCTTAAAGCAGACGCTTAACGGCTTAAAGGGCCAGCTTAACGAGCAGCAGACGGCGCTGGCCAATGCCGATATGAAGGTGAAGCAGAGCGAAGATACTATGGCGCTGCTTACCAAACAGTTGGCAACCGCCAACAAAGAGCTGGAATACGCCAATATTGAATTTTCGGCGGCACAAACCAAGCTGGCCAAACAGCTTGACGGTTTTAAAACCCGCCTGCGTGAAAATTATATGAACGGTGATGTGGGCCTGCTGGATGTTATTTTTGATGCTACCAGTATGGAAGATTACATTACCAGATCTTACTATATGGAACGTATTTTGCTGTATGACAGCAATATGATAGAAACAATTAACACAACTATTGGTGAAATTAAAGAAAAACGGGCTGCGCAGGAGCAAAAGATTGCCAACCTTACCACGCTTAAAGCCGAACAGAGCAAAATTCAGGCAGAGCTTGAGGCCGCACGCGCCGAGCAGAAAAAGCTGACGGATGAGGCGCAGGAAGATGTTGATGAGGTTTCGGCGGAAATAAAACAGCGCCAAAAGGATTCTAACGAGATAGCCGCAATTATCCGTTCGATGCAGGACCCCGGCACGGGTACCGGCACCGGCAAGTATATATGGCCGCTTAAAGGCTACAGCACGGTAAGTTCCGGCTACGGCTGGCGTACACTGCGCGGCAAGCGTAACCTGCACACCGGCATAGATATCCCGGCGCCTAAGGGTACGTCTATTTATGCTATTGATGACGGTAAGGTAATATTGTCCCGCAAGTATGGCAGCTACGGTGAATGTGTTATTGTTGACCACGGCAACGGTATATCCAGCCTGTATGCTCACCAAAGCAGCCGTTCGGTAAGCGTTGGCGATACTGTTACGCAGGGGCAGGTTATAGGCAAGGTGGGCAGTACCGGTAATTCTACCGGCAACCACCTGCATTTGGAAATACGCAAAAACGGCAGTCACGTTTCGCCGTGGAATTATGTTTCTAAACCGTAATATTTGGCAGGCGGGTGTTGTATATTAAGTAAAAAGCCCCAAGCCGAAAAGTGTGAAGAAAATGGCATTTAAAAAAATCAGCAAAAAAATAAGTGTAATATGCTGTGCGGCACTGGTTAGCGGCCTGCTTGGCGGCTGCGGGCAGGCTGCACAGCCGGACTTGCCGCCCAATGCGGATATTGATGCGGCAGCGGCGGTATCGTCTATGGTGTCGGCATTGCCGGAACAAATGGTTGCCCGGCATGACCGTTACGCAATTTATTATACAGCCGAAGAATACGAGGAGCTGTTTCGGTCGGTGACGGGATCGTACAGCGGCATTGGTGTGTATATTTACCCCGATGATGCCACCGGCGCGGCTATGATATACGGCGTTATTAAGGGTGGCCCGGCGTATAAGGCGGGCATTTTGCCCGGTGATAAATTTGTCAGCCTTAACGGCGAAGACCTTACCGGACTGAGCTACGATGCCGTGGCCGATAAAATGGTGGGCTATGAGGTTGGTACTGAATTAGAGTTGGTGATGGAGCGTGCCGACGGGGACGAGGTTACAAATGTGACCATAGAGGTTGTTACCGATGAGGTGGATATTTTAACGGTAGACCAAAAGCTGCTGCCCAACGGTATGGGGCTGATAAAAATATCCAGCTTTAACCAGAATACCGGCGAACAGTTTATTGAAGCATATGATGAATTGCTGGCGCAGGGTATGCAGGGCCTGATACTGGATTTGCGCAACAACGGCGGCGGTGAGCTTACGGCTGCCTTGCAGATATGCAATATGTTTGTGCCCAAGGGCGAGCCGATGATGTATATTTGCGGTACCGACGGTGAATATTCGTATACGTCTAACCGCGAAGCTATTGCCGAACCGACGGTTATTTTGCAAAACGGTCATTCGGCCAGTGCGTCAGAAGTTGTTATAGGGGCGGCACACGATTGCGGTGCAGCTACGCTTATCGGTGAAAAAACCTACGGCAAGGGCATTGTGCAGGATCTCCGCCAGCTTAAATCGGGTGCGGGGCTGCGTTATACATCGGCCAAATACAGCACGGCACATCATAACGATATACACGGCGTGGGCATAGAGCCTGATATTGAATACCCTATGCCGGCAGAGGCTGACAGTTTGGCGGATTATTCGATGAACCCGGAGCTTGACCCGCAGTTGGCCAAGGCAGTAGAGGTGCTGGCGACGATGTTGCCGTCAGTTGATGACAGCGAACAGCAGGCAGGCTGATATAGCTGATATAAAGGAGGCATACGGTGAAAAAACTTTTTAGTGCGGGGCTGTTGGCACTGTTGCTGCTGATAGGGGCGGCTTGTTCTATGCCGGAGCCTAACGAGGCATTGCTGGAGCTTAATGAAAATATGCAGTTTGGCGGCGTGCTGCTGGGTATGACCAAAGAGCAGATGACCGATGCTTTGGGCGAGCCGGATGCCGAAAATATAAGCATAGGCGGCACGGAATACAGCTATCACGATGAGGATATTTCGGCATTGATAGCCGATGACGGCACAATTAAACGCCTTAGCAGCAAAAGCGCCGATGTTTTGGTGTTTGATATTGCGGTAGGCAGTGCGGTAGAAGAGGCGGCTTTTAAGCTGGCAGATTTGGGCTATGCAGCCGATGCTGCCGGCAGTTATCGGTATAACAAAAACGAAGTGCAGCTTATTTTGCTGACGATAGATGGCCGCGAAGTGCTGGGCTTTACCGTAGAATGGCTGGCCTGATAAAATATTAAATGTTATAAAGACCTGTAGCTTAGGCTGCGGGTTTTTTTATTTGTAACGGCGGCTTATCCTGCTGCATAATTTTAGGCAAAAGCTGGTTAGGGGCGTGGTAAAATGAAGCAGGGCAGGCTAAAGAGGATGATAGTTGGCTGCAACACGGCCAACGGCTATATAAGTTTTGCGGCCGACAATATAAAGCATTTGGAGCGTGTGTTTATGCTGCTGGGGGCGCCGGGCTGCGGCAAAAGCAGCATAATAGCGCGGGTGGCACAAAGCCTTAGTGAACGTGGGCTGGATGTGGAACTGTGGCAAGCTGCCGCCGAGCCGGGAGCAGCCGAAGGGGTGATTATACCGGAATTGCAGGCGGCGGTTGTTGATGTTGGTTTTATGGAATATCTGCACCCGCAAAATTTGGGTGTGGTAGAGGAAGTTTATAATTTGGCGGAATGTTGGCAGGCCGATAAGCTGCGGCGGTATCACCGCGAAATAAAAGAGCTTAGTGCCGCAGTAAAGCAAAATATGTTAACCGAGGCCGGGCTGCTTACGGTATACAGCCAAAACAGGCCAAAGCTTTATGCTGCGCCGGGTGTGCGCCTTAGCGAGGAAGAAATTGATGAAATTGCCGCTTGCCTGGCTGAAAAAATTTTTGCAGAAAACTTCAGGCTGGTGCGGCGGTTTTTTGCGGCGGTTTACACGGCAGACGGCTGGCTTAGCTACGCGCAGGAGGTATCGGCGGGGTGCAGGCGGTTTTTGCTTTGCGGCAATGCTGCCCCGGTGTTAGAACGCATAGCTGCTTTAAGTGCGGCACGTGGCTTTGATATTGACCTTTATTATAATGCACTATGCCCGGATACCCTGCAAATGCTGATATTGCCGCAGTTGTCGGTGGCGGTGCTGGCTGCTGATTTACCGGGTCTGGAGCCGCTTTATACCGACGAACTGGTAGATGATAAGACGATGTTTAGCGGCCGGGCCGAAGATATGGCGCCCGAAGATGATCAGGCAATGCAACAGCTACTTAATGAACAACTGTTGAAGGCCGAAAAAGATTTGGCTGATTTGGCGGCCTATTATACAGCGGCTACAGATTTTGCCCGGGTGGATGCCATATGCAGCGATATTTTGGCTAAGCTTTGGCAAATGGCAGCCGAACGCGGCTATTGACGGTTATATTTGGTTGGGGCAGCGCATATAGCTTAATTGAACAGGGCAACAGCAATATGATTGAGCTTTTGGGAGGTTAAAGCTATGGTAAAGCAAAAAGGCGGCACTGCCGGGCTGGCGCTGCCGTTGCAGCAAACGGTTTTTTTGCCCAAGCAGGCTATGGGCGTAAGATATATAGATAAAGTTAGGGCCGGTGTGTTTATTGAAAAGCTTACCCCGGCAGATAAGGGCTTTTGGCTGCGCGGTGTTTACGAGCTGGACTTGGAGTATAAAGGGGTGGAAGGCCGGGGGCTGTGCAAGCATCGCGCCACGCTGCCTTTAAAGGCGGCGATACCGCCGGGCTGGCCACCGGGCGCTTATACAGAGGATATTGAGGCGGCAGATTTGCACGCTGTTATAAAGAAGCCGATGATAAGGCTGTTATCACCGTATGTGTTGGAATTTTCGGCGGAATTGCTGGTGAACTATTTGGGTGAATTTTGCTGGCAGGAAGATAAGCTTAAACCGCCGACGATGCCGTCTGCGGATAGTGGCGGGCCGCGGCGTGTGTGGTGCAGCAGCCTGCCTATGCCCGATGTCGACAAGCCGGAGGCGCGGATAGAAAGCAAGATAGACCGCTTTTTTGGCGGCAGAGCGGCTGAAAAAAAACGGGCAGAAGCACCGCGTTTAATATCATCTAAGGGGGTGTTAGACGATGATGCGGCACCTGTGACGGCACCGGATAAAGCACAGTCGCCTGCGGCAAGCCGTATACCGCAATGGCAGCCCGACAGAAGGGTTAGCCCGGTGGTTAAGGTCGATGCTGCGCCCGATTTGCCGGAACATAAGCTGCCGGTGTGGCAGCCAACAGCGTTAACGGAAACGGTTGCGGCAAAAAATACAGACGATGTTGCAGAAAACGCAAAAATTGTGGAAACCCCCGTGCAAAACCCGGTGGAAAAGCCCGTGGATAATTTTGTGGAAAAACAGCAGCCGCCTGTTGTGGCAGCAAAAGTTGTTGGTGCCAAAGACCAGACCCAGGAGCAGATATATGCACCGCCCCTTAATAAAGGCCGTTTTCGTTCTATTTTGACGGCAGCGGCTATAGCGCGTATGCAGGCGCGCGGCGAGGAGCTGATGGGAGCCGGTGACGAAGCAGCCAAAGCGGCAGCGGCAAACGTTGCTGATGACAGCAGTGAAATAATCAGTGTGAAAGATGAAAACGAAAAGGAGGCAGCAGTGGTAAACGTGGAAAATAAAGCAGCAGATACAGCAGCAGATATAGCAGTAGATACGATAGATAAAGTAGAGAAAGAAGAAATAAAAGAAATAGAAGAAATAGAAGAAATAGAAGAAATAGAAGAAATAAGCGAAGAAGTGGTGGAGGTTGCCGAGGCAGAACCTGTTGTGCAAAGCGGTGCAGAAGATGTGCCGGAGGATACCATACAGGCAAGTATGCCGATAGAAGTTGAAAGTGAAGCCGCCCCGGTGCAGCAGGTTGAACCGCCGGTAGTTGAGGTGGCGGCAGAAGTACCGGCGGCGTCTGCCGCTATGCCGCAAATGGTAAACAGCGTGGGGGTTAAAGTGCGTTTGGCGGCGCGTGCTGCCGACCCTGCACCGCCCCGGCGCGAGGTGCCTGCCCGAGGTGACAGTGGCGGCTTTATGATAAAATACTATGTGGTTAAGCCCGGAGAAAACGCTATGAGCATTGCCTTAAAGCATAATATTTCGATAGAGCGCCTAAAGGAGGCCAACCGCCTGCCGGAGGGTGAACTGGCTGCCGGTACTCTGCTGCGAATACCAAGCTGAACAGGGGAATTGTTACGCGGCAGGTAAAGTGGCTGCGTAGGCTTGGCTGTTGCGCGCGGGAGCGCCGCCGGGCTTTTGCAGCGGGCAGTTAGCCGCACAAAAAATTAAAAGTATAATTTTGGCAAAAATGGAAACACCTATCCCAGAAGCAAATTTTAAGGGGGTAGGTGTTTTTATGAATTGGATTATATGGCTGTTGCCGGCGCTGGCCGGGCTGCTGATGGCAGTGCAGGGCAGTATTAACGGGCAGGTAAGCAAGCTTATTGGCACGGTGGAGGGCAACTTTTTGATGCACATTGTTGGGCTGGCCGTGCTGTTTGTGTTGCTTTTTGTTATCGGTGCGGGCGACGGTGACTGGCGCAAAATAGGCAGCCTGCCATGGTATGGCTATTTAAGCGGCGTTATAAATGTGGCGATAATTTACGGTGTTATGGTGTCTATACCGCGGCTGGGTGCGGCGGCGGCCACCACGGCTATTGTTACCGGGCAGGTTTTAACGGCGGCAGTTATTGATTGGCTGGGGCTGTTTGGTTTGGAAAAAACGCCGTTTTCGGTATGGCAGGTGGTTGGGGTGGGGGTGTTGGGGGTTGGTGTATGTTTACTCTTAAAGGAAGTCCAATAGCCCCAGAAGGGACAATAGCACCTTATCTTTAGGCTCGTTGTCTGCTTGGCTCAGCGGCGTACTATCAGTACGCCTAAATCGCTTGTGCCCGTATGGGTGCCTGCGCAGCCGTACTCACCTAAATCTAAGGCACTCTTG